>NZ_JBKDRI010000116.1:0-14404 GCF_046341535.1 Acidovorax sp. | reverse complement strand
GTCGCAGCGGCTGCCCGGCGCCGCGCACAAGCTGGCGCACGCCCCCGTCATCCTCGACGAGACGGCGGCGCTCAATCCGGCCGAGCTTCGGGCGCGGGCGCGGCGCCTGGCGCGCCAGTACGGGGGCACGCTCGGGCTGATCGTCGTGGACTACCTGCAGCTGATGAGCGGCTCCGGCGGCGGCAGCGAGGAGAACCGCGCCACGGTGCTGGGCGAGATCTCGCGCGGCATGAAGGGGCTGGCCAAGGAGTTGCAGTGCCCGGTGATCGCGCTGTCGCAGCTCAACCGCTCGGTGGAGCAACGCACGGACAAGCGCCCCCTGATGTCCGACCTGCGCGAATCCGGTGCCATCGAGCAGGATGCCGACATCATCATGTTCATCTATCGCGACGACTACTACAACAAGGACTCCAAGGAGCCCAATGTGGCCGAGGTCATCATCGGCAAGCAACGCAACGGGCCGACCGGCACTGTGAAGCTGTATTTCCAGAAGAACCAGACGCGGTTTGAAAACCTGGCGAAGGGTTCAGAGGACGATTACTAGTCAAAAGGACTGTTTGCGCTTGATTTATAAGCGTTTGATGCTACAAACATAATAGCATTCGAGCTTCTGGTGCCCATCCCGGCGTTTTTAAGGCGATGCGAAGGCCGGGCGGCCCGGCCCCTCGGGAGTTCGTTGCGGGCCAGTCTGGCGCACCGCTGCTGCGTGTGGCGCGCTGATCTGTTATGACGCCACCGCCCAGACCAGCAGCCCAAGACAAGCTGCGCTGAGTACGGCGACAGCCTGCGTCAGGCGGCGGCAGCGTTGACGCAGGTCTTCCACCGCGCGAATCACCTGCGCGTTTTGCTGCGCCAGCGACTGGATGAGCGCTGCGCCGTCGATTTGCTCTTGCTCCAGCTGGCTGATGCGTGCGCGCAAATGCTGTAGCTGCGCCTGGGCAGGCAGTGCAGTTTCGTCACCTGCGCCCACCTGTGACGCTGCGCCGGTTGCGTCAGCCTTGCCCCTGTGACGGGTGCCGAGCAGCTTCTTGGCCGCGTTCAGAATCTGGGGCGCGGCCTCAATGACATCGCCCCATGGCACGAGTTTGAGCGCTGCGACCCACCCCACCATGCTCAGAGCACTTCGCTGGCAAAGTCGGCCAGGCGCGACCGCTCACCGCGTGCCAGCGTGATGTGTCCGCTGTGCGGCCAGCCTTTGAAGCGGTCGACGGCATAGGTGAGGCCAGAGGAACCTTCTGTGAGGTAGGGCGTATCAATCTGCGCCAGGTTACCCATGCAGATGATCTTGGTGCCCGGGCCCGCGCGCGTGATCAGCGTCTTCATCTGCTTGGGCGTCAGGTTCTGGGCCTCGTCGATGATCACGTACTTGTTCAGGAAGGTGCGGCCGCGCATGAAGTTCATGCTCTTGATCTTGATGCGGCTGCGGATGAGTTCATTGGTGGCAGCGCGGCCCCACTCGCCGGCGTTACCGCCGTCGCCCTTGGCCAGAAACTCCAGGTTGTCGTCCAGCGCGCCCATCCATGGGCCCATCTTTTCTTCTTCGGTGCCGGGCAGGAAACCGATGTCTTCGCCCACGCTGACCGTGGCGCGGGTCATGATGATCTCGGTGTAGCGGCGGTCGTCCAGAACCTGCGTCAGACCTGCAGCGAGCGCCAGCAGCGTTTTGCCGGTGCCGGCCGTGCCGGTCAGCGTCACGAAGTCGATCTCGGGATCCGTGAGCAGGTTCATGGCGTAGTTTTGTTCACGGTTGCGCGTGGTAACGCCCCAGACGGCATTTTTCGCGGAGCCGTAATCCTTGAGCGTCTGGAGTACGGCGGTTTTTTCGCGGATTTCACTCACGCGCGCAAACAGGCTGGGTTCGCCGGGGGCTTCAAAGTACACGAACTGGTTGATCATCAGCTGGGGCACGATGGGCCCGCCGATGCGGTAGTAGGTGTGCGCGCCGCTTTGCCAGCTCTCGACGTTCTTGCCGCTTTTGGACCAGAAATTTTGCGGCAGGGCCAGCACGCCGGAGTAGAGCAGGTCGCCGTCTTCCAGTGTCTTGTCGTTCTGGTAGTCCTCAGCATTCAGGCCCAGGGCGCGCGCCTTCACGCGCATGTTGATGTCCTTGGACACCAGGACCACTTCGCGCGGCGCATGTGCCTTGGCAAGCGCAGCGACCACCCCGAGGATCTGGTTGTCGGCCTTGCCCTGGGGCAGGCTTGAGGGCAGGCTGTAGTCCAGTGCCGCGGTCTGGAAGTACAGGCAGCCCCTGGCGGCCTGCTGACCCGTGGAGTCGAGCTTGAGTCCACAGCCGATATCCGCGCCTCGCACGCCAGCCAGGGCATCCAGCGTGCGGCTGGTCTGGCGGCCGTTGCGGGCGACTTCCGTCATGCCCTTTTTATGGCCATCCAGTTCTTCCAGTACGATCATCGGCAGGAAGATGTCATGCTCCTCAAACCTGAAAAGGCTGGTGGGGTCGTGCAGCAGCACGTTGGTGTCGAGCACGAAGAGCTTGGCGGGGCCGCGGGTGCCGTTCGGGCGCTTGGCATGGCCGCCGACCACTGCTGATTGGGCCCGTGCCGGGGATTCGGCCGGTGCAACCGCTGCCTTGGCCGTGGTGCCAGTACGGCGGGCCTTGCCGCGAGGCGGCGTCTCTGCGACGGCAGCTGCCACCGGAGTCTGGCTGCTGTCACCCCCGCGGCCCCGGTTCGGTACAACCTGGGCGCGATCGGTGTGGAGGACGCGCGTTTCGATCTGCATCATGCCGCTGGGTGTCTCTTGCATGGTGGGCGACGCTACGCTGTCGATTCTGCGTCCACTGCGACCGGTGGCGGGGGATCGGGTGGGGGCGACGGCGGTCGTTCCTTCGGCTGCGTCGGCGGAGGATGCGCGTGGGCGAGCGGAGATCTCGAAGGCTTCGGGCGCCAGAAGCGCAGCGCGTCGGCTGGGTGCGGGAGGCAGGGGCATGGGTGGCAGGGTCTCGGTCAATGGAGTGGATCAGAAAGCAAAAAGCCGCCTGGGGGCCAAGGCGGCTTTTCGTTGGAAGGCAAGCGTTACGGGTACCGGGAGCATCAGACCATTATGCCTACAGGCCAAGACAGAGCAGCGCAGGGCAAATGGCGATACGAAGGCAGTGTTCAATGGGACCAGAGGGTAGTCAGGCAGCCTTCTTGAGTGCTTTGATGGACTTCACGGCTTTGAGGACTTCATCGACGTGGCCAGGCACTTTCAGGCCGCGCCACTCTTGCACCAGCAGACCGTCAGGACCCACCAGGAAGGTGCTGCGCTCGATGCCCTTGACCTTCTTGCCGTACATGATTTTGTTTTTGACCACGCCGAACATGTGACACATTTTTTCTTCTGTGTCGGCGATCAGCTCGAAGGGAAGTTCCAGCTTTTCCTTGAAATCATCGTGCGACTTCATGTTGTCGCGCGAGACGCCAAACACCGCTGCTCCCGCTTTCACGAAGTCTTTGTACTTGTCGCGAAACTGCATGGCCTCGGTCGTGCAGCCCGGCGTGTTGTCCTTGGGATAGAAGTAGAGAATGAGAACCTGGCCGAGGTGGGAGGTGTTGGAGACCTTGATACCGCCGGTTGCGTTGGCTTCAAATTCAGGAAGGGGTTTGTTGACAACGATCGCCATAGCAGTTCAATCTCTCAGGTGTAGTCGTTGGTAAGAAGGGGAGTTGTGTGCGTTTTTGCTCTTGTGACCAGCCCCGACAGCAACCCGAGATTTTACCCTGAAACCCCTTGCTCACCAAATGTAAGACAGTGTGTCGGAGTGAGGCTGGCGCTGGCTCGAACCCAATACCGTGCTGTCTTGCGCATTGGCGTCTTGGGCGGTTTCCAAGAGTCTCCCGTGGAGTGCATCAGCGGTGGCACAGGTCTTCAAGCAGCAGAGCGACGACCACGTTTCGGCCCTCGCTGGCGAGGATGTTGTAGGTTCGGCAGGCAGCGGCCGTGTCCATGGTTTCCAGCCCGATGCGGCGTGCCATCAGCGGCGCCTGCCAAGCCGGGGGCGGGAAGCGGTTGCGATTGCCACTGCCGAAAATCACCAGCTCGGTGTCGAGCTGTGCGAGCTGGGCGAAATGCTCGGCGGTGAGCTCGTCAAACCGTGCACAGGCCCAAGGCTGGCGAGCCCCCTTCGATCCGAGGATCACGCTGTGGGCGATGGTTTCACCGTCCACCTTGATCCAGCCTGGGCCGTAGCCGCTGATGGTCTGCGCTTCGGAGCGGTCGGGCTGGAATTTCATGGCATGGAGCTTGGGGCAGGGCGGGGATGACGGGCTGGCACAGGCTCGCACCGGCGGCAGTGCCCGGCCGATGATTGAACTGTGGTCAAATTATAGGTTTCGCCACAGCGAGCCCGCCCCCCGGCGGCCCAAGGCCCCAGCTCCACCGCCAGCGCATGAAAACCGTCCAAAAGTCTGCCAAGCTTGCCAACGTCTGCTATGACATCCGGGGCCCGATCATGGACGCGGCCAAGAGGATGGAAGAAGACGGCCACAAGATCATCAAGCTCAACATCGGCAACCTGGCCGTGTTCGGCTTTGATTCCCCCGAAGAGATCCAGCAGGACATGATCCGCAACCTGCCCAACTCGGCGGGGTATTCGGACAGCAAAGGCATTTTTGCAGCCCGCAAGGCGGTGATGCACGAAACCCAGAAGCAGGGCGTCAAGGGCGTGACCCTGGACGACATCTATCTGGGTAACGGCGCCAGCGAGCTCATCGTCATGGCCACCAATGCCCTGCTGGACACGGGCGATGAACTGCTGCTGCCATCTCCTGACTATCCCCTCTGGACGGCGGCTGCCAGCCTGTCGGGGGGCACGCCGGTGCACTACCTGTGTGATGAGGCCAATGGCTGGATGCCGGACCTGGACGATATTCGCGCCCGGATCACGCCCCGCACCAAGGGCATCGTGGTCATCAACCCCAACAACCCCACGGGTGCCCTCTACTCTGACGAGCTGCTCAAGGGCATTGTCGAGATCGCGCGCGCCCATGGGCTGGTGATCTTTGCCGACGAGGTCTATGACAAGGTCCTGTATGACGGCGCCAAGCACACGGCCATCGGGTCGCTCAGCGAGGATGTGCTCACCTTGACCTTCAACTCGCTGTCCAAGAGCTACCGCTCGTGTGGCTACCGCGCCGGCTGGCTGGTGGTGTCGGGCGACAAGAAGCGCGCCCGCGACTACATCGAGGGCCTGAACATGCTCTCGAACATGCGGCTGTGCGCCAATGTGCCCGGTCAGTGGGCTATCCAGACCGCGCTGGGCGGTCACCAGAGCATCAACGAGCTGGTCGGCGAAGGCGGCCGCCTGCGCAAGCAGCGCGACCTGGCATATCAGCTGATCACCGCCATCCCCGGGGTCACCTGCGTCAAGCCGCGCGCTGCGCTGTACATGTTTCCGCGGCTGGACCCGGCGGTGTATCCGATCAAGGACGACCAGCAGTTCTTCCTGGAACTGCTGCAGGAAACCAAGGTGATGCTGGTGCAGGGCACCGGTTTCAACTGGGCCGCCCCGGACCACTTCCGCATCGTGTTCCTGCCCCATGAGGACGACCTGCGCGATGCCATCGGGCGCGTGGCGCGGTTCCTGGAGCAGTATCGCAAGCGCCACCCGAGCGCAGCGGCGTGAGGCGGGGCTCATCCACACGGCAGGTTGCGGGTTTTTCATGAGGCGTTCCACTCGGTTGACCCGTCGGGGACTGGGCCAGGAAACCGCCCCGTGGGCCCTGGCTGCGGCAACGCTGCGGGCCTGGGCGCTGCCGTGTGACCACCCCCGCACCCGCCGGGCGTTCGGCCATGAAAGGCCGCCGATTCGGCGATTTCTGGTGGATGCATCCGTGGCGCTTGACGACGGCCGCTGCCTGTGACCCGGTCGCCCGAATGCGGCAGTGGCCGTCTGTATTTCCCATGATTTCCAGTTCACTCGAGTTATGACCATGAAACCCATCCAAGTAGGCCTGCTGGGCATCGGCACCGTCGGTAGCGGCGTGTTCAACGTGCTGCGGCGCAACCAGGACGAGATCAGCCGCCGCGCCGGTCGTGGCATCGAGATCACCATGGTGGCCGACCTTGATGTCGAGCGCGCCCGCAGCGTGGTCGGCGATGGCGTGCAGGTGGTCAACGATGCGCGGGCGGTCATCGCCAACCCCGACATCGACATCGTGATCGAGCTCATCGGTGGCTACGGCATTGCCCGTGCGCTGGTGCTGGAGGCCATTGCCGCTGGCAAGCATGTGGTCACCGCCAACAAGGCGCTGCTGGCCGTGCATGGCACCGAGATCTTTGCGGCTGCGTCGGCCAAGGGTGTGATGGTGGCGTTCGAGGCTGCCGTGGCCGGTGGCATTCCCATCATCAAGGCTCTGCGTGAAGGCCTCACGGCCAACCGCATCCAGTGGATTGCCGGCATCATCAACGGCACCACCAACTTCATCCTGAGCGAAATGCGCGACAAGGGGCTGGACTTTGACGTGGTGCTCAAGGAAGCCCAGCGCCTGGGCTATGCAGAGGCCGACCCGACCTTCGACATCGAAGGCGTGGACGCCGCGCACAAGGTCACGCTGATGAGCGCCATTGCCTTTGGCATCCCGGTGCAGTTTGACAAGGCCTACGTAGAAGGCATCACCCACCTGGGCGCGGCTGATATCAAGTACGCCGAGCAACTGGGCTACCGCATCAAGCTGTTGGGCATCACCAAGCGCGCCGACAAGGGAATCGAGTTGCGCGTGCACCCCAGCCTGGTGCCCTCCAAGCGCCTGATCGCCAACGTGGAAGGCGCAATGAACGCCGTGGTGGTGCAGGGCGATGCCGTGGGGTCCACGCTGTACTACGGCAAGGGCGCGGGCTCCGAACCCACGGCCAGCGCCGTGATTGCCGACCTGGTGGACATTGCCCGTCTGCACACGGCCGACCCCGAACACCGCGTGCCGCATCTGGCCTTCCAGCCGCAGACGCTCAGCGATGCGATGGATGCGCTGCCGGTGCTGCCCATGAGCGAAGTGGTCACCAGCTACTACCTGCGCCTCTCCGTGGCCGACCAGGCCGGCGTGCTGGCCAAGGTCACGGGCCTGCTGGCCGAAGCCGGTGTGAGCATCGACGCCGTGCTGCAGCGCGAGGCCGACGAGGTGGGCGGCGAGGGGTCCACGCAAACCGACCTCATCATCCTCACGCACGACACCCGCGAAGGCACCATGAACGCCGTCATCGCCCAGATGCAGGCCTTGCCCACCGTGCTGGCGCCCATCACCCGCATCCGCAAGGAAGAGCTCAACTGAGCCGCGCCACCGGAGTTCGCCAGATCATGAACCCCGCGCCGCGCCATGCCCACCCTGGTTGCCGTACTCACGCTGGTGGCATTGCTCAAGCTGTCTGCGGTCGACATGCCGCGCTGGCACCTGGCTTTCTGGTTCGGCGTGCTGGTCACGCTGGCGCTGTCGGGCTTCCTGGCGCGGACCGATGCGTTGATCAACGGTGCGGGCAGCTTTGGCGCGGCATGGCTTTACTTCGCGCTGCTCGAACGCACCGACAACGTGCACGACAGGTTCCTGCACTGGTTGGTGCTCATCGGTGGCTTCACGGTACTGATTGCCACGCGCTTTTACATTGACATCCGGGTCTACGGCATCAGTTTTTAAGCGAGCCGCCAGGACCCCACACCGACAGAAATCCTCATGAAATACATCAGCACCCGCGGCCAGGCCGACCATCAGCAAGAATCCAAGCGCTTTTGCGACATCCTGCTCGAAGGCTTGGCCCCCGATGGCGGCCTGTACCTGCCCGAGCACTACCCGCAGGTGGACGATGTCATGCTCACCCGCCTGCGCGAGGCTTATCACAAGCAGGGTTATGCTGAACTGGCGTTTCAGATTCTGTCGATGTACATCGACGATATCCCGCCCGCCGACATGAAGGCCCTGTGCGCCAAGACCTACACGGCCGAGGTGTTCGGCACGGGCGAAATCGTGCCCTTGCGGCATCTGGAAAACAGTCTGTGGCTCGAAGCCCTGTCCAACGGCCCCACGCTGGCCTTCAAGGACATGGCCATGCAACTCCTGGGCAACCTGTTCGAGTATGAGCTCAAGCGCCGAGGCGAGCAGCTCAACATCCTGGGCGCCACCAGCGGCGATACCGGCAGTGCCGCTGAATACGCCATGCGCGGCAAAAAGGGCATCCGCGTCTTCATGACCAGCCCGCACGGCCGCATGAGCGCCTTCCAGCAGGCGCAGATGTTCAGCCTGCAAGACGAGAACATCCACAACATTGCCATCGAAGGCGTTTTTGATGACTGCCAGGACATCGTCAAGGCCGTCTCCAACGACCTCGCTTTCAAGCGCAAGTACAAGATTGGCACCGTCAACTCCATCAACTGGGCGCGCCTGCTGGCGCAGGTGGTGTACTACTTTGCGGGCTACATCCAGGCCACCGAGACCAACGACCAGAAGGTCAGCTTCACCGTGCCCTCGGGCAACTTCGGCAACGTCTGCGCGGGCCATGTGGCGCGCATGATGGGCCTGCCGATCCACAAGCTGGTGGTGGCAACCAATGAAAACGATGTGCTCGATGAGTTCTTCCGCACTGGGGTGTACCGGGTGCGCGGCAGCGCCGACACGCACGAAACCTCAAGCCCCTCGATGGACATCAGCAAGGCCAGCAACTTCGAGCGCTTTGTGTTCGACCTGCTGGGCCGCGACGGCGCACGCGTGAAGGCATTGTTTGGCGACGCGCTGGCGGGCCATGGCCGGTTCGACCTGAGCGCCGACCCGCACTTTGCCCAAGCCGCAGCCCGGTACGGCTTTGAAAGCGGCAAGAGCACCCATGCCGACCGCCTGGCCACCATCAAGGACAACTACAAGCGCCATGGCGTGACCATCGACACCCATACCGCCGACGGCGTCAAAGTGGCGCTGGAGCACCACCAGGACGCCAGCGTGCCGATGATCGTGCTGGAGACGGCTCTGCCCATCAAGTTTGCCGAGACCATCACCCTGGCGCTGGGCCACGCGCCCGAGCGCCCCGCCAAGTTTGAAGGCATCGAAGCCCTGCCCAAGCGCGTGCAGGTCATGCCTGCCGATGTGGAGCAGGTCAAGGCCTACATCGAACGCCACTGCAACCCTGTTGTGCCGCAATAGGCCCGCTCTGGGTCACCACGGCCGATTTTGAAGATAAATAATGCCCTACGCGCTTGTCTGGTAAGGGTTAAAAGCTATAAATTGCATAGCTATACAAGGAGCGCTGGATGAAGGTTGCAGGTTTTGCCGGCTTTTCCGGCAGTGGCAAGACCACGTTGGTCGAGCAATTGATTCCCGAGCTGCGCCTGCGTGGCCTGCGCGTTTCGGTGGTCAAACATGCCCACCACAGTTTTGATGTGGACCATCCCGGCAAGGACACCTACCGCCACCGCGAAGCCGGTGCGTTTGAGGTGGTGGCCGCTTCCGACAAGCGGCTCATGCTGGTGCGCGAGTTTGAGCGCCCCGCCGCCCTCAGCGTGCACCACCTGCTTGCCGAGCTGTACCAGGGCGTGGACTGGGTGCTGGTCGAAGGCTTCAAGGACAGCGACTTGCTCAAGATCGAGGTCTGGCGTCAGCCCCTGGCCGGCCAGCCAACGCGCCCCGTGCGCTACCCCGAAGACGACTTCGTGGTGGCGGTCGCCACGGACGCCCCCGCGCAATTGCCGGTACCGACCGGCCTGCCGGTCTTGGACCTGAACTCGCCGTCCGCCGTGGCCGACTTTTTGCTGGAGCATGCGCACCGCTTCGAATACGACTGGGCGGTGCACGGTGCCGCCTTGCCCATCGCGACGCCCTGAAACCGCCGAGTCAGCGCCCGCCATGAAACCCACACCCAAGCCCCTGAAACCGCTGGACGATGCCTTGGCCGACCTGCTGGCGCAGGCGGTGCCGCTGCCCGGCCACGATACCGTGACCACCTTCGATGCCGACGGCAGGGTACTCGCGCAGGACTGCATCTCGGCACTGCAGGTGCCGCCGCAGGACAACAGCTCCATGGACGGCTATGCCGTGCGCTGCGCCGACGTGACTGCGCCGGGGTTGGAGCTGCCCGTGTCGCAGCGCATTGCCGCAGGCAGCGCCGGCCAGCCGCTGCAGCCCGGCACGGCTGCGCGCATCTTCACCGGCGCGCCGGTGCCCGCCGGGGCCGACGCCGTGCTGATGCAGGAAGACTGCGAGGCCATCGGCACCAGCCCTGGCGCAGAGGGCCCGCCGCGGGTGCGGGTCAACGCGGTGCCTCCACCGGGCCAGTGGATTCGCCGCGCGGGCGAAGACGTCACCCGCGGTGCCGTGGTGCTGGCCGCAGGCACGCGCCTGTCGCCCGCCGCGCTGGGGCTGGCCGCCAGCATCGGCCTGCACCAGCTGCAGGTGGCTCGCCGACCCAGGGTGGCGCTGTTTTCCACGGGCGACGAACTCGTGATGCCTGGCGACGTGCCGCCCGAGCAGATGCGCCCCGGCGCCATCTACAACAGCAACCGGTTTTTTCTGCGCGCCATGCTGCTGCGCCTGGGCTGCGAGGTGAGCGATTTCGGCATCGTGCCCGACCGGCGCGACGCCACCATCGACGCGCTGCGCCAGGCCAGCCGCGCGCATGACCTGATTTTGACCAGCGGCGGCGTGAGCGTGGGCGAGGAAGACCACATCAAGCCGGCGGTGGAGTCACTGGGGCGGCTCGATTTGTGGCAGATCGCCATGAAGCCCGGCAAGCCCTTTGCCTACGGCCACATCCAGCGTGAAGGTGGTGCCGCGCATTTCATGGGCTTGCCGGGCAACCCGGTGTCCAGCTTTGTGACATTTGCCCTGCTGGTGCGCCCGTTCGTGCTGCGGCTGCAGGGCGTGCGCGATGTGGCTCCCCCATCCATGGCGGTCACGGCCGATTTCGCGTGGCCCAGGGCAGATAAGCGACGCGAATTCCTGCGCGTGCGCCGTGGCGCGCGGGGTGGGCTGGAGCTGTTTGCCAACCAGAGCTCGGGTGTGCTGACCTCGGCCGCATGGGGCGATGGCCTGGTGGACAATCCAGCCGGGTGCACCATCGCGCCGGGCGACACCGTGCGGTACATCACGTTCGCGGATCTCCTGTCATGAACTGCGGCGGCTTCGTGGTGTGCGTTTTGGTTGGACCGACACTTCGATTTTTTGAAACGGTAGGGCGATGAAAACGATCACCGTGCGCTATTTCGCATCCATCCGCGAGGCCATCGGCGCAGCGCAGGAGGTGGTTGAGACCGATGCCACCACGCTGGGCGGGCTGCGCGATGAGCTGATTGCGCGTGGCGGTGCCCACGCCGCCAGCCTGGCGCACGGCAAGGCCGTGCGGATAGCCCTCGACCAAACGCTCACCGACGAATGGGCTGATCTGCCCACCACGGCGGAGGTAGCGTTCTTCCCGCCGGTGACCGGGGGCTGAGCATCACCCATGTGAGCCTGTGCCGGCCAAGCCCGCAGATGGCGATGCAGAGCCTCATCAGCTGCCCGCGTGCATGGCAGCGACCCCCAACCCGCTTTCCTGACCCGCCGCCAAGGCCTGCAGCCGCTGGGTGAGCGCCGGTGTGGCCGGCATCATCGGCGCGCGCAGCAGGTTGTGCATCCAGCCAGCCTGCGCCAGCACGGCCTTGAGCGGCGCGGGGTTGGGCTCGGCAAAGCACGCTTGCACCCAGGGCAGCAGCGCCTGCCAGGTGCTGCGCGCCGCAGGCAGGTCGCCATGCGCGAGTTGATGCATCAGCTGCACAAAGCGCTCCGTCTGCCAGTGCGCGCTGGCGGCAATGGCGCCCGCGCCGCCCAGTGCCATCGTGCTGAAAATCTGCGCGTCTTCGCCCGCCAGGATGTCCAGACGGCCATCGGCCATCAGCGCCTGTGTCTTGGCCATGTCGCCTGCGCAGTCCTTGAGGGCGACGATGCGCGGGTGGCTGGCCAGGCTGAGCAAGGTGTCAGTGGCCAGCACAGCGCCCGTGCGGTACGGAATGTCGTAGACGATGAGCGGCACCGCGCTTGCGTCGGCAATGGCCCGGAACCAGTGCAGCAATCCTTCTTGCGAGGGCCGGATGTAGTGCGGCGCTGGCACCAGAATGCCCGCCAGCGGCGGGTACGCCGCCAGGGCCTGTATTTGCTCGATGGTCTGGCCCAGGTGGTAGCCCGAGAGGCCCATCACCACTGGTAGATCGAGCGCGGCCTGCAGCACGGTCTCCAGCACTGCAAGCTGCTCGTGCTTTGACAAGGCTGCAGCCTCGCCGGTGGAGCCGCAGGCCACCACGCCTGACACACCGGCAGCCCGCATGCGGGCTGTGAGCGCTGCAAGGGCGGCGTGGTCCACGCTGCCGTCATGAAGAAACGGGGTGACCAGCGGAATCCAGAGGCCGCGGAATCGGAGCGGGCCTGCGTGCAAGGCGGGCGAGGCGGGCGAGGCGGGCGAAATGGAGGAGGCACAGAGGATGGAAGACATGGCGCAGCAATAGCCTTTGAATGTTTCGACCGATGGAAGAACCGTCAGGGTGTGCGCACGAGAGGCCGCAAGAGCAGGGTGCCGGGGGCTGTCTGCCAGGTGGTTCCGTCGCTCATCCGGACGGAACCACAGCTCCGGTCAGATGAGCTCTGGTTTTTTGGTTTTGCCCACGCACGACGCTGCCACCACGGGGATGGCGGCGGTCAGGATGGCGCGGTGGATGGGCATGTCGTTCAGTATAGGTGCGGCGCGTGCTTGCTGTGCTCAGACAGGCTGGGTTGGGGCCATCGCCGTGTTCAGCGTGCAACAGGTGGCGATGGGGTGGCGTCGGCCGCAGGCGCAGGCAGTTCGGGGCATGGCCACGCCAGCAGCTCGGCCAGCCGCGTCACAACCCAGGTCGCCTCGGGTACCGATACGCCCGACTCTGCCGCGCACAGGCCAGCGTGAATGCGCCGCAAAATCTCGGCCTCGGACGGCGCCTGTACGTGGTAGAGCGTCTGCGCGTGCTCTACCAGGTGGCCAGCCAGGTCCTCGCACAGCTCGTAGCGGGCGCGCACGGTGGGGGCCTTCTCGCGCAGGCGGCCGCGTGCGTCGGAGTACACCGCCATGAACGACGGCGGAACATGGATCTGGTTGTCGTCTTCGATCATGCGTATGGCGTGTGAGGCAGGGGGCGGTCGGCGTGTCAGTCCGGGGTGAACAGGCGCTCAAAGCGGGCCTGGTCGGCCGGCAGCTCGAAGGTCACCACCTGGCCCATCTTCATGTCGGACAAGCGGCAGGCTGCGAACAGCGTCGTGCGGCCCGCCAGGTCCATGCTGGGCAGGTCGATCAGCGCGTAGGGGTAGGGCACGAACACCTGGTGCTCGAACACATCGCGCGTGGTGTTGCGGGGCGACGGGTACAGCTTGTACAGGGGCGTGTCGATGGTCTGGGTGGCCATGGGTGGGGTGCGATGGTGCGGGGCAGGTGGCGGTGCGGGTACAGTGCAACGATCGTAACGACAATTGCTGGCAACAACTTCGGCCCGATCCCATGTCCAGACACAAAAGCGAGTGGCCCGCCAAGGTGATGGCCCTCATCCAGAGCGGCAATGTGGCCGCTGCCATCGCGCAGATCAAGGTGGCACCCACGGTGGGCGACATCACCCGGCTGCAGGCGCTGGCAGCCCGGCTGCCGCCCACCCCGGCACACATCCAGCTCCATAAGGTGCTGGAGGAAGAGCGCGCCTTGCTGGCCGCGCCACGCCTGCACCGCTCGCCATAAGGCCCGTGCGCTACGTTCGCCCCTGTTTGCACCGAGAATCCGCCCTGCCATGAGCCTGCCCCGCGTTTCCATCCAGACGGAAGACTTCGACCTCAGCCATGAGCTGGCTGCGCTGCGCCGGGGTCAGCCCGGTGTGGGCGCGGTGTGCAGCTTTGTGGGCACGGTGCGCGACCGCAACGAGGGCCATGCAGTATCGATCCTGGAACTGGAGCACTACCCGGGCATGACCGAGAAGTCCATCGAGGCCATGGTGGACGAGGCTTTGCGGCGCTTTGACATCCTGGGCGCCCGCGTGATCCACCGCGTGGGGCTGCTGCAGCCGATGGACCAGATTGTTCTGGTGGCCGTGACCAGCGCCCACCGGGGCCAGAGTTTTTTGGCCTGCGAGTTTTTGATGGACTACCTCAAAACCCAGGCGCCCTTTTGGAAGAAAGAGCAAACCCCGTCCGGCGCGCGCTGGGTGGACGCCCGCGTGAGCGATGACGCGGCGCTGGCGCGCTGGGGCATCGTGGCCCGCAACGCCTGACGCGCCACCGGCGGGTCGAAGCCGCCGCAATTTTGAATCGCGGATTCACAGACAAAGTGCATCAGATGGCAGTTTAATGGGGGTGATCTCCAGGCCGTAAAACACCTCATGAGGGGTGCGGTATCCCAAGCACTTTCTAGGCCTGTGGTTCAATGCGTAAACCGCATTATTGACCTC
>NZ_JBKDRI010000115.1:0-19111 GCF_046341535.1 Acidovorax sp. | reverse complement strand
GGCTGCAAATCGACCGCAGCGGTCCATTTTTAACCGCCTTTTTGCCCCATAGCTCGGCTATGGGGCTGCAAATTCGGCAAAAACTGTCCTCGCTGGGGCCGATTTTCGCTTTCGACGCTCCAAGTCCGACAGGCTCCTAGCCTGCTGCGCCCCCAGGGCGCTGCCAGCGGATCCAGGCGCGGGGCGCAATCGCGGCGCTGCGGCTGCCACGTCACCGATCGCGCACCGTCGATGTGGCAGGTGGGCGGCGGTCACGCCCCCCGGCCTGTGGTGCCAGTAGCGGCGTGATCGATCGCGCTCGCACGCAGGCTGATCGGGCTCGGACGATCGCCAGGTGGCAGCGCCACACACGGAAGACTCCACCAGTGCAATGCCTCGCTCACGGTAGCGCGCGGCCACATCCGGGGCGGGGTGACCGAAGCGGTTGCGATAGCCCGCCTGCACCAAAGCGGTGCGCGGCCGCACAGCATCCAGGAACGCGGCCGACGACGACGTTTTGCTGCCATGGTGAGGCACCAGCAACCAGTCTGCTCGCAGCAATGGCGCGGCCCGGGCCACCAGCGCGGCCTCCTGCGCGGCCTCGATGTCGCCCACCAGCAAGGCGCTGGCCTGGCTCCCCGCTGTGGCAGAAACTCGGAGGACGCAACTGCGCGCATTGGGCTTGACCGCCGAAACGTCTTGACCGTCCAAGGGGTGGAGCACCTCAAAATTCACGCCGTCCCACTGCCAGCGCTGGCCTGCCAGACACGGCGTCACAGGCCGCTGCCACTGCAGCGCGTGGTCGGCATCGATCGAGCCCGTCACCCGGGCCAGCGGCTGCTGGGCAAGCACCGCCGCGGCCCCGCCGGTGTGGTCGGCGTCACGGTGGCTGAGCATGAGCACATCCACCTTCTCGCCCAGCGCACGCAAGAGCGGCACCAGCACCCGGTGTCCGGCATCGCTTTCGCGACTGAAACGGGGCCCCGTGTCGTACAGCAAGGTGTGGCTGGCCGTACGCACCAGCACCGCATTGCCCTGGCCGATATCGGCAGCCAGCAGTTCAAACTGCCCGGCGGCGGGCCGGGCAGGCTGCCATCCCATCACAGGAATCAGCAGCGGCAAAGCGAGCAGCCGCAGCCGCCAGGGCAGCGGCATGGCCAACAGCACTCCCCCGACCAGGGCAGCAGCGCCTGCCCACCAGGGCGCTGCGGGTACAAACACCACGGCCCACGGCCACTGGGCCAGCCACTGCAGCAGCGCGGCAAGGGGCTGCAGGCTAAGCGCCGACAGGTTCCACAGCGGCGCCCAGACCATGCCGCCCAGCGCCAGCGGCGTGACCACCAGGGTGACCCAGGGGATGGCCACCAGGTTGGCGGCGAAACCCACCACGGAAATCTGGCCAAACAACAGCAGCGTGAGCGGGGTGAGCGCGAGCGTGACCACCCACTGTTCACGCAAAAGGGCATAAAAATGCCGCATTACGCCTGTCGCAATGAGACTTGTAGCTATCGTATTCGTAGCAAACAGGATGCCCACGGCGACAAAGCTCAGCCAGAACCCCGCCTGGGCCAGCGCCCACGGGTCAGCCACCACCACGGCCGCACAGGCCAGCAGCCACACCTGGGGCCAGGGCCAGCGACGCCCGCTGAGCGTCAGTAGCGCCATCGTGCCCAGCATGATCACCGTGCGCTGGGCCGGCACGCCCCAACCGCTGAACAGAGCATACGCGCTCGCCAGCAATACGCCCGCCACCAGCGCGGCCGAGGGCGCAGGAACCGCCAGGCACAGGCGTGCGGACCGCCGCCACAACGCCCCCACGCACAGCGCAGCCAGCCACGCAAAGAGAGTGATGTGCAAACCCGAAATGCTCATCAGATGCGCCACGCCGGTGGCGCGAAAGACGTCCCAGTCGGCCCTGTCGATGGCGCGCTGGTCTCCGGTGACCAGCGCCGCCACCACGCCGGCAATGCGCGCGCGGGCAGGATTGTCGCTATCGCTCGCATGGACAAGGCGCTCCACGATGGCGTCGCGCACCGACTGCCGGACCTGCTCCACCGGATACTGCCAGGTTGCCCCCAGGCGCACCGGCGGCGCATCCCGGGCGCCTGCCCGGACATAGCCGGTGGCCTGCACGCCCTGCTCCCAGGCCCACAACTCAAAGTCAAACCCATGCGGATTGCTCAGTCCGTGCGGCGCCTTCAGGCGTACCGTCATCTCCCAACGCTCTCCGGCGCGCAGGGGCTGGGGCTGCCGCTGCAAGGCCACTTCGCCAGCAGACTCGCGGAACGCGCCCGCATACCATGCCACGTCGATCAGCGGCGGCAGGCGCACCGGGCCCACGCCTTCCATCCGGGCAGACTCCACCCGCATACGCAGCCGGGTGGCCGCCTCGTTGACCTGCGGCATCGCCGCCACCACGGCCGTGATGCGCAGATCACGCCCTTCCAGCGAGGGTTCAAGCCGGTCGGCCAGGGTGCTGTGCGCGCGCAGACCGCACACTGCAAACATGAGGGCAATGCCCGCCAGCAGCGCCACGCCGTGCACCGCGTGACGCCACCGCAGCGCCGCCCGCACCTGCGCCGCGGCGCGACACGCCACAGCCCCTGCCGCGCCTGCGATGGCCCACGCAGCGTAGGCGGCCTCATGCCACAGGGCCGGCTGCTGCAACTGCAGCGCGGCACCCACCACCAGCCCCATCAGCCACGCAGGCACCGGCCACAGGCGCACAGCGGTCGCTTCTGGCGCATCGGCGGCGCTCCATGACCCGCTGGCAGACCCGGAACCGCCGCGGTTTCCAGTCGCGTCGGCGCGGGAATCATTAGGAGCTCTTACAAGAGACATGGGCTGATGCTAATGCGCCGCCCAGCAGGACGGGGCTGCGCCTGGCGAGGATGACTGTGTAACACTTGTGCTGATTGGCCCCCAGGCTGCTGTCGCACACGGGCATCGCCCGGGCCGAGTTCCACCTTCTTCGTGCACCCTCCAAGGAAACCCATGAACGTTTACGACAAGCTCAACGAACTCAACATCACTCTGCCCCCGGTCTCGGTGCCCGCCGCAGCCTACGTGCCCTACGTGCAGACCGGCAAGCTGGTCTTCCTGTCCGGACACATCGCCCGCAAGGACGGTAAGCCCTGGGCGGGGCAGCTTGGCCGCGACATCACCACGGAAGAAGGCAAGGCCGCCGCGCGCGCCGTGGCCATCGACCTGATGGGAACCCTGCAAGCCGCCTGCGGTGGCGACCTGAACAAGGTTCAGCGCATCGTGAAGGTGATGAGTCTGGTGAATTCCACCGGTGACTTCACCGAACAGCACCTGGTGACCAACGGCGCCAGTGAACTGCTGGGCCAGGTCTTTGGTGAAAAAGGCCTGCATGCACGCAGCGCTTTCGGCGTGGCCCAGATCCCCATGGGGGCCTGCGTAGAAATCGAGCTGATCGCCGAACTGGCCTGATCGCCCGACCGGGGGGCATGCCCCCGGTGCCCCTGCCGTGGGTGCATGGCCGCAGATCGATCTTGATGCGACGCCAAGTCACCTAAAAACGGCAGTTGGATGCATTTGCCAGCGCTGCTGTTGGGGTGCCAGGCAAGGCGCGACGACGCGACAGGCTCGTGCCTGCAAGGAGAAGCAACACCGCATGGCGCTCCAAAAAGCGGTGCTGGCAAGTGCATAGCGCTGTCACCCCAAAGGTGAGGCTGCAAAAACAACCCAAGGCTCGAGTCCGTGCGGTGTGCGCCAAGATGACAAGCGGTCAACTGCCGTTTTTAGGGTCACTCCAGCCGGGACACGGCCGTCGGTTTGAAGCCCAGATCCGCCAGCTTGCCCTTGCGGCCGCGCAGGGCGCGGGCATTGTTCAGCGATCGGATTTCCAGCGTTTCTTCGCGCTGCTTGCCGCCACGGCCGATGCCGTCGATGCGAATGCTGCGCGTGTAGGCCGCAGCGCCCGCGAGCATGTCCTTGGGTTCCAGGTCGATCAACATCAGGCCGCGCCCGCCGTTGGCCAGCGTCTTGAGCTCGCTGATCTCAAACGTCAGGATGCGCCCGCCGGTGGACGCGCAGGCCACATGGGTGGCGGACGCCAGCGGCTGGCTGCCCGTGGTGCCGGCGGCGTGCGACGGCGCGCACAGGGTTTCGCCCTCGGCGAGCGTCACAAACGCTTTGCCGCCCTTTTGGCGCGAGACCATGCTCTCCACCGCGGCCACAAAGCCGTACCCGGCTGAGCTGGACAGCAACAGCTGGGCCTGCGCCGGGCCCGCAAAGTAGTGCAGTACCTGCGTGCCCGTTTCCAGCTCGATCAGCGTGGTGACGGGCTGGCCATCGCCCCGCCCGCCCGGCAGCGCTGCCACGGGCACCGAATAGACGCGGCCGTTGCTGCCAAACGCCAGCAGGGTGTCGATGGTGCGGCACTCAAACGTGCGGTACAGGCCGTCCCCGGCCTTGAAGGCGAAGCTGGCGGCCTCGTGCCCATGGCCGGTGCGGGCACGCACCCAGCCTTTTTGCGACACCACCACCGTCACGGGTTCGTCCACCACCTTCACTTCAGCCACGGCCTTTTTCTCGGCCTGGATGAGGGTGCGGCGCGCGTCGGCAAAGGTCTTGGCGTCGGCCTCGATTTCCTTGACCATGGTGCGGCGCAGCGACCCGGGGTGGTTCAGGATGTCTTCGAGCTTGCCCTGGCTTTCGCGCAGTTCTTTGAGCTCCTGCTCGATCCGGATGGCTTCGAGCCGCGCAAGCTGGCGCAGACGGATTTCAAGAATGTCCTCGGCCTGCCGGTCGCTCAGGTGAAAGCGCGCCATCAGCGCGGCCTTGGGCTCCTCGGCCTCGCGGATGATGGCAATCACCTCGTCGATATTGAGCAGCACGATCTGCCGGCCTTCGAAGATGTGGATGCGGTCCAGCACCTTGGCCAAACGATACTGGGTGCGGCGGGTGATGGTGGTCTGGCGAAAGGCAATCCACTCTTCCAGCATCTGCCGCAGCGACTTCTGCACGGGCTTGCCATCCAGGCCCACCATCGTGAGGTTGATGGGGGCTGAGGTTTCCAGGCTGGTGTGGGCCAGCAGCGCGGTGATCAGCTCCTGCTGCGGGGTCTTGCCCGTCTTGGGCTCGAACACCAGGCGCACGGGCGCGTCCTTGCTCGACTCGTCGCGCACCACATCCAGCACGGCCAGCATGCTGGCCTTGAGCTGTGTCTGGTCCTGGCTCAGCGCCTTCTTGCCGGCCTTGACCTTGGGGTTGGTGATCTCCTCGATCTCTTCCAGCACGCGCTGCGTGCTCACGCCGGGGGGCAGCTCGGTGACCACCAGTTGCCATTGGCCCCGCGCCATGTCTTCGATCTTCCAGCGCGCGCGCACCTTGAGGCTGCCGCGGCCCGTGCGGTAGGCGTCGGCAATATCGCCTGCACTGCTGATGATCTGACCGCCGCCGGGGTAGTCCGGGCCGGGCACGATGGCCAGCAGGTCTTCGGGGCTGAGCGTTGGCGTCTTGATGAGCGCGATGCAGGCGTCCGCAATCTCGCGCAGGTTGTGGCTGGGAATCTCGGTGGCCAGGCCCACGGCAATGCCGCTGGCGCCATTGAGCAGCGCAAACGGCAGGCGGGCGGGCAGCTGGCGCGGCTCCTCGGTGCTGCCGTCGTAATTGGGCATGAAATCCACGGTGCCTTCGTCGATTTCATCGAGCAGCAGGCTGGTGATGCGCGACAGGCGCGCCTCGGTGTAGCGCATGGCCGCAGCGCCATCGCCATCGCGGCTGCCGAAGTTGCCCTGGCCATCGATGAGCGGGTAGCGCTGGGCAAAGTCCTGCGCCATGCGCACCAGCGCGTCGTAGGCCGACTGGTCGCCGTGGGGGTGGAATCGGCCCAGCACATCGCCCACCACGCGCGCGCTCTTGACGGGCTTGGCCGCCGCGCTGCGCGTGGGGCCGCTGTAGCCCAGGCCCATGCGGTCCATCGAATACAAAATACGCCGCTGCACGGGCTTCAGGCCATCGCACACATCGGGCAGCGCGCGGCCCTTGACGACCGACAGCGCGTATTCCAGATAGGCCCGCTGGGCGTAGCCCGCCAGGCCCAGGGAGTCGCCCCCGTCGTCGCCTGCGGTGGTGAAATCAAGAGTGGGTTGGTCGCTCATTCGGTTCGTCGCTCTTCGGTATCGGGGGTCATATCCAAGGGGTGTGGGCATCACAGGCAAAAGGCTTGCAGCAGCGTAATGCCCTCAAATACGAGGTTGATAGGGTTCATCGCAGCCGCCCAGCCGTGTGGGGCGACTGCCGCACCGCCAAAGCCAGCATCTGGCAAATTGCCTCGGCCCACCAAACCGCCTTGCAACTGCACGCGCACACGGCCTGCGCCAACGGGCACGCCAACGCCCGCACGGAGCACGGCGCCCGCGGGCTTGAGCTGGGCGTGAAGGCCCAGCCCCGCACGCACGTAGTCTTGGGTTTCTTCGTAATTGGGCACTTTGTTGCCTGCCCTTTGAACTGCGCCCTCGCCTGCGTCGTGCGATGCGAGAGCCAAATCGGTACGGCCGGGGAACATGTCGAGCAACAGGCGCAGATAACGCGCACCGACGCCGACGTTGACCTTGGGGTCGGCCAAACAGCTGCTTTTGTGATGAAAAAACAGGGCACAGCAGTACGAAGACGCATCAAACGTCGACCTCCACCTCGGAGGCACAACGCTTGGGGTATGGTTCTTTGACTTCGCACCAAGCCATATCAGCACCTGCTTTCAAGCAGAGCCCGGTCACGCTCAAGTTCGGCGCGCAACTCATCTTCCGTTGGAACCAAGGCCTGATATTTGCTGGCAAACAACTGGGGCTTGTCTGCCAACAGTGAGTATTTGGCCACCGCCGCGTTGCGCTCGGAGCACAGAATCAGGCCGAGCGTGGGGTTGTCCCCGTTGCTTCGGTACTGCTCATCAAACACCCGCACATACATGTCCATTTGCCCTACATCCTGGTGCGCGAGCTTGCCTACCTTCAAATCCACCAGCACAAAGCACTTAAGGAGGTAGTTGTAAAACACCAGGTCGAGGAAACAGTCTTCGCCTTCTACCCGCACATGCTTTTGCCGCGCCACAAAGGCAAAGCCCTTGCCCAGCTCCAGCAAAAATTTTTGCAACTGGTCTAGCAAGCCTTGTTCCAGGTCTTTTTCATAAAGACCATGGGCTGGCTGTGCACCCAAAAACTCCAGCACATAGGGGTCGCGAATAAAGTCGCGCGGGTCGGGCGGGGCTTCTTTGGCGATGTTCGCGATAGCCTCGTTTTTCACACCCTGCTTGCCAGTATCTTGGGTACTGAGCAGGCGCTCGTAAAACAAGGTGGAGATTTGTCGATCCAAAGCCCGCACGCTCCAGCCTTGCTCGGCCGCTTCGCGGGCATACCAGTCGCGGGCTTGTTCGTTATCAATACGGATTAACGATTTGTAATGCGTCCAAGTCAATTCTCTCCGCAGTGCGGAGGGAATTGAAAAAGTCATATAAAACTGGCGATAGTTCCACAGGCTTTGCACAGAGAAGCCGCCGCCAAATTCATCCGTCAGGCGCTTAGAAAGGTCTTCCAGAACCCGCCGCCCATAGGCCGCGCGCTTCTCACCGCCCTGCTCGTCTTCCACAATGAGCCGCCCAATCTGCCAATAGGTCTGCACCATAGCGGTGTTGACTGATTGGCGCACCTGCGACCGGACAGACAGCAGAAGCTGACGCACGGTTTCGTGCAGGGGCAAGGCTGCATGTGCAGGGGCGATGGGGCGGGAGGTCATAAATACTTCTGCAAAATGGCTTGCTTTTGCGCGGGGGCAGCGGCAATGGTGGCCATGGCCGCTGCAATGGTTTGATCAGCAAACACCGCAGCATCACTCACTTTGGCCTGCAAATCCGGCGAAGGAAAACGGAGTTTGAGGTTTTTGATCGCTTCCGTTTTTGCGCGGTTGCTGCGGCTAAAGCGCACCCGCTTGCCCTCTTCTTCCAGTGCCATAGCAAGGTAACGCGGATGAATGCCTGTGCTTGGCTTAACCCGAACAACGCCGCAGTGGTCAGTAGGATAAAACTTTGTACCCGCCTGAATGAGGCTCACCATCCAATCGCCATCGATACCCCACAACACTGAATCTCTGGAAAAGTCGTCTAGAAATTGGTTTTTCGTAAAACCAAAGGGCTGCAACACATTGGCGCTGTAGACGGGTATCCCTGAGTCGTCGTGCGTGATCTCGCTTTTGAGCACACGTTTGCCAATAAAAATATCAAACAAGTCAGGGTTGCTCAGTTTGACTTCTTTACTTGCTGCCTGCACGGCCTGTTCAAACGCCAACGTGACCGAATGACGAGCCTGCGCGATTTCTGCCTTGGCCGCTTCTACAGCTTGATAAACCGCATCGCATTCGTCAACGATTTTTTGTTGGATATTCAAAGGCGGCAAGGGAATTTTCAGGTCTGCGTAGAAAGATTCTGGCACTCTCCTATGCCCGCTGGACCCAGTCATTTTTTGTTCAGCATTTTTTCGGACTTGCACTCTGTTGAGATAAACAAAGAGATACCCCGGTAAGAGTCGAAGCATGTCAGCTCTGATCACGTGAAACTCTGTACTCCCAAATCCAATACCGCTAACTAAATTTCGGACCAACGCACTTTTCCCGTTTTCCATGCAAGGCGTGATCTTTGCGATGAGCACGTCATCGTCTGTAAAGTTTGTGTAGCTAGCACCTTTGAAATCGGATAGCGGCCGAACAGCAGATTTTTCTTGTTCAATGTACCCCTCTTCACTCACAGCAGCCATTTCAATAAATGAGACCTTAGTGTCTGGAGACAGATTTTTGAGTGCAGACCTGCTGGGGTTAAGTACAGCAACATCTCGTACGAGAACAATAGGCCATTTACTTGATATTGCAGTTGCAATTTTTACCGTCAACGACACCACCGCATCAAACTCCACCCGTCCAAACTCCAACAAATCGGTCAACGAGGCCTGTGTCACATAGGCTTGCAGCTCAGTCGGAATTTGCAACGCCTGGCCCGCAAAGGCCTGCCGAATGACGTGACTTATTTTGCTGGCATTGCCGCGGTTTTGGGGGTCAAATAACGGCGTTGCAATGTCGCGCACCGACTCGCCGCCCAAGTAGCGTATGCCTTCTTGGCCTTTGGCACCGCTCCATTCGTAGCCTAAAAATTGCTGCTGAGCTTTGTTGTCGCTGGGGCCTTTGACCAACAACACAGGCGTGGGGTTGTGCGCAGCCAACAGGTAATAAAACAGTTTGTTTTGCTCGCGCTCGCGGCAAAACTTCGTAAAGCGCTGGGTCAATTCGGTTTGCTGGCTCTCTGGGCTTTGTTTTTGGAAGTCTTTGCTGGCAATGCGTTTTTTGGTTTCGGTAGCCTCGTCAAAGGCACGGCGGTAATCTTTGAAACTGTCGCCGGCCAGCAGCTCTGCGCTGGGTTGACCTTGCAGCAGGCTGGTGTAGTGCTCAAAAGGCACGCCCATATGGGCGCAGTATTGGCGCACGATGTCCAGGTCTTGGTATTCACCGCCGCCGGTTTGGGCTTCTGTGGCCCAGTCTTCAAAGTAGTCTTGCACCCGGTTGGCCAAGTGTTCTGCCGCTTCGGGTCGCTCGCTTTTGCGCCGCATGAACAGCACCACGGTGTTGGTGCCCGTCTTGCCAAAGGTGCTGCCGCCCAGCTCGGTGATGGCCACAAAGTCAAAGTACTTGAGCAAGATTTGCCGAGTGGCCACATGCATGCCATCGGTGTTGCTGAGTATGGAGCTGGGCACGATCACGCCCATGACCGCACCGGGCTTTAAGAGTTGCTGCGCCCTCTCTAAAAAGAAGCACTGCACGTTTTTGTTGGAGAGGTCGTTGGCATTGGCCAACAGGGTGTAACGCTCGCGCTCGTCTTCGGGCACGGTTTGCAAAAAGTCTTCCACCGAAAACGGGGGGTTGGCCACCAGGATATCGTGGCCTTCTTCGGTGATGTCAGGGTGGCGCACCAGCGCATCGGCGTCCAGGATGTGAATGTCGTTGAAGCCGTACATGAAAGCCGACACCTTGGCCACTTTGGCCAGGCGGTCTTCTTTTTCGATGCCGTAGATGCTTGCGTACCATTTGCTGGTATTGGCTTGCTGCTTGTGGTCCCGTAAGAGCGTTGGTAACTGGGCGGCGTATTCGGTCAAAAAATGGCCTGAGCCACAGGCGTAGTCAATCGCTTTGAGCGGTTCGCTGGTGTTGGCGATGAGTTGCTCCAACGGCAAACTGCTCACAATGAATTTGCAAATGGGCACTGGCGTGAAAAACTGCCCTTCGCTTTGCTTGATGCCGTTGTCCAGAAAGTACTCAAACATGTCGCCCAAGAATTGGTTTTGGCTGCTGCCTGTGAGGCGGTAGCCTTGCCACATTTGGATGATTTCGATCAGGATTTTGGCGTTGCGGTCGAAGTAGGTTTGGTTAAAAACTTTGATGAACTCAAAGTCCATGCCTTTGAAAAATTTAAGTTCTCTGAACAGCCGCTTGATTTCATCTTTGACGGCGTTGCGTTTTTTCTTAACGGGCCAAAAGGCTCGGTCGATGTCGGCATTGCTGACATACACAATGTCTTGGTCCAAAAAGCGCTGCATGCCGGTTTTGTACAGGGCTTGCAGGCGGTCTACCAGGTCGTAGTAGTTGTCGTAGGCAATGCCTTTCCAGTAAAAGCGTAGGTCATCGGGGTGCTCCATTTCATCGACGATTTTGCAGACGAATAGATTGACCAAGACCTCAAACGCGTTTTCGCGGCGCGACACATTGTGTTTACGCAAGATGGTGCGAAAATGGTGATACTTGCCTTTGATGTCAGAGGCAATCAGGGGGCGGGTGTCATCGGCAAAGGTGTATTTGCTTTTGCCGATTTGGTAGGGCTGGATGTTGTCTTCAAAAACGCCAACTTCGGTGAACTCTTGCCGGTAAGTTTCTTTCCAGGCCTTAAATCGCTCTTTGGCGTTGGTGGCATCTTTGAAAGACTGCGCTTTGGGTTGATCCAGCAGAATCTGCGGATTGTCTTTGACGCTGATGATGCGCTGGCTGGTGAGGACTTTGCCCGCTTTGGCGTCGAACTCGCTGGCGTAAAGGCAAATGAATTGGGTTGCCTTTTCTTGCTCCACATAGCTGATGAGTTGCGCGCCGTCTTCAAGCGTGTCTTTCCAGGCCTTTTCAAATTCCCGCCCTGCGGTTTTGCATTCGATGATGAGTAGGGCTGTGCCCTGTTGATCGCGCACCAAAATGTCGGCCCTGCCGCTTTTACCGCCATGCCCTAGTTTCCACTCGGGTTCTAGCTCGATGTGCTGGGGTTTGTAGCCCTTTTCAAGCAAACGGTGAACGCACT
This sequence comes from Acidovorax sp., assembly GCF_046341535.1. Classification (GTDB taxonomy): domain Bacteria; phylum Pseudomonadota; class Gammaproteobacteria; order Burkholderiales; family Burkholderiaceae_C; genus Acidovorax. The sequence goes on along the minus strand of NZ_JBKDRI010000115.1, from coordinate 7,791 downwards.
CCAAAACGACGGCATTTTCCGAAGAAGAGAAATTGCAGGTATCGGCACGATTGACTTTAAACCCGTGATTCCATGGGTAATCGATGCGCTGCGCACTGAAGTCGATGCGGATGGTTTCGCCGTTTTCACCGTACGTTTTGCATAAGACGTCGCTGACTTCTTGCAGGTCTGCCGAAAACCCCAAATGCAAGGCCAAGGCACGGAAATTAGTTTCGTCGATCATAGAGCTAGGCTAAAAATTTTGAGTCAGATGTCAGTCTCATGGCCCAACAGATATTGATAAAACACACCTGAAATCTCACGAGAACAATTAACTACCCCTGCAAATCACTCATCGGCTTTGGCGTCAAAAGTGGCTGCAGCACGTATAAAAATGCACAGGCAGCTATTTTCTGATAGCAAAATAAGGTACGCCGGCAGGCGCAGGCGTCAGATGTCAATCTCGACCGCATCACCATGCAGCTCCATCAGCTCGCGGCGGGCGGCAGCTTCGCCCTTGCCCATGAGCTTGGTGATCAGGCCTTCGGTGGCGGCAAAGTCCATGTCGCCCAGTTGCACGGGCAGCAGGCGGCGGGTGTCGGGGTTGAGCGTGGTTTCCCACAACTGCTCGGCGTTCATCTCGCCCAGGCCCTTGAAGCGGCTGATCTGGCACTTCTCGCGCGGCACGCCGTCCTTGGCGCATTTGTCGAGGATGGCCGTGAGCTCGCCCTCGTCCAGCGCGTACATCTTGGCGGCGGGCTTTTTGCCGCGAGCGGGCACGTCCACGCGAAACAGCGGCGGGCGTGCCACGTAGATGTGGCCCGCCTCGATGAGCTTGGGAAAGTGGCGAAAAAACAGCGTGAGCAGCAGCACCTGGATGTGCGAGCCATCCACATCGGCATCGGACAGGATGCAGACCTTGCCATAGCGCAGGCCCGAGAGGTCAGGCGAATCATGGGGCCCATGCGGGTCCACGCCGATGGCCACCGAGATATCGTGGATTTCGTTGTTGGCAAACAGCCGGTCGCGCTCCACCTCCCAGGTGTTGAGCACCTTGCCGCGCAGCGGCAGGATGGCCTGGCTTTCTTTGTCGCGGCCCATCTTGGCGCTGCCACCGGCCGAGTCGCCCTCGACCAGAAAGACTTCGTTGTGGCTGGTATCGCGGCTTTCGCAGTCGGTCAGCTTGCCGGGCAGCACGGCCACGCCCGAGCCCTTGCGCTTTTCGACCTTCTGGCCGGCTTTTTGGCGCGTCTGCGCGGCCTTGATGGCGAGTTCTGCCAGCTTCTTGCCGTAATCGACATGCTGGTTGAGCCACAGTTCGAGCGCCGGGCGCACAAAGCCGCTGACCAGGCGCACCGCGTCGCGCGAGTTCAGCCGCTCTTTGATCTGGCCCTGAAACTGCGGGTCGAGCACCTTGGCGCTCAGCACGTAGCTGGCGCGGGCAAACACGTCTTCGGGCAGCAGCTTGACACCCTTGGGCAGCAGGCCGTGCAGTTCGATGAAGCTTTTGACGGCGTTGAAAAGCCCGTCGCGCAGCCCGCTTTCGTGCGTGCCGCCCGCGCTGGTGGGGATCAGGTTGACGTAGCTCTCGCGCATGGGCTGGCCGTCTTCGGTGAAGGCCACGCACCACGAGGCGCCCTCGCCTTCGGCAAAGCTCTCGTTGTGGCGGTCGGCAAAGCCCTCGCCCTCGAACAGCGGGATCACCGGATCACCGCTGAGCGTCTGCATGAGGTAGTCGCGCAGGCCGCCCTTGTATTGCCAGGTTTGTGTGTCGCGCGTCTTCTCGTTGATGAGCGAGACCGACACGCCAGGCATCAGCACCGCCTTGCTGCGCAGCAGGTGCGTGAGCTCGCCCATGGGCAGCGCGCTCGACTCGAAGTATTTGGCGTCAGGCCACACGCGCACGGTGGTGCCCTGCTTGCGCTCGCCGGCCTCCAGCGGGCGGGCCGCCAGGGGCTCGATCACATCGCCGCCCGAGAACACCAGCCGCGCCGCCTGCCCCTCGCGGTGGCTGGTGGCTTCCAGTCGGGTGGCCAGCGCGTTGGTCACGCTCACGCCCACGCCGTGCAGGCCGCCCGAAAAGCTGTAAGCCCCGCCCTTGCCCTTGTCAAACTTGCCGCCCGCATGCAGCCGGGTGAAGACCAGTTCGATCACCGGGGCCTTTTCCTCGGGGTGCATGCCAAATGGAATGCCCCGGCCATCGTCCTCGATGCTGACCGAGCCATCGGCGTGCAGCGTGACCTTGATCTTCTTGCCGAAGCCCGCCAGGGCCTCGTCGGCAGCGTTGTCCAGCACTTCCTGGATGATGTGCAGGGGGTTGTCGGTGCGGGTGTACATGCCCGGGCGCTGCTTGACGGGCTCCAGGCCCTTGAGCACGCGGATCGAGCCTTCGGAATATTCGCTGGCAGAGACGGAAGACGGTTTGGAAGACATGGGGCGGATTGTAGTGCTGCACCGCCTTAAATGCTGGATAAAAAACCAGTTCAATGGTGCAGCGCTCTGAGTTCTCCAAGGCGTCAGGCAACTCGGGGGCGAATTGGCTACATTCAAGGGCATGTCTATGAATCCCCCCAAACTGTCCATGTTCCAGGTGCTTGCGTGCGGCGCAGCCATCGTCACGCTCTCCATGGGTATTCGCCACGGCTTCGGGCTGTGGCTGCTGCCCATCACGCAGGAAATGGGCTGGACCCGCCAGTCGTTTGCACTGGCCATTGCCATCCAGAACATTTCATGGGGACTGATCGGCATTTTTGCCGGCATGGTGGCCGACCGGTTTGGCGCGTTTCGCGTGCTGATCGGCGGCGCTGTGCTGTATGGCCTGGGGCTGGCGGGCATGGCTCTGTCCCCCACGCCCCTGCTTTTTGCGCTCACCGCCGGTGTGCTCATTGGGGCTGCACAGGCGGGCACCACCTATGCCGTCATTTACGGTGTGCTGGGGCGGCAGATTGCGCCGGAGCGCCGGTCCTGGGCCATGGGCGTGGCGGCAGCGGCCGGGTCGTTCGGCCAGTTCTTGATGGTGCCGGTGGAGGGCTGGCTGATTGCCGGCCTGGGCTGGCAGCAGGCCCTGCTGGCACTGTCGCTCATGGTGCTGATGATCGTGCCGCTTGCCTTTGGCCTGCGCGAACCCGGATTCAAGGGCTCAGCCCCGGTCCAGCGCGAGCAAACCATTCTCCAGGCGCTGGGCGAAGCGTTTCGCTACCCCAGCTTCAACCTTCTGATGGCAGGCTATTTTGTGTGCGGCTTTCAGGTGGTGTTCATTGGCGTGCACATGCCCAGCTATCTCAAGGACCACGGCCTGTCGCCGCAGGTGGCTAGCTACGCGCTGGCGCTCATCGGGCTGTTCAACGTCGTGGGCACGTACGTGGCGGGCGCGCTGGGTCAGCGCATGCCAAAGCGCCACATCCTGGCGTTCATCTACTTTGCGCGGGCCGTGGCGATCAGCATCTTTCTCGTCGTGCCGCTGTCGCCCCTGTCGGTGTACGTCTTCTCGGCGGTGATGGGCACGCTGTGGCTGTCCACCGTGCCGCCCACCAATGCCACCATTGCACAGATTTTTGGTGTGCAGCACCTGTCGATGCTGGGCGGGTTCGTATTCTTCAGTCACCAGATCGGCAGCTTCCTGGGGGTGTGGCTGGGCGGCTACCTGTATGACGCCACGGGCAGCTACGATGTGGTGTGGTACATCGCCATCGCCCTGGGCGTGTTTGCCGGGCTGGTGAACCTGCCGGTCAAGGAAAGCCCCATCCAGCGCGCAGCCCCGCAGCCGGCCTGAGGAAGGCGGCACAACGCTCCCCGGGCCCACCCCGCATGACATCCTCTGCTCCACCCCGTGCCGATGCACCAGCGCCACCGCACGTACCGGCACCCCGGTCACACGCGCTGCGCTGGGCCGCCTGGCTGGCCGCAGTGCTGGCCTGCCTGGCGGTGTTCGGCATGTACACCGTGCCCGAGTTCATGGTGATGCTGGCCGACCAGCTGTGGGCATGTTTCTGAGCGCTGGCCCACGGGTCAAGATGTTTTAGACCAGTCGCGCTTGATGCGTAAGCGCTGATAGCTATCATTTTTGAAGCACCCACCATGCACGGAATAGAAGCCCCCTCTGACTGGGTGCGCCGCTGGACGCACCTGATTCCCGCCAGTGGCACCGTGCTGGACGTGGCCTGTGGCGCGGGCCGCCATCTGCGCTGGCTGCGCAGCAGCAACCTGGCCGTGGTCGGGGTGGACCGGTCCGAGCAGGCGCTGGCGGCCTGTGCCGGGCTGGGCGAACTGGTGCTCGCCGACATCGAAAACAGCCCCTGGCCGCTGGCAGGCCGCCAGTTTGCGGGTGTGGTGGTGACCAACTACCTGTGGCGGCCACTTTTACCAACGCTGGTCGAGAGCGTGGCGCTGGGCGGCGTGCTGATCTACGAGACCTTTGCGGCTGGCAATGAAACCGTCGGTCGCCCAAGCCGACCCGACTTTCTGCTGCAACCGGGCGAGCTGATGCTTGCCTGCGCCGGGCTGCGCGTGGTGGCTTATGAAGACGGATTTATCGATCATCCGGGGCGTTTCGTGCAACGGATTGCAGCCGTGCGGGAACACCCTCGGTCGGCTGCGCCCGTGCGCTACCCGCTGGCTGCGTGCGGCTAGCCCCGCACATTTCACCAGGTCGCTCTTTGATGTCCCGAGACGCCCGATTCATGCACAGTTTCCTGGCCTCGAGTGCCCAATCCAATGAACGCTGAGCGCTACACCCCCGATGGAGCCGTGCTGCGGCACGCTGGCTGCGTTGCTCCTCCTTGTGGGCACGCGCCCGCAGCGTGCTTGCGCCTTGCCAGCGCACCGCATCACCGCCCACTCGGACGCGTCCCTGGGGAAACATGCGGGCTAGTTAGAATGCGCGCTTACCGTTTCTCACTGCGGACATGACCTCTTCTTCCGTCGCCCTCACGGGCAGCATCGTCGCCCTCGTTACTCCCATGCACGAGGACGGTAGCGTGGACTACCCGGCGCTGCGCAAACTGATCGACTGGCACATCGCCGAAGGTACCGACTGCATTGGCGTTGTCGGCACCACGGGCGAATCGCCCACGGTCAATGTGCAAGAGCACTGCGAGATCATCCGCGTGGCCGTGGAGCAGGCTGCCAAGCGCGTGCCCATCATGGCAGGCTGCGGAGCCAATTCCACGGCCGAGGCGATCGAGCTGGCCCGGTTCGCCAAAAAGGTGGGGGCCGACAGCCAACTGCAGGTAGTGCCCTACTACAACAAGCCCACTCAGGAAGGCCAGTACCAGCACTTCAAGGCCATCGCCGAGGCCACCGGCGATCTGCCCGTCATTCTGTACAACGTGCCCGGCCGCTCGGTGGCCGATATGCAGCACGACACGGTCCTGCGTCTGGCGCAGATGCCCGGCATCATCGGCATCAAGGAAGCCACCGGCAACATCGAGCGCGCGCAGTGGCTCGTCCGCGATGTGCCCCAGGGCTTTGGCGTGTATTCGGGCGACGATCCGACCGCCGTGGCACTGATGCTGTGCGGCGGGCACGGCAACATCAGCGTCACGGCCAACGTCGCGCCCCGGCTCATGCACGAGCTGTGTGCGGCGGCCCTGGCAGGCAATGTGCGCCGCGCCATGGAAATCCAGTTTCAGCTGATGCCCGTGCACAAAAACCTCTTCATCGAGGCCAACCCGATTCCTGTGAAGTGGGCCATGGCACGCATGGGCCTGTGCGGCGGCACGATGCGCCTGCCCATGACCCCGCTGTCCAGCAGCAACGAGGCGGCGGTGGAATCGGCCCTGCGCACCAGCGGCCTTCTCTGAACCGGGCCGCGCCCCTCCATTTCGACTGAGACACTCTCCAAGGATTCCCGCGTGAAAGCTGCATCCCACCGACTCGGCCTGCTGGCCCTGGCCGTCGCCCTGACCGGCTGCTCCGTCCTGGAAGGCGACAAGATCGACTACAAGAGCGCCGCCAAAGGCTCGACGCTGGAAGTCCCGCCCGATCTGACCCAACTGTCGCGCGAGACCCGCTACGCCATCCCCGGCAGTTCAGTGTCGGCAGCGGCGATGCAGGCCGGCCAGGCCGCAGCGCAGCCTACAGGAACGGCCAATGCGGCCGCAGTGGCGCTGGGCGATGTCCGCATTGAGCGCAACGGCGCGCAGCGCTGGCTGGTCGTCAACCGCCCGGCCGACAAGCTCTGGGAGCCCGTGCGCGAGTTCTGGCTGGACAACGGCTTCACGCTGGCGCAGGCAGAAGCCAACCTCGGCATCATGGAGACTGACTGGGCAGAAAACCGCGCCAAACTGCCTCAGGACATCATCCGATCTACGCTGGGCAAGCTGATCGATTCGATCTACTCCACCGGCGAACGCGACAAGTTCCGCACGCGCCTGGAGCGCACCAGCAATGGCGGCACCGAGATCTACATCACGCACCGCGGAATGCAGGAGGTCTACAGCACGGTCACCAAGGACAATACGGTCTGGCAACCCCGCGCGGTCGACCCCGAGCTGGAAACCGAGTTCCTGCGCCGCCTCATGGTCAAGCTGGGCGTGAGCCAGGAGCAGTCGAAGGCGGTGGTGGCAGCGGCTTCAACCGCCGCCACCAACCCGCTGGCCCGCATGGACAAGATCAACGGCGTTCCTGTGCTGCAGCTGGCCGAAGGCTTCGACCGCGCATGGCGCCGCGTGGGCCTTGCGCTGGACCGCACGGGCTTCACCGTGGAAGACCGCAACCGCAACGAAGGCACGTACTTCGTCCGCTATGTTGCACCCGAGATGAACAAGAAGGAGCCTGGCTTCTTCGGTAAACTGTTCAGCGGTTCGTCTCCCACGACCCCTCCGCTGAAATTCCGTATCGTCTTGCGCAGCCAGGGCGATGCGACCACGGTGTCGGTGCTCAACGAAGCAGGCGCCCCGGAATCGTCGGCCAACGCCGAGCGCATCGTGCGCGTGATCGCCGACGACCTGAAGTAGCCTCAAGGCGATCGCCAACGCCAACGCCACCGCAGCCGAGATTCTGCGCAGCGCGCGCCACCCTGGCCTGTCGCGCGTGGTGGCAGCCCACCTGAGCGCGCAAAGCAACACCCCTACACTGGCCCAGTCCAGCCAGGCAACTGCCTGGCGCTGGCTCGCACAGTCCGCCACGGTGGCCCGCACTACCTTGGGAAATGACTGGATCGTCGCGCTACGCCAGGGCCTCGGGCATAAAAAAAGCCCCATACCGATCGGCTGGGGCTTTGGGGGCTACCCTGACCAGCAGTCGCTGGCTCAGGCAGCGCGGAGCAACCGCTTACTTGGCAGCGGATGCGCCCGTGGCGGCGGCATCAGCAGCAGGCTTGGCGGCGTCGGCGGCAGGAGCTGCGTCCGAAGCTGCGGGAGCGGGTGCGGCAGCAGGCGCTGCGTCGGATGCAGCGGGAGCAGGTGCAGGTGCAGGAGCCACAGCGGGAGCTGGAGCAGGAGCAGGAGCGGCTTCTTCCTTCTTGCCACAGGCAGCGAGTGCAGCAGCCGCGATCAACGTAGCCAGGACGATAGAGTTCTTCATATTGATTTCCTAGTGAGAGGGACAAACTTGAAACAGCCATGGCGCAAGTCTTGAAGTGAGACCCAATACCCGCTAGCACAATGGACTTGGCTTGCACCTTTTTGGCGCAATCGCGGATTATATTGGTTTTTAGTCAATACTGACTAATGTCATGTCCCGTTAATTTCTGGCATTAATCGTGCATGCCAATGCGGTATCTTGGGAACGGAGATACCGCCATGAGGACAGGAAGACCGAAAGTCGAGTTGCTGCTGACGGACGATGAGCGCTCGCAGCTTCAGTCGTTTG
>NZ_JBKDRI010000114.1:0-49160 GCF_046341535.1 Acidovorax sp. | reverse complement strand
ACGCCTGGCAGGCTTCTTCGGTGGCAAACCAGTCAAGAAATTCATTCCAGGTGCGAGGGTAGTCCTGCCCGGGAGTTGGCGTTAGCATCTGGGTTTCCATCCAGCTATTGTGGCGCTGCTGGAGCTAAATAGACACCCCTTACCCAAATACAGCAGTTGACCGCTTGTCATCTTGGCGCACACCGCGTGGACTCGGGCCTTGGGTTGTTTTTGCAGCCTCACCTTGGGGGTGACAGCGCTATGCACTTGCCAGCACCGCTTTTGGAGCGCCATGCGGTGTTGCTCCTCCTTGCAGGCGCGAGCCTGCCGCGTCGTCGCGCCTTGCCTGGCACCCCAACAGCAGCGCTGTCAAATGCATCCAACTGCCGTTTTTAGGCTGAAGCAGCTGGGTTGACTTGGGGTTTTAGGGCATCTCAAGGCGTGGTCTGACTGGTAGACTGGAGCGCATCAAGATGTCGGCTGGCTCAATCTGCGCAACGCCGCCGTCGGGATGTCAAAACCGCTGCCTTCCGGAGAACCATGATGAAAATTTCCGATTTGCGCGTTGGCACCAAGCTGGGCGCTGGCTTTTTGGCCACCATGCTGCTGACCGCAGTACTTGGCGTCACTGCGCTGACGCAAATGACCCGCATCTTCAGCGACGCCGAGGAGATTTCCGGCAAGGTGTTGCCCAGCGTGGCGAAATCTGGGGAACTGAGCGTTCTGTACAACCGCATGCGCCTTGCTGAGGCGGGCTTGGTGACCGCGCGCAATGCGTCCGAGGTCAAGGGCTTTGTCGATCAGATAGCCCTGCGGTCCAAAGAGATTGCCCAGTTGGAGACTGGCTTTGAGCCTTTGTTGGACACCGACAAGGAGCGCGATATCTTCGCTGCGTATAAGACGCGCAAGGAGGCGTACAGTGCCGTTCAGGTAAAGCTGGTGGACATTGCCAAAGGGGTAGATGACTTTCCCACGAGCGAGTCGTTGGAGCTGATTGGCGAGGCTCTTCGCAAGGTTTATTCCGGTGAGTCGGAAGCCGCGTTTACTGCGGTGGCTCAATCGCTCAATGAGCTTCAAAAGCTCAATCTCGATCAATCCGCGTCGACTGTCGAAGCAATCCGCAGCGATTTCAGTACGGCGCGCGTTTCGTTGTTGGTCACTCTTGCGGTCTGCGGCGTCCTGGCAGCCCTGCTGAGCGTGGTCATCACGCGTGCCGTGACACGCCCTGCCGGCCACGCGTTGCGGGCCGCTCAGGCGATCGCGCAAGGCGACCTTGCTGCGGACGTACCCCCCGGTGGCAAGGATGAAATGGGCCAGCTGCTCAATGCGCTGGCCGATATGCGCAACAGCCTGTCCAGCACGGTAAGTGCCGTGCGCCAAAACGCCGAAGGCGTGGCCTCGTCCAGCTCGGAGATTGCGTCGGGCAACAACGACCTGTCGGCCCGCACCGAACAGCAGGCCAGCGCGCTGGAAGAGACCGCCGCATCTATGGAAGAACTGGGCTCCACGGTGCGCCAAAACGCCGACAACGCGCGCGCCGCCAACCAACTGGCCATGAAGGCATCAACCGTGGCCACCCAGGGCGGTCAGGTAGTGGCCGAGGTGGTCGAGACCATGAAAGGCATCAACGCCAGCAGCAACAAGATCGCCGACATCATCAGCGTGATCGACGGCATTGCGTTTCAGACCAACATCCTGGCGCTGAACGCCGCCGTGGAGGCTGCCCGTGCCGGCGAGCAGGGCCGTGGTTTCGCCGTGGTGGCCAGCGAGGTGCGCAGCCTGGCCGGGCGCAGCGCCGAGGCCGCCAAGGAGATCAAGACCCTCATCATGGCCAGTGTGGAGCGGGTGGAGCAGGGCAGTCAGTTGGTGGACAAGGCTGGGGCCACCATGACCGAAGTCGTCGCCTCCATCCAGCGCGTGACCGACATCATGGGCGAGATCAGCGCCGCCAGCAGTGAGCAAAGTTCAGGCGTGGCTCAGGTAGGCGAGGCGGTCACGCAGATGGACCAGGCCACACAGCAAAACGCAGCGTTGGTGGAAGAAATGGCGGCTGCGGCCAACGCGCTCAATGCGCAAGCTGGCGAACTGGTGAACGCGGTTGCCGTGTTCAAGTTGAGCGCCGGCGCCACCCAGGCACCTGTCTCCAGCGCCAGTAGCTACCGGGCTGCGCCGGCGGCTCCGGCCCCGAAACCACTCGCTCGGTCCCCCGTCTCAGCGCCTCAGGCGCGCCTGGCGGCCAAAGCTCCTTCGCCCCGCGGCAGCGCATCGCCTGCCGCAGGCGCTGCACCCAAGGCGGGGGGCGCGCAACCGAAGGCAGCGGCGCCAGCCCCAGCGGCAGCGTCCAAATCGGGTTCGGGTGATGAAAACGAGTGGGAGAGCTTCTGAGCGACGGTGGCGTGTGACCCTGAAGGTGCCTGACGGGCCACCCTCAGGCGCTGGCGGGCGTGCTTTGGGTGTGGAGCATCCGGCGCGCGCATTCCGCGAGCGGGAAATTCACGTCGCTTCAGGGGTGTGCGCGGTGCGGGTCCGGGAAGATCAGCTTCAGGCCCGGTAGCGTCGGCCTCTTGAAGGGCTGCCACGGCTTGTCAGGGCCATGGCGTTGGTGCAGCCGGTCTGCCACGGCCCACCAGGCGCTCGGGTTCAGCCCCATGCCAAAGTGGCTGGCGATCACCTCGATGTTCTCGGTGTGGGGATTGTGATTGGCAGGCGCCTGGATGCTGCCACGCCAGGCCACCACACCATCGCTGCGCGAGAAGATGCTGGTGGTGGGCACCGGCGGCGCTTCGGGCAGGTTGTAGCGCTCGGTCTCGCGCTCAATACTGCGGCCGCTTGCAAACTGGTAGATGCGCCATGCGTTGGTCGAGGTGTGCGGCCCGGCAAACGGTGTGCCCAGTGTGACCACGCAGCGCACGAGGTCTGGCATTTCCTTGGCGAGTTCGCGTGCATAGATTCCGCCAAGGCTCCAGCCCACCAGGCTGACTTGCGCGCCGCTGGACTGGGCGGTTTCCTGCAGTTGCCGCTTGGCGGCTTCGAGCACGCCCTCGCGCGGGCCGAGGTTCAGGCCCTGGCCCCAGCCTGAGGTCCGGTAATTGCGTGAGTCCAGGTAGCGGCGCAGGGGCAAGGTGGTGGCGTCGCCCGCCGTCAGGCCCGGGAACACGATGACCGGATGGGCATCCCCCATGGGCGCTCGCTGCAGCACGGGCCAGGCGGGTAGCACGGCCCCGAACTCCCACGGCGCGCGCAGCTCCAGCGCCAGCAGCGACAGCCCGGGCGGCGGCAGGGGATCGTGGCGGGAGGGGCGGGCTTGAGGCATTGGCATGAAAAAGCACCCAGTGTGGTCAGGTACTGGCTGGGCACAGGGGTCACAGTAGCAGCTTTCAGGGGCAATGCAATGCACCGATCTGGAGCAGCCTCTCCAATCGCAGCCATGCTTTCGATGCGGCAAGCGGGGTGCCCGCTCCTGGTGCCTGGACGTCCTGGCGCTGCGGCGCACGCTCTGCATCCGCCGCAGCGCCGTGAACCGTCGCCAGGGCCAGCGTCCCGCCGATCTGTGCAATGGAGTTCCGTCAGGTCGGCTGTCGGAACGGATTGCGTTGTTCAAGCGATTCCAGATAAGCGTTCACCCCCGCGCCCTCGCGTTCCAGAAACCGCTCTACCGCCTCGGCGAATGAGGGGTGCGCCAGCCAGTGGGCGCTGGTGGTTTGCACCGGAAGCAGGGCGCGCGCCATTTTGTGCTCGCCCTGAGCGCCGCCTTCAAAGCGCACCGCGCCATGTTCAATGCACCACGCCAGCGGCTGGTAGTAGCACGCCTCAAAGTGCAGACAATCCACCCGCTCGAGCGCACCCCAGTAGCGACCGTAGGCGATTAGTTCTGAATGATTTTCGCCAGTTACGCACGACGGATGGGTGCTCAAAGCTATCAAACTGGTAGCAGTCGGCTGACCGCCTCGCTCTGCCACGAACAGCAGCCATGCCTCTGGCATGTGCGCGGCCATCGCCGCGAAAAAGGCGCGGGTGAGGTAGGGCGGGTTGCCATGCTCCAGGTAGGTGCGCTCGTAGCACCGATAGAAAAAATCCCAGTCGGCCGCGCGGATGTCGGTGCCGCGCGCCCAGCGAAAGCGCACCCCCGCCTCGGCCACCCGCCGCCGTTCCTGGCGGATTTTCTTGCGCTTGTCCTGTGACAGGCTGGCCAGAAAGTCGTCAAAGCTGGCAAACGACCGGGCCGTCGATGGGTTTTGCAGGTGCCCCATGGCCTCCGGTGCGCAGGCTTGCGTGGGAACCTCATTCTTCCAGTGAAACTGCACCGTGTGACGCAGCATCAGGCCCTGCTCCGTGCAGGACTGCACATCGTCGTGGCTGGCAAACAGGATGTGGAGGGACGAGATGCCTTCGTCCTCACACCATTGGGTCACTGCCTGAATCAGCAGGGCGCGCGCTGCCGAATCGCGCGCCAGCAGCCGTGCGCCGGGCACGGGCGTGAAGGGCACTGCAATCACTGCCTTGGGGTAGTAGGGCACGCCGTGCTGCTGGTAGGCGCTCGCCCAGGCCCAGTCAAACACATATTCGCCATACGAGTGATGCTTGAGATACAGCGGGCAGGCGGCGACCAACTCCGGGCCCTGCCAGAGGGTCATGAAACGGGGCACCCACCCCGTACGCGGCGTGGCGCTGCCGCTGTCATGCAGTGCGGCCAGATATTCGTGGCGCATGAAAGGCGTCGGGTGGCGCTGCTGCGCCAGCAGCGCATTCCAGGCGGCCGCATCCACATCCAGCGGGGATGTCAGCACGCGGGCGATAATGCGGTCTTCTTCAGCCATGCGTGTCTGCGCCCTGATCCTTGTGGCTGCGGCCTGCGCTGGCGGGCTCCAACCGGGACGCGGTCGTCCATTTCAGTTCCATGACGCTCTCCATTTGCACTGCGCAGCTCAACTTTGTTGTGGGTGACATGCCCGGGAATGCACAGAAGATCGTTTCCGCAGCCCGCGACGCCTACGCGCAGGGAGCTCGGCTGCTGCTGACGCCCGAACTGGCCATCTGCGGCTATGCGGCGGAGGACCTGTTTTTGCGCCCCGCCTTCATGGCCGCTTGCGATGATGCCGTGAAAACCGTGGCACGGGAGACGGCAGGGTTGAAAGGCCTGGTCATCGTGCTTGGACACCCGCAGGCGATCGGGCCGGATGCGCCCGCCTTCAGTGCCTGCTTCAACGCCGCGAGCGTGGTGCGCGACGGTCGCATCGAGCAGACCTATGTCAAGCGCGAGCTGCCCAATTACCTGGTGTTTGACGAGCGCCGCTACTTTGTGCCGGGCACACGCCCGTGCGTATTCGATGTGGATGGTGTGCGCATAGGCCTGCTCATCTGCGAGGATGCCTGGTTTCCGGGCCCCGCGCGCGAGACGGCGGCGGCTGGAGCCGAACTGCTGGTCGTCATCAATGCGTCGCCCTTTCACGTCGGCAAAAGCCAGGTGCGCGAGCACAAGATGCGCGAGCGGGTGCACGAGACGGGTCTGCCGCTGGTGTACGCGCATCTGGTGGGCGGGCAGGACGAGGTGGTGTTCGAGGGGCGCTCATTTGCGCTCGGTGCAGATGGCGCAGTGGCCGCCCGGGCACCCGGCTTTACAGAAAAACTGGCTTACGCGCACGTATCCAGAGAGCCTGGCGCTATTAAAATAGTAGCTGATGTGGCTCCCGTGCCCTCCCCCGAGGCAGACCTGTGGGATGCGCTGGTGTTGAGCGTGCGCGATTACATCGGCAAGAACAACTTTCCCGGGGCGCTGCTGGGTCTGTCGGGCGGCATTGATTCTGCTGTGGTGCTTGCCGTCGCGGTGGATGCGCTGGGCGCGGGCAAGGTCCGCGCGGTGATGATGCCATCGCCCTACACGGCCGACATCAGCTGGATCGATGCACGCGACATGGCTGCCCGGCTGGGCGTGCGCTACGACGAGATTTCCATCCGTGCACAGTTCGAGGCTTTCAAGGCCGCCCTGGCGGGTGAGTTTGCGGGCCTGCCCGAGGACACCACGGAAGAAAACCTGCAGGCCCGCATCCGTGGGACCCTGCTCATGGCGCTTTCCAACAAGTTCGGCTCGATCGTGCTCACGACCGGCAACAAAAGCGAAATGGCCACCGGGTATTGCACGCTTTATGGCGACATGGCAGGCGGGTTTGCCGTGATCAAGGACGTGGCCAAGACGCGGGTGTTCGATCTGGCCCGGTGGCGAAACGCCAACGACCCCTACGGTACCGGCGCGAACCCGATCCCCGAGCGCATCATCACCCGCCCGCCCAGCGCAGAGTTGCGACCCGACCAGAAAGATCAGGACAGCCTGCCGCCGTATGACGTGCTGGATGCGATCATTGCGCGGTACATGGAAAATGATGAGCCCATGGAGTCCATCATCGCCAGTGGCTTTGCGCGGGCGGACGTCGAACGGGTGACGCGCCTGATCAAGCTCAACGAGTACAAGCGACGCCAGGCCCCGGTCGGCCTGCGAGTCACGGCGCGCAGTTTTGGCAAGGACTGGCGTTACCCGATCACCAGCAAATTCAGGGCCTGACCCGCCCGGCCGTTCGTCAGCCCTTTTTTTACGTCCTAGAGGAGACCCACCATGAAAATGATCACCGCTGTCATCAAGCCGTTCAAGCTCGAAGAGGTTCGCGAGGCGCTGGCCGATTGCGGCGTGACCGGCCTGACCGTCACCGAAGTCAAAGGCTTTGGCCGCCAAAAGGGCCACACCGAGCTGTACCGCGGTGCCGAATACGTGGTGGATTTTCTGCCCAAGGTCAAGGTCGAAGTCGTCGTCAAAACCGAGGATGTGGACCGCTGCGTGGATGCCATCGTGAACGTGGCGCGCACCGGCAAAATCGGCGATGGCAAGATCTTCGTGACCTCTGTCGAGCGCGTGGTGCGCATCCGCACGGGTGAGGTGGACGACGCAGCCGTCTGACGGGTGGCGCGGGCTGCGTGGCAGCCCCGAGCTTTCGGCCCGCAAGGGGCCAGCGGGGCGCGGTCAGGGTGTGCGCGAACGGGTCGCGTTGCGGCTGCCAAAAGAGCGTACCGCGCCCGATGTGCGCTCACCAAGCGTCCGGCGATGCCACAGTCTTGGTCTGCTTGGAGATGATGGCGCTTTGAACCCAACGCGTGCGTGGCGGGCAGGCATTTGACTGCCAGGCGCGGCAACCGCGGGCGCCGGGTTTTTGTGCGGGGGGCCTACAGGGCGTATCGCACCGCGCATCCGGCCCCGCCTGCAAACCATCCGCCGTTACGGGCCACCCAAACCCTGGCACCGCAGCCACCTTTTCTTGAAACCCGCATGCCACCCACGGGTGATTCGCGGGGTGGCCCGGGCGCGGGCTGCCGCCAAGCCATAGTCGGCCATAGTCATGCAGCCATCAAAACGCTGCCGCACCCATACAACTTCACAAAACCTTACTTCGGCGAAGTGCGCCCTACACACGGCGTGACCACACTTCGGTCCGCATGAGGGCCTGTGCATGCCCTCCCGTCTGCACAGGAAGGTGCGGCCCATTCCCACGGAGCTTGTCATGCGAAAAACATCTGCAATAGTGCTGCGTTGTCTCTTAGCGGGTCTGGTCACGATTCTGACCGCGTGCGGGGGTGGCGGTGGAGGTAGTGACACCCCGACACAACCGACACCGACACCGACACCGACACCGACACCGACACCGACACCGACACCGACACCGACACCGACACCGACACCGACACCGACACCGACACCGACACCGACACCGACACCGACACCGACACCGTACCCGGTGGGGCTGACGGACCAGACCATGGTCGTCAACGGCGTGACCCGGCAGTACCGCGTACACGTACCGGCCACGCTCAGCGGCGAGCCCAAAGCCGTGGTGCTGGTCTTGCATGGCGGGGGCGGCGAGGGCATGGATGTGGCCAATACCGGACAGCATCCCCTTTCCGTGTTTCGCAGCGTCGCTGACCGTGAGGGCTTTGTCGCGGTCTACCCCGGCGGACTCGCGGATACCGGTGCAGCAGGCAACCGCAGCTGGAATGATTGCCGCGCAGACAACACCGTATCGAGCGGTGCCGATGACGTCGGCTTCCTCGCTGCGCTGGTCGAACGCATGCGCACCGAGTACGGGCTGCCCACCTCGCGCATGTTCATGGCGGGCGGCTCTAACGGCGCGCAGATGACGCATGCGTTCGCGTTCAACCGCGCCGATCTGGTCGCCGCGGTGGCCACCAGCTCAGGCAGCCTGCCGCAGAACCCCAAAGCCGGCCCCTGCACCACGGGGCCCAGCCGCCCGCTGCCGATCCTGATCGTGCACGGCACCGGCGATACGCAAATGCCCTGGAATGGCGGCTGTGTTGCCGATTTGGGTGGTTTGTGTAACCGTGGTCGGGTCATCTCGGCAGAGGCCACGCGCGACCGCTGGCTGCAGATCAATGGCCTGACCAGCATGAGCCCTTCGCAGACGGTACTCGACGACAACAGGACAGACGCTGGTCCAGCCAACCGTTTCGACTACCCCGGAACGATCCCGCTGCAGTGGTGGCGGCTGGATGGCGCCGGCCACACGGTTTCTAGCCAGACAGTGTTGGTGAGCCCCAATCCAGCCACCGGCACCCAGAACCGCGATATCGAGTTTGCAGAGATGGCCTGGGCCTTCTTCAAGGCGCGCCTGCCGGGCACCGGCGCGAGCGTCTCGTCGCCCTTGCGTTAGGTCCATGGCCCCAGCGATCCGGCCGACGCCCGCGCCCGATTCGGTGCCGTTGGCTACGTTGACTTGAGGTGATTCCAAGCTTGGCGCTGCCGCAGACAGAGACCGAAAATGCGAAGTTAGCTCTGGAATGCTTTTTGAAAAACAGCCGTGCCCCAGATGGCGGCGCACAACAGCAGCGCCATGAGGACTGCCGCGCTGCCCATGTCCTTGGCCCGCTTGGAAAGCGGGTGCCATTCCGGCCCAATCCGGTCGATGGCTGCCTCGATACCCGTATTCAGCAGTTCCACCACCATGACCAGCCAGACCGACCCAGCCAGCAGCGCGATCTCGACCCAATTGCTCCCCAGCCAGAAAGCCAAGGGCAGCAGCACAAGTGACGCCAGGACTTCCTGCCGGAAGGCCGTCTCATCCCATCCCGCGCGCAGGCCCTGCACTGAGTAAGCTCCCGCGTGCCAGATGCGTGAAAGCCCTGTGCGGGTTTTCTGCACGTTGTGTGTCGCCGGATCTGGGGGGGGTGCACTGGTCATGCGTACGTTTTTGTGGGGTGGTCTGGCACTCGCCATGCGGGGCAGCAAACACGCGCCCGTGCTTCACTTGCGAAGAGGTTCCCAATGCACTAGCCGCGTACCCGCCCAGGCATCGTGCCAGAACTGTTGACGGGGGTGAAGCCGACTGAGGATGGCCCAAATCGCCACCCAGCCCAGTGTCAGCACCAGTACTTCGACGGCGCGGACTCCTAGCGAATAGGCCGCCAAAGGAGGCAGAAACCACACCCAGCTCAGGGTGTAGCGCAACAGTGCCCGGGCCTGGCTGATGGGCATGCCATTCGTGTCCACGACGCGGATGTGCCAGGTTTTTTGTGCGAGGGTTTGGCCCTTTGCCCAGAACCACGCAAAGTAGATTGCAAAGATCACGAAGAGAAATGCCTGGAGCGCGTGCCGGTTGTCCATGGCATTGCGCGTCTGGCTGAGCGTGCCGAAAAGGTAACCGGCGATGAAAACCACGCCGAACATCAGCATCCCTTCATAGAGCCAGCAGGCCATGCGGCGCCAGAGACCCGGCGCCGGTGCATGCGCGAGGCTCTGGGGCGACTCATGCGTCGAAGTTCCAGTACTCGATTGGGAGGTGGCAGACATTCAGAGTGGGTGCAGGCGATCTAGTTACTGGGGGGCAGCCCGGAGGTATCAGGCATCACCGGTGCAGGGGAACCTACTGCGGTTGGCGCCTGTTCGCCACCCTCTGGCAAGGCGGGGAGTGATGCGGGGACGGCAACAGGCGTGGGAATCGGGGCGGTTTCGACGACGTTGGACGTGACAGAGGGCGCGGGCGAGCCGGGCATTTGCGGGGTGGCGGGCGAAACGGGTGCAGCAACGCGCGGCGCCGAGTCAATGACAGGGGGAATCTTCGGCGCGTTGGGACGATTCGGATTGGCCTGGACTGCTGCAGGTACCTGGGCCAACTTTCGCTTCGGCACAGGGCTGAGCGCCGTCGCAGCGCCCTTGGGCTTGGGCTGCGCGGTCGCGGCCAGCGCCGCACGTTCTTGCTCTGACAAGGCTTGGTAGGCCTCCCATTGCGCGCGTTTGTCATCCAGAGCCAACCGGCTTGTTACTGCATAGTTAAGGCGCGCCTGGTTGCGCTGCTGGGCACTCAGGTTTGCCCATTCAGTCATGCGCTCGTGAACTTTTGCTTGTTCCGCGTCTGGCAAGGTTGCGAAGTTGACTGCAAGAGCGAGCCAGCGCCGTTTTTGGGCCTTGCTGATCAGCACCCAGCGTTCAGAAAGCGGGTAGAGCGCCAGTTGCTGGGCAGTGCTCAGCGACTCCCAACTTGGACCGGCCTCGGCTTCGGGCGCCATGGTTGGACGCGTCAAGCCAGCGCTGCGTGCGTAATTGGGGCTGGCAACCGCCGCCGCAGCACCTGCCACCAGCGCCGTCCCGGGAGCCATGCGAATCCGTTCCAAGGCTATCCAGCCACCCGCCGTCATGGCGGTCAGAAGCACGGATGCCAGCACGAAGGCTGGCATGGAGGGCGATGCGTCAGATGGATTAACGGGCATGCGTCCGCGGCGGTGGGGAGGCTTACCGCCCCTGCGAGGCAGACGTCTTCAGGAACTGCACGAAACCGGGGTCGGCGTAGGCAGAAGGAGGCAGATCGTCCGCCAGCAGGGCCGCGTCGACCTCAGCCACGTCAGCCGTGTTTTGCTCATCCTGGGCAATGTTGATCGCCACAAGGCCAGCCACCAGAGCCAAAAGTGGAATCGATGACAGCAAGGCGTTGAACCAGCCGCCACCTTCACCGCCGCGACCCAGCGCAGCCACTCCACCCGAACTGACGATAGAGGGTGCCGTACGCAGCAACGGAACGGATATCTTGCGTTTGGCAATAGCCTGCATCCGCGCAGCCCGCAAACGCTCGGAGATGTCGTACGGAAGTTCACTGGTCCCCGCGGAAAGGCGTGAAGACACCCTGCGAGCAAAACGCTCTGCTGAGGCCTGTGCCTCCATGGAAGGCGTTTGAACAGTGTTCATGGTTCGATTCCTTTGGCTTTTAGAGCCTTTCCCAGGGTTTGTATGGCGCGAAAACAGTGGGTTTTGACGCTCCCCTCGGAGCAGCCCATAGCGGCTGCCGTTTCTGCTACATCCATTTCTTCCCAATAACGCATAAGGAAGGCTTCCCGTTGACGTGGCGGTAGTTCCGCGATTTCAGCTTCAATGCTGCGAAAAATCTGAGCCCTTCGAGTCATGTCCTCTGCACTCTCAGCCCGTTCTCCATCATCCGGCCCTGAGTACGCTTCCATTAGATCAAAATCCATGCCATCTTCGCCAGGCCCTTCGAAGTCGCTCATGCTCGAAAACAGTGCATTACGTGTTTTCTGGCGGCGAAACCAGTCCAGTGTGCAGTTGGACAGAATTCGCTGATAGATCATAGGGAGTTCTGCCGCAGGCTTGTCCCCGTAATGTTCAGCCAACTTGAGCATGCTGTCCTGAACGATGTCCAGTGCCGCCTCCTCATTGCGTACATGGTAGAGCGAGCGCTTGAAGGCGCGCTTTTCTACACTTTTGAGGAAATCTGAAAGTTCTTGTTCAGTAGCCAAGACAGGTCGGACCCGAAGGGCGGTGCGATCCAGCCCGCGAAAGCTGTGGCGGACTCGGCACGATTGAAGCGAGAATTATCGCACTGAGCGGTGTTTTTTTTCAGGGGCGACGCTTCGAACGTGTTGCAGTGCGATAATCCATGCTGCAATTCAAAAGGCAAACGGGTCCTGGTCCGGCGCGGCAATCATCCCGCCCATGTCCTTGGCCTCAAGTTCCGAGCTGGCTTCACAAGAGCGCGTGCGAGGAGCACCCAAGGTTTTTCGTCAGAGAAATTCACAAAGGTTCATCATCATGGAAATCTCCAAGGCTGAACTCAGTTCGGCGGCTGCTGCTTCGCAGACCAATCCAACTCCCGCTCCGGCCTCTCAGGACCTCATGGGTGCTGAGATTCTGATCAAGGCTCTCCAAACGGAGAATGTCCAGTACATCTGGGGCTACCCCGGCGGTGCGGTGCTCTACATCTACGACGCCCTGTACAAGCAGGACACCATTCAGCATGTGCTGGTGCGACACGAACAGGCTGCAGTGCACGCGGCCGACGGCTACGCCCGTGCCACGGGTGAGGTAGGCGTTGCGCTGGTCACGTCTGGTCCGGGCCTCACCAACGCAGTGACTGGTATCGCCACGGCGTACATGGACAGCATTCCCATGGTCATCATCTCCGGGCAGGTGCCTACGCCTGCGATCGGGCTGGATGCCTTCCAGGAGTGCGACACCGTCGGTATCACCCGCCCCATCGTCAAACACAACTTCCTCGTGAAGGACCCTCGCGATCTCGCGATGACGATGAAAAAGGCTTTCCACATTGCCCGCACTGGTCGCCCGGGCCCCGTGGTGGTGGATGTGCCCAAGGACGTATCTTTCAAGAAGGTTCCCTACACGGGCTATCCCCAGACGGTGGAAATGCGCTCGTACAACCCCGTGCGCAAGGGGCATGGCGGCCAGATCCGCAAGGCGCTGCAGCTTTTGCTGACAGCCAAGCGCCCCTACATTTACACCGGCGGTGGCGTTCTCCTGGGCAATGCCACTGAGGAGCTGCGCACCCTGGTCGACATGCTCGGCTATCCGGTGACCAACACCCTGATGGGGCTGGGCGCGTACCCTGCATCGGATCGAAAGTTCCTGGGCATGCTGGGCATGCACGGCACGATCGAGGCCAACAACGCCATGCAAAACTGCGACGTCCTCCTCGCCGTTGGCGCGCGCTTTGATGACCGTGTGATTGGTAACCCCAAGCATTTTGCCCAGAACGATCGCAAGATCATTCACATCGACATCGATCCATCGAGCATCTCCAAGCGCGTGAAGGTGGACATACCCATCGTCGGTGACGTCAAGGACGTTCTCACCGAGCTGATTGCGATGATCCGTGAAAGCAGCACCCGGGCCGATGGGAGCGCACTGGCCGCCTGGTGGGACACCATTGAGGGCTGGCGCAAGCGCGACTGCCTGCGTTACGACCGTGGCAACCAGGAGGTCATCAAGCCGCAGTATGTGGTTGAGACGCTCTGGAACATGACCAAGGACGCCGACACCTATGTGACGTCGGACGTGGGGCAGCACCAGATGTGGGCAGCCCAGTATTACCGCTTTGACGAGCCCCGCCGCTGGATCAACTCGGGTGGCCTGGGTACCATGGGGGTGGGCATTCCTTATGCGATGGGCATCAAGCTGGCCAAGCCACAGTCCGAAGTGTTCTGCATCACCGGCGAAGGCTCGGTGCAGATGAATATCCAGGAGTTGTCCACCTGCCTGCAGTACAACACGCCGATCAAGATCTGCTCGTTGAACAATCGGTACCTGGGCATGGTCCGTCAGTGGCAGGAGATCGAGTATTCCGGTCGCTACAGCCACAGCTACATGGACGCGTTGCCCGATTTCGTGAAGCTCGCCGAGGCCTATGGTCATGTGGGCATGCTGATCGAGCACCCCAAGGATGTGGAACCCGCCCTGCGTGAAGCCCGCAAGCTCAAGGACAGAACGGTGTTCATGGACTTCCGCACTGACCCCACCGAGAACGTGTTCCCGATGGTGCAGGCCGGCAAGGGCATTACGGAAATGCTTTTGGGATCGGAAGACCTTTGAGCAAAATCCGCGTCGAGCGCTTGTAAATAGGCCTCTAAAAGCTATCAAAACGATAGCATTCTCAACTTTCGACGAATCTATTGCCTGCCGAGCCTGCGCATTACCGTGCGCGGGGGAGGGCAGCGAAAAACGGCAGTTTTTGCGGTCACGCTTTGATCGTTCTGTCGTCGCAAAAAGAGGAATCTGCAACTATGAAACATATCATTGCCGTCCTGCTGGAGAACGAGCCTGGTGCTCTTTCTCGCGTCGTGGGCCTGTTTTCGGCCCGTGGGTACAACATCGAGTCGCTCACCGTAGCGCCCACCGAGGATCCATCGCTTTCGCGCATGACCATCCAAACCACGGGTTCCGATGACGTGATCGAGCAGATCACCAAACACCTCAACCGGCTCATTGAAGTCGTGAAGGTGGTCGACCTGACCGAAGGGGCCTACACCGAACGCGAACTCATGATGGTGAAGGTGCGCGCCGTGGGCAAGGAGCGCGAGGAGATGAAGCGCATGGCGGATATCTTCCGCGGTCGCATCATCGACGTGACCGAAAAGAGTTACACGATCGAACTGACGGGCGACCAGTTCAAGAACGACGCGTTCCTTCAGGCCATCGACCGCACGGCCATTCTTGAAACCGTTCGCACGGGTGCCAGCGGCATCGGCCGTGGCGAGCGCATCCTTCGCGTGTAAGACAATTCTGAGATCCCTCTCCCACCCAAACAACGTATTTCAACCGGAGCAACCCATGAAAGTTTTCTACGATAAAGACACCGACCTCAGCCTGATCAAAGGCAAGACCGTGGCCATCATTGGCTATGGCAGCCAAGGCCACGCCCACGCACAAAATCTGAATGACAGCGGCGTGAAGGTCGTGGTCGGCCTGCGCAAGGGCGGTGCCTCGTGGGACAAGGTCGGCAAGGCAGGCCTGACGGTGATGGAAGTGAACGATGCGGTGAAGGCAGCCGATGTGGTCATGATCCTGCTGCCCGATGAAGACATTGCGGCGGTGTACAAGAACAACGTCGAACCCAACATCAAGCAGGGCGCATCGCTGGCCTTTGCTCACGGCTTTAACGTGCACTACAACCAGGTCGTGCCCCGTGCTGACCTGGACGTCTGGATGGTTGCGCCGAAGGCCCCCGGCCACACCGTGCGCAACACCTACACACAGGGTGGCGGGGTGCCCCACCTGGTTGCCGTGCATCAAGATAAATCTGGCAAGGCCCGCGACCTGGCCCTCTCCTACGCCGCTGCCAACGGCGGCGGCAAGGCCGGCATCATCGAGACCAACTTCAAGGAGGAAACCGAGACGGATCTGTTCGGCGAGCAAGCCGTGCTGTGCGGTGGCGCGGTTGAGTTGATCAAGATGGGTTATGAAACCCTGGTCGAGGCCGGTTATGCCCCTGAAATGGCATACTTCGAGTGCCTGCACGAACTCAAGCTCATCGTCGACCTGATCTATGAAGGCGGCATTGCCAACATGAACTACTCGATCTCGAACAACGCCGAGTTCGGCGAGTATGTGACTGGCCCCGAAGTGATCAACGAGCAGTCGCGTGCTGCCATGCGCCATGCACTCAAGCGCATCCAAAACGGCGACTACGCCAAGATGTTCATCCAGGAGGGTCGTCTGAACTACCCATCGATGACAGCCCGTCGCCGCAACACAGCCGATCACTCCATCGAAAAGGTGGGCAGCCAGCTGCGCGCCATGATGCCCTGGATCGCCAAGAACAAGTTGGTCGATCAGACCCGCAATTGATGTCCGGCCC
The DNA here is from genome assembly GCF_046341535.1 of Acidovorax sp. Classification (GTDB taxonomy): domain Bacteria; phylum Pseudomonadota; class Gammaproteobacteria; order Burkholderiales; family Burkholderiaceae_C; genus Acidovorax. The sequence continues at coordinate 33,531 of NZ_JBKDRI010000114.1, read as the reverse complement.
GCGTGGGCCCGACTTCGAAAAGGCCACTTCGGTGGCCTTTTTTGTGGGCATCGGGCGGTGATACCGCCAGTTTCGACGCGCTACACTGAGACCCACGTCTCGCAAGTGCGCCGCCACATTCGTGGTCGGTGGCTGCAATCTCATGACAAAAAATGGTTGGCTTTTTGCGCATTGTGGGCAAAGGGCTGGAGGTGTTCTTCATGCACGATGGCAATGATTCCCCAGACTCCGCAGTTCTGTTTGAGCGCAAGCGGCGCAAGGGTATCTACATTCTTCCCAATCTTTTCACGCTTGCGGCTCTGTTTGGGGGGTTTTATTCCATTGTGATGGCGATGAACAGCAGATTCGATCTTGCTGCTGTTGGTGTCTTTTGTGCAATGGTTTTAGACAGTCTGGATGGCCGTGTGGCACGGATGACAAATACGCAAAGTGCGTTTGGTGAGCAGATGGATTCGCTGTCAGACATGGTGTCGTTCGGTGCTGCGCCCGCGTTGATTGCGTATGAGTGGGCGCTCAAGGGCTTGGGTCGTTGGGGGTGGATCGCGGCATTTGTTTATTGCGCCTGCGCTGCGCTTCGACTTGCGCGTTTCAATGTAAACACCGGCATCGTGGACAAACGCTACTTCCAGGGCCTGCCTTCTCCGGCGGCTGCGGCAATGGTGGCGGGCTTCATCTGGCTGATGACTGAACTGGGCATCAACCGGGGCGAAGATGGTTGGCTGACATGGTCGCAGACCACGTGGCTCATGTTTGCGTTCACGCTGTATTCAGGGCTCACCATGGTCACGAATGTTCCCTTCTACAGCTTCAAGGATGTGCAGATGCGAAAGAGCGTTCCCTTCGCCGCGATCGTACTCATTGCCCTGGGGATCGCAGTCGTCAACATCCATCCGCCCATTGTGCTGTTTGGTGTCTTCGTGGCCTATGGGCTCAGCGGCTATGTTGTGTATGCTTGGCGTAGGGCCAGGGGTCAGCACAGCAGTGTGATCAGTATCTCCACCGAGGAGCCTGACGAGCGCGGCCTTCACAAGTGATGCGCAATGAATCCATCGATGTGTGCTACATTCCAGTGCATGAAGTTTTTTGCACTTGTCCTACTGCTACCTCCCAACGGGCGGAGACAGTAGGCGCACGCGCTCACTTTTTCCACAAAGGCCCGTATGCACCCGCAGCGGGCCTTTTGCTTTGGGCGCCGGTTTTTCAGCGTTGCGGGTTGATTTCCCACCCATTCCAGGAGAGACGATATGGCTGACAAGCTCATCATTTTTGACACCACATTGCGTGACGGCGAGCAGTCGCCTGGCGCGTCCATGACCAAAGACGAAAAACTGCGTATTGCCCGCCAGCTTGAGCGCCTGAAGGTGGACGTGATTGAGGCCGGTTTCGCCGCAAGCTCCAACGGAGACTTCGAAGCAGTGCAGGCGATTGCCAATTCCATCAAGGACTCCACGATCTGCTCGCTCTCACGCGCCAACGACCGAGACATTTCCCGTGCAGCAGAAGCGCTCAAGGGGGCCAATAGCGCCCGTATTCACACATTCATCGCCACCAGCGCCCTCCATATGGAGAAGAAGTTGCGCATGACCCCCGATCAGGTGCTTGAGCAAGCCAAGCAGTCTGTGCGCTTTGCCCGCAATCTGGTGTCCGACATCGAGTTCAGCCCTGAAGACGGCTATCGAAGCGATCCTGATTTTCTGTGCCGGGTACTTGAGGCCGTCATCGCTGAGGGGGCTACGACCATCAACGTACCCGACACCGTGGGCTATGCCATTCCCGAGCTCTACGGCAACTTCATCAAGACGCTGCGCGAGCGCATTCCCAACAGCGACAAGGCCATCTGGTCGGTTCACTGCCACAACGATCTGGGTATGGCGGTGGCGAATTCGCTGGCGGGTGTCAAGATTGGCGGCGCACGGCAGGTGGAATGCACGATCAACGGCCTGGGCGAGCGTGCCGGCAACTGCTCGCTCGAAGAAATCGTCATGGCCGTGAAGACGCGCCACGATTATTTCAACCTTGATCTGGGTATCGACACCCGGCACATCGTGGCTGCGAGCCGCATGGTGAGTCAAACGACCGGATTCGTGGTGCAGCCCAACAAGGCTGTGGTGGGCGCGAATGCATTTGCCCACGCCAGTGGCATCCACCAGGATGGTGTGCTCAAGGCGCGCGACACCTACGAGATCATGCGCGCAGAAGATGTAGGCTGGAGTGCCAACAAGATCGTGCTTGGCAAGTTGAGTGGGCGCAATGCATTCAAGCAGCGGCTCCAGGAACTTGGCGTGAGCCTTGAAAGCGAAACCGAGATCAATACAGCCTTCGCCCGGTTCAAGGAACTGGCAGACCGCAAGAGCGAAATCTTTGACGAGGATATTCTTGCGTTGGTGAGTGATGAGAGCGTGACCAGCGAAAAGGAGCAGTACGGATTTGTCTCCTTGTACCAGCAAAGCGAGACAGGCGAACAACCGCTCGCCCGCATCGTGTTCACGGTGGATGGTGAGGAAGTGCGTGGTGAATCGCACGGGAATGGGCCAGTGGACGCATCCCTGAAGGCGATAGAGTCGCACGTCAACAGCGGCGCCGAGATGGTGCTGTATTCAGTGAACGCGATCAGCGGTTCGACCGAGAGCCAGGGCGAGGTCACGGTGCGACTGCAGAACAGCGGCCGCGTGGTCAATGGCGTTGGGGCGGATCCGGATATCGTGGTCGCCTCTGCCAAGGCTTACCTGAGCGCTCTGAACAAGCTGCAAAGTAAATCTGATCGCGTGGCTGCGCAGGGCTGATGGCTTCGCCTGTATTTGAGCCGCTTTCTTGAAAAATCGCGCAAGGCGTTGATCTTGCGTGACTTTTTCCGATTCGGTACACTGATCACCTTCTTTCGCATTGGGAGCGCATTGATGCACAACGGCCGCAGCTTCGCAGTGACTTCCGTCGTTCGTCTCCTGGGCTTTGCCGTGCTTGTCGCGGGCCTGATGTCTCCTGTGGTTGTTGCCGCGTCCTCCAAGGAGGCTTCGGTCAAAAAACAGCCGCGCGCTGCGGTCAACAAGGCAGCCCCCGCTAGAGCGGCGGCGCCGCCAAAGTCCGTTCGTGTGTCGGCCAAGTCGTCCAAAGCCTCTGCCCGTGTTGCTTTCACACCCGCGCGAGCGTCTTTTGCCCAGATTGCGGGTCTGCATGAGGTCAGCGATCCGCTCGATCTCAAGTCCAGCGTTGCGTATGTGATTGATCAGGATACTCATGAGGTTCTTCTGAGCAAGAACGATCAGGCGGTGCTGCCTATTGCGTCGCTGACCAAGCTGATGACGGGGATGATCATCTCGCAGGCCAACTTGCCTATGGATGAGCCGATCACCATCACCCAGGAAGACGTGGACACTGAAAAGGGTAGCAGCTCCCGCCTTTTAGTCGGCTCCACGCTGACGCGCGGGGAAATGTTGCATCTGGCGCTCATGTCAAGCGAAAACCGGGCTGCCCACGCCCTGGGACGTACGTTCCCTGGCGGGCCGGACGTCTTCGTGGCGCAGATGAATGCGAAGGCAATGTTGCTGGGTATGACGGACACCAAATATGTTGAACCGACTGGACTGTCCAGCCGTAACCAGTCCAGCGCGCGGGACCTTGCTACTTTGGTCAATGTGGCGCATGGCGATCCGTTGCTGCGCGAACTGTCCACGTCGCCGGGCTACGAAGTGGCTGTTGGTCGGCGCACGCTTCAGTACAACAATACGAATGGTTTGGTGAAGAATCCCACCTGGGACATTGGCCTGCAAAAAACCGGCTATATCTCGGAAGCAGGCCGTTGCCTGGTCATGCAGACCAAGGTGGCGGGGCGCAAGCTGATCATGGTGTTTCTCGATTCGGCTGGCAAGTTCAGCCGTCTTGGCGATGCCGAACGCGTGCGTCGCTGGGTAGAAAGCATGCCTTCGCCCCTGGCGCCCCCGCTGCAGGCCGTGCGGGTGGGTGGTAACGGCTGACTTCAGCGCTGAGTCGCTGGTTCGGCGTTTCAGTCATGTGACGTCAACGGTTGCCCCGACCATCGGGCGGTCGTTTGGGTTACTTTGGCGGGCATTGCAGTGCTGTTTGCCTTGCGTTCTCACGAACAGGCACCCGCCCATGGTGCAACTGGTGCCGCACAGGATGACCGGCGTGAATAGTTCTTTTTGGAGTCGGGGGACGGCTCCATCGAGGCGTTCAACCCATGGTTGGGCCGCGCAGGCCGACCTCGTTGGCACCCAGCAGCGCATCGCGCGGCATACCTGAGGATATGTTATGGCCGAGCGCAGCCGATATTTCGTTGGCAGTGGCCTGCAACTTGGGTAGCCAGCTTTCATCCAACCGGTCTGCGGGCGCGGAGATCGACAGGCCTGCGACCAGCTTGCCCTGATCGTCATACACGCCTGCAGCCATGCACCGTACGCCCAATTCCAGCTCTTCGTTGTCGCGGGCAATGCCGTACTGGCGAGCGCGGGCGAGTTCACGCTCCAGCAGCGCCAACTGGGTGATGCTGTTGCGAGTGTGGCCTGCCAGCCCCGTGCGCGTTGCATAGGCACGGATGCGCTGAGGGTCGTCCAGCGCCAAAAACAGTTTGCCAGTAGAGGTGAGGTGCAGCGGAGCGCGACCACCGATGGCGCGCACCACCTGCATCCCTGAGCGCTCGCTGTAGGCACGCTCGATGTAAACGATTTCGTCGCCCTGACGCATGCTCAGATTTACCGGTTGCTGGATCAACTTGTGCAGGTTTCGCATGGGGGTAAGCGCTGCATCACGCACGCTCAGGCGAGCCTTGACCAGATTACCCAGTTCAAGGAGACGCATGCCCAAGCGATAGCTTCCTGACTCGGGCCGGTCAACAAAGCGGCCTATGGTCAGGTCATTGAGAATGCGGTGGGTGGTGGACGGGTGCAGCCCCGTCTTTTCGCTGATTTCCTTGAGCGAGATGGTGTCCTCGCGGGAAGCCAGCACGTCGATCAGTGTGAACATGCGTTCCAGCACCTGCACGCTTGGCTTGGCGGGTATGCCGGGATCGGATTTTTTCATGGGCGGCCAAGAAACATAGCCTAGTCATTTTACCTTGTGAAATGCGGTACCGCAGTCACGTCGGAGTAGTCCCTTGCGGGCGGATGGCTCTGCGCTGCCAGAGTCCGTTGACCCGCAATTCGTGCGGGACGAACCGCGCCTTGTAGTTCATTTTTGGACTGGCTTCGATCCAGTAGCCGAGGTACACGTAAGGAAGTCCCAGCAACTGCGCCTGGGCAATTTGCCACATCACGTTGTAAGTGCCATAGCTGTGCTTTGGCTCCGGCTCGTAGAAGGTGTATACCGCCGAAAGCCCGTCGTCCAAAACGTCCAGGATGGACACCATCTTGAGAGCGCCGGGTTCGCCACTGGCCGACTCCGGCTCCCGAAACTCGACCAGTCGGGAGTTGACCCGGCTTTGTAGCAGGAATTGGGTGTATTGATCGATGCTGTCGTGGTCCATGCCGCCTCCGGCATGGCGTCCGTTCTGGTAGCGCAGGTAAAGCTGGTAGTGCTCCGGCATGAAACACAGGCGTAGCACGCGAGCCTGAAGGTTGCCATGGCGTGACACGGAGCGTTTCTGGCTGCGGTCGGGCGCGAATTCGCCCACCAGCACCCGCAACGGAGTGCACGCGTCGCATCCGTCGCAGTAGGGTCGGTAGGTAAACATGCCGCTGCGCCGGAATCCCTTGGCCACGAGGTCTGAGTACACATCGCTCTGGATCAGATGGCTGGGCGTGGCGACCTGCGATCGCGCCATCCGGTCCGGCAGGTAGCTGCAGGGGTAGGGCGCCGTGGCGTAGAACTGCAGGGTCTGCAGCGGGAGGTCGTTCAGTTGCGTCATGCCGTAGTCGCGGTGGCGGGAAGCATCTCGCTCCAGTATACGGGCTCAAACCTCCACTGCACCGGCGCAACCTGTGAAGCCCGTGCAACGTGGGTCAGAAACTCCGAGCGGCTGATTTCACGTGCACCGAGCGAGGCGAGATGTCGGGTGTTTTGCTGGCAGTCCACCAGCGTGACCCCCTGGCGCCTGCAGATGCAGACAAGCGCTGCCAGCGCAATCTTGGAGGCATCGGTGGCGTGCGCAAACATCGATTCACCGAAAACGGCCCGCCCCAGCGCCACGCAGTACAGCCCGCCCACCAGTTCGCCGCGCACCCAGGTTTCCACGCTGTGCGCGTGCCCGGCAGCATGCAGGGCCGTGTACGCTGCCACCATTTCCGGCACGATCCAGGTGCCGTTTTGCCCACCACGCGGCTGGTTCGCGCATGCGGCGATCACACTGCCAAACGCATGGTCGATCCGAATCTCGCATTCGGGGTTTCGCCGAAAGACTTGCAGCGTTTTCTTGAGCGAGCGGTGCAGCCGGAACTCGGCGACGGGCAGCACCATCCTTGGGTCTGGCGCCCACCAGAGGACGGGTTGACCCGTGCTGTACCAGGGAAAAGTGCCCTGCGCATAAGCCGCGCACAGGTTCTGCACCCGCAGCGATCCACCGGCAGCCAGCAGTCCTGGCGCGGTGGTGGCTTCGTCCCAGGCGCATTCCGGTGCGGGAAAGGGATCGTCCGGTTCCAGCCAGGGTAGGGATGCAGACATGGCGCGGTGGGTTCTGCGTCTGGGTTGATGGCAAGCTTGAGGGATTGTCGTGCAGACCGGCAAGCACGGGTGCGCCAAGGCATCAAAAAAGCCCCGCACTGAAAACAGTGCAGGGCTTGTATCGTGGCTCCTCGACCTGGGCTCGAACCAGGGACCTACGGATTAACAGTCCGGCGCTCTACCGACTGAGCTATCGAGGAACAATGTGTATCTGTGACTAACTAAAAGGCCCCGCTTACACATGCGGGGCCTGCGATTTTTTGGCTCCTCGACCTGGGCTCGAACCAGGGACCTACGGATTAACAGTCCGGCGCTCTACCGACTGAGCTATCGAGGAACAAGACTTCAATTATATACACAAAATCCACCCGAAATCGATGGCCTGCGCCCCTGGGGGATCGGGTCTGGGTCAGCGCCATTCGAGCAAGCGGGCCATGGATCCGCGGGCTACCTTGCGCCACCAATGCTGCGTAGCGGTAGCCAGCATCAGGCTGCGCATCGACATCACCGGCGTAGCGCTCCTTCCGGCGCGGCAGCGCAAGCAGGCATCAGCACGACCATGGTGGTGGGCAGGCCCCGCGCGGTTACACCGGATTCGGGCAAAGTGCAGCAAGGCAAAGGGCTGCCCGGGCCGGCGTTGGCTGCCCAGCGGCGGTATCCTCTGCAACCATGCGTTGCGATGTTTCGCGCAGTGACAGGCTCAGATGACCATTCATTCCATTCTCAAAATGGGCGACCCCCGCCTGCTGCGTGTTGCCAAGCCCGTTGACGCATTTGGCACCCCTGCCTTGCGTGCGTTGGTGCAGGACATGTTCGACACCGTGCGTGCCGTCAACGGTGCAGGGCTGGCCGCGCCTCAGATAGGCGTCGATCTGCAGTTGGTGATTTTCGGCTCGGAGTTTCGCAACCCGCGGTATCCCGACAGGCCTTTGGTGCCGCCTACCGTGCTGCTCAACCCGGTCATCACGCCCATCGGAGATCAACAAGAGGAAGACTGGGAGGGCTGCCTGTCCGTGCCCGGACTGCGCGCCAAGGTGCCGCGCTGGTCGCGTATTCGCTATGTGGGTGTGGATGTGGACGGCGCACCCATCGACCGGACCGTCGATGGTTTTCATGCGAGGGTGGTGCAGCACGAATGCGATCACCTGATCGGCAAGCTGTATCCGATGCGGGTGCGGGACTTCACCCAGTTCGGATTCACTGAGGTTCTCTTTCCTGCGATCGATGCGGCTGAAGACGACTGAGCGAATCACCAGGGAGTTGGCTGCGCCGCCCCACGCCATCGACATCGCGAGCCCTGTTCGGCCGCGTTGTGCCGCGCTCTGCTCAATCGGTCAGCGCGCGTAGCAACTCGGTTTCGATCTGGATCTGGCGCGCGTTGTTCTGTAGCTCTGGCCCCTGGATCAGGAAGGTGTCTTCCACACGCTCGCCCAGTGTGCTGACCTTGGCAAGCTGCACGCTCAGGTGGTGCTGCGCCAGGATGCGTGCCACCAGATAGAGCAGGCCAGCGCGGTCGCTGGCAGAAATGCCCAGCAGCCAGCGTTGCGCTTTTTCATCGGGGCTGAGAGTCACGCGGGGTGCTACCGGGAAGCTTTTGACGCGCCGCGAGACACGCTTGCGCGCCGGCTCCGGGAGGGCGCCGCCCTCGACGATGGCGCGCACAAGATCGCTTTCGACCATGTGCGTCAGTTCTCGGTAATGGCCCGGCTGCTCCGAGGCCGATGACGCCACGATCTGGAAGGTGTCGAGCGCATAGCCGTTGTTGGCGGTATGCACCCGCGCATCCAGGATGCTGAAACCCGCCTTGTCGAAATAGCCGCAGATGCGCGCGAACAGGTCAGGCTGGTCGGCGGCGTAGACCATCACCTGGAGCCCCTCACCAGCCAGCGACTGGCGGGCCCGCACCACGGGCTTGGCGGTGCCCACATGGCGCGAGAGATGCCGCGTATGCCAGGAAATGTCTGCTGCCTCATGGCGCATGAAGTAACTGACGTCCAGCGTGGCCCACAGCGCCTGGTGGGCGTCAAAAGGCAAAGCGCTGAGTGCGAGCAGCACCAGGGCTTCACGTTTGCGGCCTTCGATCTCGGCTGCAGCGTCCGGCGCGCGTCCGCCCAGCGTGCGCAGCGTGGCGCGGTACAGGTCTTCCAGCAGCTTGCCCTTCCAGGCGTTCCAGACCTTGGGGCTGGTGCCGCGGATGTCCGCCACCGTGAGCAGGTACAGCGCTGTGAGATAGCGCTCGTTGCCCACACGCAAGGCGAAGGCGCTGATGACGTCCGGATCGCTCAGGTCTTCCTTTTGGGCGATGCGGCTCATCGTCAGGTGTTCGGTCACCAGGAACTCGATGAGCCTGGCGTCCTCGCGGTCCACGCCGTGCTGACGGCAGAACTGGCGGACTTCCGCCGCGCCGATTTGCGAATGGTCCCCGCCACGGCCCTTGCCGATGTCGTGGAACAGCGCGGCGACGTACAGGATCCACGGCTTGTCCCAGCCGCCCGCCAGTTGTGAACAAAACGGATATTCATGCGCATGCTCGGCCATGAAGAACCGACGCGCGTTGCGCAGCACCATCAGGATGTGCTGGTCCACCGTGTACACATGGAACAGGTCGTGCTGCATCTGCCCCACGATGCGGCGAAACGGCCACAGATAGCGGCCCAGCACCGAGGTCTGGTTCATCAGCCGCATGGCGTGTGTGATGCCCGCTGGTTCCTGCAGGATGCGCATGAATGTTGCCCGGTTGGCCGGATCGCGCCGGAAATTGGCATCCATCAAGCCCCGGGCGTTGTACAGCGCGCGCAGCGTGCGGGCAGACAGGTCTTTGAGGCCCACCGTGGTCTGGTAGAGCAAAAACGTTTCCAGGATGGCGTGCGGGTCGCGCTCGTACAGGTCATCGCTGGCCACCTCGATGAGCCCGGCCTTCTCAAAAAAACGCTCGTTAATGGGCCGCGGTTCGTGGGTGGACGGATTCAGGTGCTCCTCGATGTTGAGCAGCAGGATCTGGCTGAGCTGCGAGACCGCCTTGGCCGCCCAGTAGTACCGGCGCATCAGGCTTTCGCTGGCGCGCATGGGCAGGCGCGCACCGTCCGGCGCGACCGAGCGGTAGCCGAACGATTCGGCGACGGCCGTTTGCAGGTCAAAGACCAGCCGGTCTTCGTGTCGGCCTGCTGCGGCATGCAAACGCGCGCGGATCAGGCACAGCAGGGCTTCGTTGCGCTCGATTTGCTTGACCTCGAAGGCCGTGGCCATGCCGCTGGCAGCAAGCTCTCGCCAGTTGCTGCCCAGCCCCGCAGCGCGTGCCACCCACAGAATCATCTGCAGGTCGCGCAGCCCGCCGGGCGATTCCTTGCAGTTGGGCTCCAGCGAATATGGGGTGTTTTCGTACTTGTTGTGGCGCTGGCGCATCTCCAGGGTCTTGGCTACCAGAAATGCCTGTGGATCGAGCTGGGCGCGGTAGCGCTCCTGAAACTGGGCAAACAGTGCTGCATCGCCGCAGACCAGGCGTGCCTCCAGCATGGAGGTCTGCACGGTCACGTCGGCGGCGGCCTCGGCCATGCACTCGGTCACCGTGCGCACGCTGGAGCCGATCTCCAGCCCCGCGTCCCAGCAGCTGCCGATAAACTTTTCAAGCCGGGCGCGCAGCTCGGCGCAATCGTCCGCACAGCGCGCATCGGGCAGCAGCAGCAGCACATCGACGTCTGAATGCGGAAAGAGCTGGTCGCGCCCAAACCCGCCCACTGCCACCAGTGCCAGATCGCTTGGCAGCTGCGCTCTGCGCCACAACGTGCACAGCAGTCCGCCAGCCAGGCCCGACAACTGACGCAGCACCGTGCGGATGCCGCGGGTCGATGCGCCACTGGCCTGCATGTCGGCGAGCAGGGCGGCCTTGTCGCGGCGATAGGCGTCACGCAGCGCGTGCAGGTCGGTCATGGTCATGGGGCGCTCGGTTGCATCAAAAGGGCTGGCGGTGCATCGCACAGGCCCGGCCGATGGCAGCAAGAGTGATGCCAATGCGCCTGCCTGCGCCCTCAGCGCTCAGGTTGTGGTGGCAGTGACAAACGATGGCGGCGGGGGCGAGCCTGCCGACAAGGTCATCACCTCGTAGCCGGTCTCGGTGACCAGCACGGTGTGCTCCCACTGGGCCGACAGGCTGTGATCCTTGGTCACGATGGTCCAGCCGTCGTTGCCGAATTCTTTCACCTCGCGCCGACCGGCGTTGATCATGGGCTCGATCGTGAAGACCATGCCGGGTACCAGCTCTTGCAGCGTGCCCGGGCGGCCATAGTGCAGCACCTGAGGTTCTTCGTGGAACTTCTTGCCGATGCCGTGGCCGCAGTACTCACGCACCACGGAAAAACGGTGGCCTTCGGCAAATGTCTGGATGGCGTGGCCGATGTCACCCAGCCGAGCGCCGGGTTTGACCTGCACGATGCCGTGCCACATGGCCTCAAACGTGATGGCCGATAGCCGCTTGGCGGCAATGGAGCATTCGCCGATCAGGTACATGCGGCTGTTGTCGCCGTACCAGCCGTCCTTGGTGATCACGGTGACGTCCACGTTCACGATGTCGCCCTTTTTCAGGGGCTTGTCGTTGGGAATGCCGTGGCAAACCACATGATTGACCGATGTGCACAGCGAGGCCGGGTAGGGCGGATAGCCGGGCGGCTGGTAGCCCACGGTGGCCGAAATAGTGCCCTGCTGGGCCATGCACTCGGCGCCCAGGCGGTCGATTTCCCTGGTGGTGATGCCGGGCTTGATGTGCGGCGCGATGTAGTCCAGTACTTCGGAGGCAAGGCGGCAGGCAAGGCGCATGTCCTCGATATCTGCGGCGCTTTTGATGGTGATGCTCATGCCCCCAATTATCCCATCGGGTTTTGATCGGCGTGGCGTAGCGGCTGTGGGCCTGTGCCCTCCCGGTAAAATGCCGGGCTCCCATCTCTGGCGCGCGGGCCTTGGCTCGGCGATGGAGGCGGGCAGCCTCCTGTACCCCTTACTCCCCACCAGGCCGCTACCGTGACCTTGCACATGACCACGCTGGAGGGCGGCAACGCTCTCAGCTCTTTCCGCGCCCAACAACTGCAGCCTGCCCTCGAGGCGATTCACCCCAAGATCACGGGCATCGCAGCGCGCTTTGTGCACCTGGTGGCCACCGACGCAGCGCCTTCGGCCGACGAGCGCAGCCGCCTGGCCGCGCTGCTGACCTATGGCGACCCGTACACAGGTCCTCACGACGGCGTTGCCCTGCTGGTCACGCCCCGTCTGGGCACGCTCTCGCCCTGGGCCTCCAAGGCCACCGACATCGCCCGCAACTGCGGCATCGCCATCCGCCGGGTCGAGCGCATTACCGAATACCGCATCAGCCTCAAATCGGGTCTGCTGGGCAGGGCGTCTGAGCTCAACGCCGAGCAACTGGCCGAGGTATCGGCCCTGCTGCACGACCGGATGACCGAGTCCGTGGTGGCCGACCGCAGCGCCGCCGCGGCGCTGTTCACCGAACTGCAGCCTGCGCCCATGGAGCATGTGGACGTGCTGGCGGGCGGACGTGCGGCGCTGCAAGCCGCAAACACCCGCTTTGGCCTGGCGTTGGCCGACGACGAAATCGACTACCTGGTCACTGCGTTCACGGGCCTCCAGCGCAACCCCACCGATGTGGAGCTGATGATGTTCGCGCAGGCCAACAGCGAGCATTGCCGCCACAAGATCTTCAACGCCCAGTTCACCATTGACGGTGTGGCGCAGGACAAGAGCCTGTTTGGCATGATCCGCAACACCCACCAGCTGGCGCCCCAGCATACGGTAGTGGCGTATTCGGACAACGCCTCGGTGATGGAAGGCCATCCGGTGGAGCGGTTTGTAGCAAAAATGCCCAGTCGCGCAAGTGATGTAAAGCCTTGCAGCTATCAAAAAAGTAGCGTTGTCCAGCATGTCCTGATGAAGGTGGAGACGCACAACCACCCCACGGCCATCTCGCCGTTTCCCGGTGCATCGACCGGCGCGGGCGGTGAAATTCGCGATGAGGGCGCTACGGGCCGCGGCTCCAAGCCCAAGGCGGGCCTGACAGGCTTTACGGTGTCCAAACTTTGGGGCAGTGCCCTGGGCAAGCCTGAGCACATAGCCAGCCCGTTGCAGATCATGGTCGAGGGCCCTCTGGGTGGCGCGGCGTTCAACAACGAATTCGGCCGCCCCAACCTGGCGGGCTACTTTCGCGAGTATGAGCAGGAAGTCGGCGGCGTGCAGCGCGGCTACCACAAGCCCATCATGATCGCGGGCGGTGTCGGGGTGATCGATGCCGAACTCACCAAGAAGATCGAATTCCCGGTGGGCTCGCTGCTGATTCAGCTCGGCGGCCCCGGCATGCGCATCGGCATGGGCGGCAGTGCCGCCAGCTCCATGGCCACCGGCACCAACGCGGCCGAGCTGGACTTTGACTCGGTACAGCGCGGCAACCCCGAGATCGAGCGCCGTGCGCAGGAGGTCATCAACCACTGCTGGGCGCAGGGCAGCCACAACCCCATCCTGGCCATTCACGATGTGGGCGCGGGCGGCCTCTCCAACGCCTTCCCCGAGCTGACCAATGACGCAGGCCGGGGCGCACGCTTCGATCTGCGTGCCGTGCAGCTTGAAGAGTCCGGCATGAGCCCCAAGGAAATCTGGAGCAACGAAAGCCAGGAGCGCTACGTGCTGGCGATTGCGCCCGATTCGCTGCCGCTGTTCCAGGCGTTTTGTGAGCGCGAGCGCTGCCCGTTCGCCGTGATTGGCACGGCCACCGAAGCGCGCCAGCTGGTGCTGCACGACAGCGCCGCCACAGCCGACGACCAGAAGCTGCCCGTGGACATGCCCATGAACGTACTGCTGGGCAAGCCGCCCAAAATGCACCGTGACGTGAAGACCGTGGTGCGCCCATTTGCACCCATGGATCTCACCGGCGTGCCGCTGCAAAAAGCCGTGATCGACGTGCTGGCCCACCCCACGGTGGCCTCCAAGCGCTTTCTCATCACCATTGGTGACCGCACGGTGGGGGGGCTGAGCCACCGCGACCAGATGGTTGGCCCCTGGCAGGTGCCTGTGGCCGATTGCGCGGTGACGCTGGCCGACTACCGGGGCTTTGCAGGCGAGGCCATGAGCATGGGCGAGCGCACGCCGCTGGCGGCCATCAACGCCCCCGCCTCAGGCCGCATGGCCGTGGCAGAGGCCATCACCAATTTGCTGGCCGCACCCATCGAGTTGCCGCGCGTGAAGCTATCGGCCAACTGGATGGCTGCGTGTGGCGAGCCCGGCGAAGACGCTGCGCTGTACGAAACCGTCAAAGCCGTGGGCATGGAGCTGTGCCCCGCATTGGGCGTGTCCATCCCGGTGGGCAAGGACAGCCTGTCCATGCGCACACAGTGGAATGATGGTGCTGACAAAAAGAAGGTCACCTCGCCCGTCAGCCTGATCGTGAGCGCCTTTGCATCGCTGGCCAATGTGCGCGGCACGCTGACCCCCCAGCTCAACGCCACCGAGGCTGACACCACGCTGGTGCTGATTGACCTGGGCAAGGGCCAAAACCGCATGGGCGGCAGCATCCTGGGCCAGACGCTGGACCAAAGCGGCGATCTGGTTCCGGATGTGGACGACCCCCAAGACCTGGTCAACCTGGTCCATGCCGTCAATGCGCTGCGCGCCCAGGGCCGCATCCTGGCCTACCACGACCGCAGCGATGGCGGCTTGCTGGCCACCGTGGCCGAGATGGCGTTTGCAGGCCATGTGGGTGTGTCGCTCAACGTCGATCTGCTGGTGACCGAAGGCGATGGCATCAGCGACAGCCGCGCCGAGGTGGGCGATGCCAAGAACTGGTCAGGCCAGGTCAGCGCCCGCCGCGAAGAGCTCACGCTCAAGGCCCTGTTCAACGAGGAGCTGGGCGTGGTGCTGCAGGTACGCACGGCAGAGCGCAACGACGTGATGCAGACCCTGCGCGAGCATGGCCTGTCCCGATTCAGCCACTTCATTGGCAAGACGCGGCCCGCAACGTCGCCCATCGACGCGGGCAAGGGCGAGCTGCAGATCTGGCGCGATGCCAAGGCCGTGTTCAGCGCGCCGCTGGCCGACCTGCACCAGGTGTGGGATGCGGTGAGCTGGAAGATCTGCCAGCAGCGCGATAACCCCGCCGATGCCGACGCCGAGCATGCTGCAGCGGGCGAATCCACCGACCCCGGCCTGCACGTGCACCTCACGTTCGATGCGGCCGACAACGTGGCCGCGCCGTACCTCCATCTGGCCCGCCCCAAGGTTGCCATCCTGCGCGAGCAGGGCGTGAACTCGCACATCGAGATGGCCTACGCCTTTACCGAAGCGGGCTTTGAGGCATTCGACGTGCACATGACCGACCTGCAAACCGGCCGCGTCAGGTTGGAAGACTTCAAGGGCGTGGTCGCCTGCGGGGGCTTCAGCTACGGCGATACGCTGGGGGCGGGCATTGGCTGGGCGCGTTCCATCACTTTCAATCCCGTGCTGGCCGCGCAGTTTCAGGGGTTTTTTGGCCGCACCGACACCTTTGGCCTGGGTGTGTGCAACGGCTGCCAGATGTTTGCCGAGCTGGCCGACATCATTCCCGGCGCGCAGGACTGGCCGCGCTTTACCACCAACCAGAGCGAGCGTTTCGAGGCGCGCCTGTCGCTGGTGGAAGTGCTCGAATCCCCCAGCCTGTTCCTGCAAGGCATGGCGGGCAGCCGTCTGCCCATTGCGGTGGCGCACGGCGAAGGCTATGCCAACTTCAAGTACCGGGGCAACGCCGACAAGGCCATTGCCGCCATGCGCTTCGTGGACAACCACGGCCGCGCTACCGAGCAGTACCCCTTTAACCCCAACGGCAGCGCGGGCGGCCTCACGGCGGTGACCACGGCTGACGGCCGCTTCACGGCCATGATGCCGCACCCCGAGCGCGTGTTCCGCAACGTGCAGATGAGCTGGACCAGCGAGGACACGGCGCAGTACAGCGGGTGGATGCGCATCTGGCGCAATGCGCGCAAGTGGGTGGGGTGAGCAAGGCATCTCACTGAGGCGCTGCGCGCCTTCCCCCTTCTCTCGAATCGCTGGCGCGATTCGGGAAGGGCGACGCAGCCCTCGCTGCGGGGTGGCCCTTGTTTGGCTACTCTGGCTTTGGGGTCTCGCGCTTTCGACGGCTGCGGTAGGGCGCTTGCGCGCATCGGAAGGCGTGCTGAGAAGGCCGGAAGGGCACGCATTGCAGACCGATTTCAACGGGGCTTCGGCCCCGTTTTTCGTGCGGCGTTGTATGGCGCGTTGCTATAGTCGGCGCTCTCACCCAACTCAAGGACTTCTCATGGCCGCTGGCAGCTTGCTTGCCCTCTTGGACGATATCGCCACCATTCTCGATGACGTCGCCCTGATGACCAAGGTGGCGTCCAAAAAAGGCATAGCCATGGCAGACGATGTGTCGGCCATGACCAAGGTGGCGGCGCAAAAGACGGCGGGGGTGCTGGGCGACGACCTGGCGCTCAATGCCCAGCAGGTGACCGGCGTGCGGGCCGAGCGGGAGATTCCCGTGGTGTGGACCGTTGCCAAGGGCTCGGCCATCAACAAGGTGATCCTGGTGCCGGCCGCCTTGCTGATCAGCGCCTTTGCGCCGTGGGCAGTGACGCCGTTGCTGATGTTCGGCGGCGCGTTTCTATGTTTCGAGGGTTTTGAGAAGGTGAGCCACAAGCTGTTGCACACGCCCAAGGAAGATGAGGCGGAGCACGACATCCGCATGCGCGCCAACGCGAATCCGGCGGTGGATCTGGTTGCGATGGAGAAGGACAAGATCCGGGGGGCGGTACGCACCGACTTCATCCTCTCGGCAGAGATCATCGCCATCACGCTGGGTACCGTGGCTGCAGCGCCGTTTGCCCAGCAGGTGATGGTGCTGTCGGGCATTGCCATCATCATGACGATCGGTGTTTACGGCCTGGTGGCGGGCATCGTCAAGCTCGACGACCTGGGCCTTTGGCTGACCAGCAAGGCCAGCACTGCCCTGCAGGCCTTGGGTTTTGGAATTCTGCGCGTGGCTCCGTGGCTGATGAAAGGTCTGTCCGTCGCAGGCACTGCCGCCATGTTCCTGGTGGGCGGCGGTATCCTGGTCCACGGCGTGTCTGCGCTGCACCATGCGGTAGAGGCTGCCGGGCAGGCTGCCTCCACCTGGCCGGTGGGCTGGCTGTGGAATGTGCTGGTGCCCAACCTGCTCAATGCATTGGTGGGCATCGTGGCGGGTGGCTTGGTTCTGGCAGGCGTGCTGCTGGTCCAGCGCATGCGTGGCAAATCAGCCGCGCACTGAGCCCGCAGCCGGTATATCAGCCGGCAACCGCCAATGCCTTGTGCGGACGCAAGGCCCCGCGGGTGGCGCAGCGCTCAGGGCGGCACTGACGGTTTGCATCTGGCCCGCCCATCGTGCGGGTGGTTTGCTATAGAAAATATAGCTACAAAGCATTGCGCATCGCGCGTAACCGGCCTGAAATGCTTTGGAAATCGCCGCAAAGCCTTTCCTGCGTTTGCGCGCGGGCGTCACCGCCGGTACAGCCAGACGCCAGCGGGTCGTTTGCTAGTGTGGTGTTCGACGCTATCTGGAACATAAAACTGCGCCTTTTATGCCCTGGCTGCGTTGCAAATCCGCGCGATACCACAGGGTATCGCTGTGGTTTGCGCCTTGCCAGGGCCCAAAACGCATCAGTTTTATTTGTTCCATCAAGCATCAAACACCACACTAGCGACGCGGCAGCGAAAGCCGCGCCGCCGTCACCGCCCGCACACGGCAGCCCTCCGTCAGGACACCTTGGGCGGACGTGTGCGATAAAAGCGCACCGGCGCTGCCTGCGCCGCTTGTGCCTGCTGGTGGAGCACCGATTTTTTCATGCGGCCCACCACATGCATCTCGCAGGGCTTGCAGTCAAAGCGCAGCGTCAACTTCTCTTTGCCGTTGATGAGCATCAGCGGCTCGGCCTTGATGGTCCCCTGAACACCCGTCACGCCCTTGGCCTGCTTGGGGCACAGGCTCATGGAAAAGCGCACGCAGTGCTTGGTGATCATGAGGCTGACCTCGCCTTCTTCTTCGTGCGCCTCGTAGGCTGCTGCGACCACCTTCACGCCATGGCGCACATAAAAGTCGTGCGCCTTGTGGTTGAGCACATTGCCCAGAAACGACAGGGAGTCCTCGGGGTAGGGTACCGGCGGCTGCACCGGCACAGCGCGCGGCAGGCGCGCAAAGTTGCGCTCGCGGCAGGCCAGCAGGTCAGCCACGGCGTCGCGGCGCAGCGCGTTGAGCACCGAGGCAGGCACAAACCACGGCTGCGACCACTGCACGGCTATGTCATGCACCGCAAAGACGGTCGTGCCAAAGCGGCCCAGCTGCTCGCGCAGGCTGGCCTCGGCCTTGGCGGCGTGGTCGGCTGGCAGGTGCGCGTGTTGCACCTGGGCGCGGCCTGTATTTCCGTCCTCGTCGGTCAAGGTCAGGCTAAAGCCGGTGGACGTTTCGCTCAGGTGCGCCCAGAGGCCGATACGGCGGTCGCTGGATTTTTTCTCCAGCGTCCGCACCCAGTCCATGTCGCGGTTGCGGTTGATTTCGGTGCCCCGGCGCAGGTCCTTGAAGCCCTCCATCGGGTCTTTGGGGTACACGCGCCATTGCGTCAGGCTGCGGTGGGACACCGGCTCAGCCACGTTGATGGCCATGCCCACCAGTTCCCTGTGCAGGTCGTAGTAGCACAGGCCATCGCCGTTGTGCAGCACGGTGGCAGGGTCGCTCACTTCCAGTTCCACAAAATCGGGCCCCACCTTGGTGACCCAGCCGATGGCCTGGCCGGGATTCTTGGGCGTGTCGAACGCGCCAATGTCCTCCTTGCGGCCTGTCACGAAATAGTCTGTGAACTCGCGGTTGAAGTTTTGCAGCGGGTCCGGCGTGAACGTGAAGGTCGTGCGTCCGCTGGAGGATCTGCCCAGCGGGCGTCCCGAGGCCTCGCGCTCTTCAATGATGCTGTCGAGCAGCGTGCGGTAATGGGCGGTGATGTTTTTCACATAGCCCATGTCCTTGTAGCGGCCTTCGATCTTGAAGCTGCGCACGCCTGCGTCGATGAGGGCGCGCAGGTTATCGCTCTGGTTGTTGTCCTTCATCGAGAGCACATGCTTGTCGTGCGCGATGATGCGGCCCTGGGCGTCGGTCACCTGGTAGGGCAGGCGACAGGCCTGGCTGCAGTCGCCACGGTTGGCACTGCGGCCGGTCTGCGCATGGCTGATGTTGCACTGACCGCTGTAGGCCACGCACAGAGCGCCATGGATGAAGAACTCGATGTTGGCCCGGCCGGGCGCATCGACCGGGCCCAGGGCCTTGTGCACGGCGGCGATCTGCTGCACCGTCAGCTCGCGTGCCAGCACGATCTGCGACAGGCCGCAGTCCTGCAAAAAACGCGCCTTCTCCGGCGTGCGAATGTCGGTCTGGGTGCTGGAGTGCAACTGGATGGGCGGCAGGTCGATTTCAAACAGGCCCATGTCCTGGATGATCAGCGCGTCTGCCCCGGCCTCATACACCTGCCATGCCATCTGGCGCGCGGCTTCCAGTTCGTCATCGCGCAGGATGGTGTTGAGCGTGATGAAGATGCGGCTGTTGAAGCGGTGCGCGTGGCGCACCAGGCGCTCAATGTCCCGGATCTCGTTGCCCGCACTTGCGCGCGCGCCGAAGGCGGGGCCACCGATATAGACGGCATCGGCGCCATGGTTGATGGCTTCGATGCCAATGTCTGCATCGCGCGCGGGCGAAAGCAATTCAAGCTGATGGGGCAGGAGTGACATGGGGCACGATTATTTCAGGTTCGTCGCGCCTTCACTGGCCCCACCGTCAACAGCCTCCATGCCTGGCCACCGCGGCATGCGGCGCAGGGCGGCCCAGGTGGGCGGCCCTGCTGCACAGGTGCAGCATCAAGCCGCTGACGTCTTGAAGACCTGCATGGCTTGCGTCAAGCGCTCGGTTTGCTCGCGCAGGCTTTCGGCTGCCGCGGCACTTTCTTCCACCAAGGCGGAGTTTTGTTGGGTCATTTGGTCCAACTGCACAACTGCGCCGCTCACCTCTGCAATGGACGCGCTTTGCGTCGAGGAGGCCGCAGCGATTCCCACCACGATGTCCGCCACCTGACGAATGGCCAGCACGACGCGCTGCATGGTGTCGCCAGCGGCCTGAACCCGCCGTTCACCCTGGCCTACTTGCTCCACCGAGGTGCCGATCAATGCGGCAATTTCCTTGGCCGCGCTGGCCGAGCGCTGCGCGAGCACGCGCACCTCGCCCGCCACCACGGCGAATCCGCGGCCCTGTTCCCCCGCGCGTGCGGCTTCAACGGCCGCATTGAGCGCCAGGATGTTGGTCTGAAAAGCCAGGTTATTGATGACGGCGATGATGTCGGTGATCTTGTCTGAGGCCTGCTTGATGCCGCTCATGGTGCTCACCACTTCGCCCATCACGCGCCCCCCGTCTTCCGCCACCTGGGTGGCCTCCTGCGCCAGCTTTTTGGCCTGGTTGGCCGCGCTTGCGTTTTGCTGCACGGTCTCGGTCAGGTGCACCAAGTTGGTGGCGGTCGTCTGCAGATTGCCAGACTGATGCTCGGTGCGAACACTCAGGTCATGGTTTCCCTGGGCAATCTCATTGGAAGCCGTCGAAATTTCCGAGATGCTGTCTTGAACCCCCGATACCGTCACCTCCAAGCTGTGTTGCATGTTGCGCAAGGCTCCAAGCAGCTCAGCCATTTCGTCGCGGCCGCGCACGTCGATCTGTTCATACAAAACACCATCGGCAATACTTTGCGCTGCACGCTGCCCCTCCCGCAGCGGGGTCACCACGCTCAAGGTGGTCGCCCATCCCAACACAGCGGCCAGCGCCAACGCCAGCAGCACGATCACCGCGCCTGCTCTGAGCAAGTGTTGGTAGCGTGTCTCGAGTTGGACCTTGGCGGTGTTGGCTTGCTGAGCAACCGCCTGCCCAATCTGGTTCATGGCATTGCTGGCTGCCTCCACGTCGGCATTCACTGCACGCATCAGCCGGTTGGCTGCCATGGCGTTGTCCAGCGCCCCCATTTCCACTTGGGTCAAGATGCCGGTAAAGCGCGTTTGATAGCCCTTGATTCTTTGCTTGATGTCATCGAGCTGTACCTCAGCGTCCAGGCCCGCAAGCATGGTGCCCAAGTTTTGCAAGCCTTCATTAAGTTCTTTTTGTTCGGCCTGCCAGCTGGCTTTGGCTTTACCCACGGAGACGTTGTCGCCCAGGAAAAGAATCACGTCTTTCTCAAAGGCACGGCTGCGCGCCAGGCTCAGGCTCACCTGTGCCACCTGTTGCGACAGGCTGAGTTTGGTGTCCACAAAACTGACCGCCTCGTTGCGGGTGGACGAGGTTCCCCAGTAACCCACAGCCGCCACCAGCAGGAACAGCAGCAAGATGATGCCAAGAACCATGCCCAGCCGCTGCGCCATTTTCAGTCGAGTCAGCAAAGACCACCATGGGTTCACGGGCGCACTGCGTGAATACAAAGTAGAGCTTTTCATCATGGCCTGGTGTCTCTTTCCTTGGGTTGAGTGCGAAATTTGATGACGCGCCGGGTCATACGAATGTCAATCGCTGGGCCACACCTCGGCCAACGCCTTACGACACGCTGCAACCAGTACATCGTCGCGGCGTGTTGTCTTGAAGATAAAAGACAAGGGACAGTCTTGCACGGTCCCGGGCCAAATGCTCACTTCGCCCCGGTGTTGTGCCTCGCGGGCCAGGTCGTCGCGCATCGTGGCCAGCCCCACGCCGTTGCGCACCAGGCTCACCATCGACGCTTCCTGATCGGCTTCCACCACCGGCGACACACTCAGGCCCCTTTCTGCAAACATGGTGTGCACCAAGCGGTGTTGCGAGCTGTGGCTGGGTGTGCCGATCCAGGGCATGGCGGCAATCGCGGCCCAATCTGCCTGCTCAAGACGTTCCTTCCAATGCGGCGGGCCAATCACCACATACTGCAACGTGCGCATGGGCAGGCTGGTCACGTCTGGGTCGAGCACAGGGCCCAGGTAAAAACCGCAGTGCAGGTCCCCGGAACACACCCGCTCTAGCACCCAGCCTGAAATGCCGTGCTGCAGGCGCGCTTGCACCTTGGGGAAGTAGGCCAAAAGCGCCCCGAGGAAAGAGCCCAGTCTGAGCGTGTCGGGGTCGATGATCGTGCCAATGACCACATCGCCTGCCACCTCGCCGCGAAGCCCCCGTGCGTGGTTGACCAGCTCCATGGCATCGAACAAGGTGCGCTCCGCCAGGGGAAACAACGCGCGGCCTTCCTTGGTGAGCACCATGCCAGTGGGTTGGCGCTCAAACAGCAGCACGCCGAGTTCCTGCTCCAGGGCTTTGACCTGCTTGGACACGGCAGGCTGCGTCAGGTGCAACTGCTCTGCGGCACGCGTGAGGTGCCCCACACGGGCCACAGCCAAAAAGGTACGCAGTTGATAGATTTCCATAGTGTCAGACGCCAATCAAGTTACCCGACCAGCCTGCCCTGGCGCGTGAGCACGGTTAAATCCGTATAGCGC
Organism: Acidovorax sp.; assembly: GCF_046341535.1. GTDB lineage: Bacteria > Pseudomonadota > Gammaproteobacteria > Burkholderiales > Burkholderiaceae_C > Acidovorax. The sequence goes on along the minus strand of NZ_JBKDRI010000114.1, from coordinate 11,358 downwards.
ATGCCGTTGCGTGTCTGGGGGTCGATTTGCATGCGTAAACCGCCAAAGTCTATGGCAGGCAGGTTCATCAGTGCGTTGCTCACTTGCACCTCGGCCGGGGAATCGGGCGCTCGTTTGAGGGCTTCGACCAGCACCCGCGCATACACATAGCCTTCCAGGCTGAAGTAATTGGGCTCAGGCGCGTTGGGCAGCCTGGCCAGCGCGCGGCGGTACTCCCGAACCAGGTTGGTTTTATCCGAATAGGGAAAGGGGTAGACCTGCGAAAACCCAATGCCTGCCGCCACGTTAACCCCGCAGCGCTTGACCACCGCCGCAGGGTCCACCACCGACATGCAAAAGATCCTGCTGGCCTGGTTCAGCGGCCGAAACGCTTTGATGAAGGCATAGACCGGGTCGCCCACCGCCACTAAAATGACGGCCTTCGCACCGGCGGCGGCCAGTTGTTTGGCGGCCGCATTCAATGAGGCATCGACCTTGTCCGGGGCCTTGTCGTAGGGCACTTTGGCCAAGAGTTTGCTGCCGTTGGCAACAGCAGCCTGTTCAATGGCCTCCAAACCGGTGCGACCGAAAGCATCGTCCGCGTACAGCACCGCCACGGTGTCCAGGATCATGCGCTGTATCTGGCCCACCAGTTCGGCCAGTTCGCGCTCATACGAGGTACGCAAATTCAGCAAGCCTGCCGCGCCTTGCACTTCTTTGGCCCCGGTCAAAGTGCCCACCAGGGTGACGCCGTGTTTGACCAGCAGCTCGGATTTGATCAAGGCCATGGTGTTAGCAGTGCCCCGGTAGGCGATCAAGGCCGCGGGCCGCTCTTGAACAATCAGCTCACGGGTCAGATTGACGGTTTCTTCGGGCAGGTAGCGGTCATCCTTGCTGACCAGCTTCACGGTCTGGCCGCGGATGCCACCAGCGGTATTCACCGCCAAAAAACAGGCCTCCACACCGGCCTTGAGGCCCTGCCCCAAATCAGCCCCATTGCTGCCCGACAGAGAAGCGACCTGGCCGACCACGATTTCTTTGCCCGTAGCAAAGCCCGTCGCAGACCATGGAGCCAGCGCCAATCCGGACAGGCCCCCGATCAAATGGCGGCGGTTGAGGTGTGCTTGAGATGTCGTCATGGTCATTTATCCCCTTGAGTGGTCATTGAGAACCCATGCGGCTTTGCTGCAGGAGGGCTTGTGATTCATCCCCTCCAGTCAGCAACGTCACAGTCGGCTGGCAACTACCCCAAATCGCATCGCGCCCCAATGTTTGCCGTTCACCTTGATGGGAAACGACAGATCTGACACCACATCGCCGTTGTCGCGCAGGTAGGTCACCAGCAGGTAGTGGTCGGTGCGGTTGTTCACCGCTTTTTGTGAGGCCGCGTCCGTCATCTTGCGTTTGTCGCGGCTGTACTTGAGGTCTCGCTCATCGTCGCCGGTGACCGGCTGCGAATAGATGGCGTTGTGGGCGGGTACGTATCCGTTCACGTCCAGGGCATTGCAGTAAAACAAAATTCCGATATCAGCCACGATCTGGTCGTAAAACGGCGTCATGACGCGAGCAAACTCGGTGTCGTATCGGGTTTTGTACTTGGGCGGGTTGGTTCGCGGAACGTCCTGGTATTGCAGGTCAAAAATATCCACGCCACGCGCGTGCAAGTCGTGTAACTTTTTCAGCGCCTGTCGGTGGTAGCGCACGGCTTTTTGGATGACCTTGTCGAACTTGTCGCCAATGGACACCCTGACCGCGGTGGACTGCACCGACTCCGCCCGATCTGATAGCAGTACTACCTCCTGCACCGCTGCTTCGCTGTCGGCATCGATTTGCTGGCTCAGCAAACCGATCTGATTGACGATGGTGCTGGACTCCTGCGCTGCCATCGCCACTGCGTGTACCGATTCACTGATGTCAGCGGCGGCGATCTGGATCGCCTGAAAGTGCTCCACCTGCTGCGCCACGTTGCCTGCCACCTGCGTCACGGAATGGTCAGCCTCGTGCACGCCTGCAAGCATGCTCACCATTTTTTGGTTGGTGATCGTCATGGTCTTCAAGACCTGACTCACGGTTTCGTCAATGGACAGCACAGACTGGTTGACTTGCTCGGCCAGCTTCTTGATTTCGCTGGCCACCACGGCAAACCCTCGGCCCGCCGAACCCGCCCGGGCGGCTTCGATGGAAGCGTTGACTGCCAGCAGGCTGGTTTGCCGCGCCACATCAGAAATCAGACGCATCACATCTTCAATCTTTTGGGTTTGCTGCTGCAGGTTATTGATTTCAGAGGCTGCGCCGTCGATCTGTGTCCGGATCTGGCGCATGGAGCGGGACGTGGCCGTGAGCTGATCCGACGTGGCTTGGCTGGTTTGCAGATGCTCGGTGCTCAAGCGCGATATGAGATCGCTTTGTTGAAGCACGCCGTCGATCAGCGAGGACACGTGGCGCTGGTGTTCGGCCACCGCCTGCGAAAGCGCCAATTGCTGCTTGGCTGATTCTGCCGTGGCGCGTATTGACTTGACCAGCAGCGCGCATTTGACGGCCATCCAGATGACCGCCGAGCGCACCAACCCAATCACATGCTTGAGCGCGCTGCCTGAACCGAGGCGACGGAGTACGACAGCCCAGATGCTGGCACCGCTGCGGTGTACTCCTGCGGATGGAACCGTTGGCTTCATATCAATGAGGTGATGGAGCCGGGTCGGTGATCAGTCGTCACCGATGGTGGCTGCAAGGTGAGCCTGATGAACCGCCGTGGAGGCTGTGGTGCCCGACTCCTGACGCACCAGGGGTGTGACCAACCGCAGCATGTTGGTAGCGCCCGGAGTACCAAAGGGCATGCCCGCCACGATGGCGATGGCGCGCTCCTGTGTGTTGGCGCAGAGCTTGCTGACGGCGCTTGTGGCCAAGGCCACCATGTCGTCCACATCGACCGCGTCACGCGAGACCACAGGCCGCACTCCCCAGACCAAAGCCAAACGGCGTGCCGTGTCGGGGTTGGGGGTGAGGCCGATCAAGGGCGTTGGCGGCCGTTCGTGGGCCACACGCAAGGCACTCGCGCCCGACGATGTGTAGGTGACGGTGGCCGACAAGGGAACGGTTTGCGCAACGACACGCACTGCCGCACCAATCGCATCGGTGGCATTGGCCTGGGTGCGCGCGGTGACCGAAGCCATCAGGCGCTGTTGACGGGGGTCGCTTTCCACCCGCTCGATGATGCGGGCCATCATGCTCACGGCCTCCATGGGGTACTTGCCCGACGCGGATTCGGCCGACAACATCACTGCATCGACCCCGTCATACACCGCTGTGGCGACGTCGGATGCCTCTGCCCGAGTGGGCGACGGGCTTTCGATCATGGACTCGAGCATTTGGGTGGCCACGATGACGGGCTTGCCCATCTCGCGGGCCAGTTGGGCGATGCGGCGCTGCACGCCAGGGACATCCTCTGGCGGGAGTTCCACACCCAGGTCACCCCGCGCGATCATCACGGCGTCGGACGATTCGAGAATGGCCTCCAGGTGCTCCACCGCCGACGGCTTCTCGATTTTGGAGATGATTCCGGCGCGCCCTTGCACCAGGTCGCGCAGGCTCATCACATCAGCTGCTGTCTGCACGAAACTGAGGGCAATCCAGTCGACCCCCAAGGCCAGCCCGAAGGCCAGGTCTTGCAGGTCTTTGGGCGTGAGCGCCGCCATGGGCAAAACGGTATCGGGCAGGTTCAATCCCTTGCGTGACTGAAGCCGCCCGGCGACTTCGCTGCGCACAAGTACCCGGTCGCCGGTGGTTGCCAGCACGGTGAACCGCAGCTTGCCGTCGTCCACCAACAGCTGGTTGCCCACCGCCAGCGAGCGAATCACTTCCTCGTGCGGCACGGGCACCGGGTCTTGGGGCTGCGCTTGCTCGCGTCCAAAAACCAGGTCGAGTTGGCTGCCCTGTTGTAGTTCGATCGGGGCTGCCAGAAGACCCACGCGCAGCTTGGGGCCTTGCAGGTCGAGCAGGGCGCCAAGGGGGCGATCGACCGCCTTTTCCGCATCCCGTATCCATTCCAGACGCTGCTGGTGATCCGCGTGCGTGCCGTGGCTGAAGTTGAGGCGAAACACATCCACCCCCGCGTCTGCCAGCGCCACCACATCGGCCAAACCGTGACTGGCCGGGCCCAAGGTGGCAACGATCTTGGTGCCGCGCCAGGGCCGTGGCGGGTGGCGCACGGCCACGTCTTTGGTCGGGGGTGCAAAGGTGTGAGCATTCAGCATGGGGACACCTCAGGTGATGAGCAAGGCGCGGAAGTCGTTGACATTGGTGCGGGTAGGGCCTGTGGTGATCAAATCGCCCAAGGCCGACAGGAAGGCATAGGCGTCGTTGTTATCTAGCAAGGCCTGGGGATCAAGCCCCAGCTTGTCGGCGCGGCAAAGCGAGTCAGGATCGATGAGGCCCCCTGCGTTGTCTTCCACGCCGTCAATGCCGTCGGTGTCGCACGCGATTGCGTGAATGCCTTCTTGGCCTTGCAGCGCCAAAGCCAGCGACAGCAAGAACTCGCTATTGCGTCCCCCACGGCCGTTGCCTTTTACGGTGACGGTGGTCTCCCCGCCAGAAATCACGAGCCGAGGGCGGCCGCTTGGATCGCCGGCTTCGCGCAGGCCCTTGGCCAGAGCGGCTTGTGACGCAGCGACCTCGCGCGATTCACCTTCCACCGCACCGCCCAAGTTGACGACCGCAAAGCCTTGCTGCCGCGCGTGGGCCGAAGCCGCGTTCAGCGCCATTTCTGAGGTGGCAATGACCTGCACCTGGCGAGGCCCATGACCGCGATGGGTTGCCAGTGCAGGGCGGTTCAACACGTCCAAAACAGCGGGCGACACGGCTATTTTGTGGCGCTTCAGGATGTCGAGTGCGTCCAGCGGGCTGCTTTGGTCTGCGATGGTGGGACCCGAGGCAACGACCGCGGGGTCATCGCCCGGAACATCGGAAATCACCAGCGTGTGCACTGCCGCTGCGCCGCAGGCCTGGGCCAGTCGGCCCCCTTTGATGCTGGACAGGTGGCGGCGCACCGTGTTCATCTCGCTGATGTTGGCACCGCAGCGCAGCAAGGCCACATTGACAGCGCGCAGTTCGGCCATCGACAAACCTTCTGCGGGCAAGGTGATCAGCGACGAGCCGCCGCCCGACATGAGGGCCAGAACCAAGTCGTCGGGCCCTGCCTGGCGGGACAGGGCCAGCATTTGCTGCGCAGCGGCCGCACCCGCGTCGTCGGGCACCGGGTGACCGGACTCGACGATTTTGATGTGCTTGCAAGGTTCGCTATGGCCATAGCGTGTGACCACCAGCCCCGACAGCGGGCCATTCCAGACAGCTTCGACCGCGCGGGCCATGCGGGCCGAGGCCTTGCCCGCGCCGAGCACCAGGGTGCGGCCCTTGGGTCGCGGGGGCAAAAAGCCGGGCACGCACTGCAGCGGATCCACCGCGGCCAGTGCCGTGTCGAACAAGGAGCGCAATACGATCCTTGGCGCCATCTCAATCGGAGGCGTTGTGAGCAGGGCACTCATGGGGCTATCTCCGCGCAGGTTCGAATCGATCAGTGCCAACGGACTCACTTCGGCATTCCGTACACCAGGTCGCGCAGAAAGAGCGAGATGGGCGGGAAGTACGTGATGAGCATCAGGCAGAAGATGATCACGCCCACAAAAGGCAGCAGCGAAGTGATCATGCGGTCCAGCGAAATCTTGGCCACGGCGCAGGCAGCAAACAGGTTCACACCAAACGGTGGCGTGATCATCCCGAGCGCCAGGTTGACCACCATGATCATCCCGAAGTGCACCGGGTCGATGCCGAAGTGAATCGCAATCGGCACGAGGATGGGGGCCAAAATGATGATGGAGGCCGAGGTTTCAATGAACATGCCGATGATGAACAGCGCCACGTTCACGCCGAGCAGGAACCACACAGGGGTTTGCAGCACTTCGGCCAACCATGCACCCAGCGCATCCGGGATGCCCGCACGGCTGATGAGGAAGGAGAACAGGCCAGCGCATGCAATGATGAACATGATCACCGCAGACGAAATCACCGACTTTTTGAACGCGGCGTACACGGTGGCGAGGTTCATCTCGCGGTAGATGAACAAACCAACGATCAGCGCATAGCCCACGGCCACCACCGAAGCTTCGGTGGGCGTGAAAATACCGCCGTAAATGCCGCCCAGAATGATCACGGGCATCAGCAAGGCAAGCGTGGCTTTCTGCGTGGCATCGACAAAGGACAGGCGTCCGTCGCCATCGTTCTTGCCCAGGCCTTTGATCTTGCAGTAGATATAAACAAAAATCAGCAGGCCAATGGAGATCAAAATGCCGGGGCCAAAGCCAGCGATGAACAGCTCGCCGATGGACACCTCGGCGGACACACCGTACAAGATCATCGGGATCGACGGTGGAATGATCACGCCCAGCTCTGCCGATGTGGCCTGGATCGACGCGGCCACTGGGGTGGGGTAGCCGTGCTTGACCATGGCCGGAATCAAGATGGCGCCGATGGCAAACGTAGTGGCCACCGACGAACCCGACACGGCGGCAAAAATCATGCAGGTGAGCACGCAGGTCATCGGCAAGCCGCCTTGCACGCCGCCGACAATGGACTTGGCAAAGTCCACCAGGCGGCGCGAGATGCCGCCGGTTTCCATCAGGTTGCCCGCCAGGATGAAAAAGGGAATCGCAGCCAGCGGGTATTTGTCGATCGCGATGAACAGCTGCTGCGGAATGACGATCATCGACAGATCGGGCGTTCCAATGACAGCCACCACACTGGCCAGTCCAATCGAAACAGCGACGGATACGCTGAATGCAAACAGCACCAGCATCGCGGTGAGCATGAGTGAGCCCATGACAGTTCCTTAAAGAGCGTGCTTTGCCAACGCGCCGCCGGGGCACGGAGAACACGCGGAAATTCGAGAGCCAGCGTGGGGTGCGCTGGCGGTGGATCAAAGCGCGGTGTCGAGTTCGTTGCGCAGAGGATCAAACAAGTGGGCCAGCACGGCGATTACCGCAAACAAAGCCCCGACAGGAATCGCCAGGTAAGCCCAGGCCATGGAGATTTCCAGGCCCGCCACGTTTTGGAAACGGATGCGCCAGGCGATGAAAAAGCCCCAATAAATCATGACTCCCAGCAGCGACAACGTCACTGTGGCAATGAGCCAGTCCAGCTTTTTGCGCCACACCGGCGGCAACTTGCGGTGCATCAAATCCACAGACACCATGGCGCCATTACGCAATGCCACACCCGCACCCATGTAGACCATCCAGATCAGGGCAAAGCGCGTGAGCACTTCGGTCCAGTCTGAAGGCGTGCTCATGATGAAGCGGGCAAACACCTGAAACAGGCCGCAGGCCACCGCCACCACCAGCATGAAGACCGAGGTGTTGATGGCAAAGCCTGTGGTGCGCCGGTCAAAAGCGATCAGGGCGCTTACCCAGCCCTCTGGGGCGGGTTTTGGGGTTACGGCAATGGAGCTCATGGTGACTCTCGAATCAAAAGCGAAGTCTTACTTCACATCGCGAATACGCTGGATATTCGCTTCGCCGAAACGTTTGGCGTACTCCGCGTAGGCAGGGGCCAGGGCGGCCTGGAACTTGGACTTGTCCACATCAGTGACCACATTCACGCCCATGGCCTTGAGCTCGGCGACGCCAGACGACTCCACCTCGTTAACTCGCTTACGCATCGCCTGGGCGCCGAACTTCGCTGCGTCTTGCAGGGCCTTTTTATCGGCTGCCGAAAGACCGTTGACCATTTGCATAGAGGCCAGAATCAGAGCAGGTGAATACACATGGCCAGTGAGGGAAAGGTTCTTTTGCACCTGGCCGAACTTGGACGATGTGATCACCGGAATGGGGTTCTCCTGGCCATCGACCGTGCCTTGTTGCAAGGCGGTGAACAGCTCTGTGAACGCCATTGGCGCGGGCGATGCGCCCAGGGCGCGGAAGGCCGTCATGTGCACCTGGTTTTCCATGGTGCGCAGCTTCAGGCCTTTCATGTCCTCGGGGGTGTTCACCGCACGCTTGCTGTTGGTGAGGTGACGGAAACCGTTTTCGGCCCAGGCCAAGGCTACGATGCCTTTGGACGGAAACTTTGCCAGAAGGTCCTGACCAATCGGGCCATCCAGTGTTTTGCGAGCGTGGTCGTAGTCGCGAAACAGGAATGGAATGTCGGTGATCAGGGTTTCGGGCACGAAGTTGCCCACAGGGCCGGTGGAGGTGACCACCAGGTCCAGGGTGCCCAGCTGTACGCTTTCCACCATTTCGCGCTCACCGCCCAGCGCTCCCGAGGGGAAGACCGAAATCTTGTAGCGGTTGTTCGTCAGCTTGGCAAACTCGTCCGCAAAGGCCTGTGCCCCCGTCTGGAAGGCCGAGGTGCTGGACTGGGGATGGCCCAGCTTGAGCGTGGTTTGTGCCAGGGCGCTGGCGGCAGTGGCCGCGAGGGCCAGGGCAGTGAGTAACCGGGATAAACGCATGAAAGTCTCCTTAAGTCTGATCAACACCTCGGCGCTTTACACGCCGACAGGTTGGGACTGTAGGGATGGGGTGAACATCGATCCAATGGTCAATGTTCATGCCGTCATGCGGGGTTGGAATGCTGCATTGCACATGTGTGCGTTGCTGGGGTTAACCCGAGTCGTGCCGCCCTCCATGGGTCCACCCGATCGATGGAGAGGATGGACTGTGACGGGGCTTTGCCAGCGTGCGCGTTGGATGCTGGGGGCTGCTTGCCCTGCGGCATGGATCGGCGCGTTTGGCCGGTGGGGTCGACGGGTCTGAAATCGGGCGATGGCAAGGAGGCACCCATCAGCGGGATCAAGCCCAAGGTGTGCAAGCGCTTTTCGGCCAGCGACGTGGGCCGTAGCGCGCACAGGGCTTTGGCACGCGGGTGCCGCCGCTGCCAGGTGGCCCCTGCGGGGGGTGATCGCGTCAGGCTTTGGCGACGCCGGTGACCGGGTCGTAGACGCGGCCATCAAAGTTGATGATGTTTCCCGTGGCGAGGTCCAGGCGGGTAAGCCGGTAGGTGGTGGCCCCTTTGCCGTCCAGCCCGATGTGGTCGGCGTTGGCATAGGTCAGCCGGTTGTTCTGGGCGACGACGCCGTCTTTGGTCCACTTGTTTTCGGTCAGCCACTCCGTGATGTTGACGCCATAGGGGGCGGCAAGGTCCCCGGTCATCCGCATTCTTGCCAACGTCGGGTCCATGTTGAAGCCCTCTGCGGCCAGCAGATCTTGTGGGTTCTCTTTGTAGTAGGCAGCCGCCTGCGGCGACATGCTGGACAGGTCACTCTTGACCAGTGTGGAGCCGTCTGTGGGAAATTGAGAGAGCTTTCCATTGCGGATCGAGGCGTAATCCGCTGCGAATTCGGGGTGGTTCTTGAAGAACAGGTACCGAGCCACGACGGTGTCTTCCCCGCCGTTCATGATCATGGTGGACATGCGGATGTAGTCCGGCGGCTCGTAGTCGGCTGCAAATGTTTTGCCCAGGCCCTTTTCCCAGGCCTTGAATTCTTCAAGGTTGTTGAACGTGGGTGGCGCGCTGGCAGGCTTGGTGTTGAGGGCCACCGGTGGGCTGGCGGCGCGTTGCGTGCCCTGGGTGAACGCGTTGGCGGTGGCGCTGAACCCGGAGGTCTGCACCGGGGCTGCCGCAGGGGCGTTTTGGGGGGCGGCCGCAGCATCGCCGGTGAGCTGCTCCAGCGTTTTTTTCAGTTCTGTGAGGAAGGTCAGCGGATCCGCCTGGGGGTGGGCCTGTGCGGTTCGCTCAGCCGCACGGGCTGCGAGGGTGCCGGACACTCCGATCGAGGTCAGCAGGTGGGTGGTCTGAGTGATGTCGAGCATGTTGTGACTCCTGGGTTCAGGTCCTCGCGCGGCTGAAGTTGCCCAGCGTTGTGAAACCTTTGGGCCATGATGCGATGCCTGTGAGGTCGCCAATCTGCCGGTGAGGGGCGGAAAAACGGTTCAAATCCACCCATGCCCGGAGACCCGACATGCCTTGGCGGAATCAGAAGCCCAACGAAGACGTTCGGCATGATGTGTGAGACTCCTGCCCTGGGCGCAAGTGCTTGACGTTCATTCCAATCGGTTATTCCATGGCATCTCCTCACGATTTTTGGCCCCACTGCGGATTCAACCTGCTGGAGATCGACCCGCGAGGCTGGCTTGTCCCGACGCCAGCGTACCTGCGGCAGTTTTTGCGACGGCCCGAGCTGGCCTTGGTGCCCGAATCGTGCGCGGCCGAGATCGCTTTGCATGGGTCGCTGGCGGCAGATCCGACGCTGGCCATCTCGGGCGAGGCATTGGCTTTGCTGGCAGATGCCGACGCCCGCGAGAACTATGGCGTCTTCCTGCGCTTTCGTGACGGGCTTTGCGCTGCAGGAACGCTGCAGGCGTATTACCTGCAAATCATGCGCAGCGGGGCGGTCAACATTCCGGCTGTGTTCATGGATGCCATGGTGCAGGCCATGCTGCGCCTGCTGTTGGACGACTGCCATGACGCCATCGAAGCCCGGGCGGCTGAGATGCTGTTTCGACCGCAGCGGGTGACGCTTGAGGCCGGGCGCATGCTGGCGGGCGACCGGGCCACGCTGGACCTGTTCAACGAGACGGCGGGGCTGGGCGACGTGGGCCGCCTGCTGCTGGAAAGTGGCGCGCTGCAGCCGCGCATCGAGCTGCAGGTGCTGGGCAGTGACAACGCGGCCCAGTACTGGCAGGACAGCGAACGCCACCGTTTTCTGCTTGACCTGACGCATGAGCTGACGCAGGACCTGAGCCACGGCTTGACGTTCAAGATGACCCGCGCGCGGTCGGGGCTCAAGGGCCTGGCCCGGGTGCTGGAGCGCTGGGTGGCCCACCTGCTGGGCGTGCAGGTGCAGATCGAGCCGGTGCCGCAGATCACGGACAGCGCCTGGCGCTGGCATGTGGGGCTGGATGCGGAGTCCACCGCCATCCTCAACGACCTGTATGGGGACCGCCCGGTGGATGCCAGCCGCCTTCAGCGCCTGGTGAGCCTGTTTACCCTGACGTTTGCCAACCCGGCCGAAATGCGTGCCGACCTGGCGGGCAAGCGGGTCTACCTTGGGCTGGCAACCACGGCCGACGGCGTGCTGCGCATCAAGCCGCAGAACCTGCTGCTCAACCTGCCACTGTCTCGACCCGCCTGAAATGCTATTGAAAAAATAGCAACCAAGGCATACGCGCCGGGCGTAACCGCCTTTTTTAACCCGCGGATTCACAGACAAAGTGCATCAGATGGCAGTTTAATGGGGGTGATCTCCAGGCCGTAAAACACCTCATGAGGGGTGCGGTATCCCAAGCACTTTCTAGGCCTGTGGTTCAATGCGTAAACCGCATTATTGACCTC
>NZ_JBKDRI010000113.1:0-1173 GCF_046341535.1 Acidovorax sp. | reverse complement strand
CTTTTGACCCTGTTATGCAAATCCCCTACGAACTGGCCCTGGGCTGGCGCTACACCCGCGCTGGCCGCGCCACGCGGCGCAATGGTTTCATCTCGTTCATCTCGGGTGTGTCCATGCTGGGCATTGCGCTCGGCGTGGCGGCGCTCATCATCGTGCTGAGCGTGATGAATGGTTTTCAAAAGGAAGTGCGCGACCGCATGCTCAGCGTGGTCTCGCACATTGAAATCTTTGCGCCCCAGGGCGCGGCGCTGCCCGACCCTGCGCGCACCCTGGCTGAGGCGCGGCAAAACCCCAACGTGATCGGCGCTGCGCCGTTTGTGGCCGCGCAGGCGCTGCTGGCGCGCGGCGAGGACATGAAGGGCACGCTGGTGCGCGGCATCGACCCGGCGCTGGAAGGCGCGGTGACCGACCTGGCCGCCACCAATGACCAAGTGCTGAACCTGTTGGTGCCCGGCGAGTTCCGCGTGGTGCTGGGAGGCGAGCTGGCGCGCGCGCTGGGTGTACGGGCGGGGGATGTGGTCACGCTGATCGCCCCGGCCGGGCAGGTGACGCCTGCGGGCGTGGTGCCGCGCCTCAAGCAGATGACGGTGGCGGGCACGATTGACTCAGGCAATTACGAATACGACTCGGCCCTGGTGATGCTGCACCACGAGGACGCGCAGCGTATCTTCCGCCTGGAAGGGCCCACCGGCGTGCGGCTAAAACTCAAAGACCTGCACCAGGCCCGGGAGGTCGCGCAGCAATTGGCGCGGTCCCTCAGCGGCAACCTGCTGATCCGCGACTGGACGCAGCAAAACCGCACCTGGTTTGCCGCCGTGCAGCTCGAAAAACGCATGATGTTCATCATCCTCACGCTCATCGTGGCGGTGGCCGCGTTCAACCTGGTGAGCACGCTGGTGATGACGGTGACGGACAAGCGCGCCGACATCGCCATCCTGCGCACGCTGGGCGCCAGCCCGAAAAGCATCATGGGCATCTTTGTGGTGCAGGGCGCGATGGTGGGTGTGATCGGCACCTGCGCGGGCCTGCTGTTGGGCCTGGGCGTGGCGCTCAACATCGACGTGATCGTGCCTGCCATCGAACGGGCGCTGAACGCCAGCTTTTTGCCCAAAGACATTTATCTCATCAGCAAGATGCCCAGCGAACCGCAAAGCAGCGACATCGTGCCCATCG
>NZ_JBKDRI010000112.1:0-3127 GCF_046341535.1 Acidovorax sp. | reverse complement strand
GGCTGCAAATCGACCGCAGCGGTCCATTTTTAACCGCCTTTTTGCCCCATAGCTCGGCTATGGGGCTGCAAATTCGGCAAAAACTGTCCTCGCTGGGGCCGATTTTCGCTTTCGACGCTCCAAGTCCGACAGGCTCCTAGGACGCACAATTCATGCGACCACGGGTTTGAAGACACGCAACCATTTACCTGCCGGCAAGCCCCAGCGTACCTCAATGTCTGCGGCGCGCTGCGCCAGCCCGGTCAGCTTGGGCCGGCTGGGGGTGCGCTGCGCGAGCACCACGGTATTGCCCTCACGCGTGGGTTTGAAGGCCCACAAGGCCTCCTGCCCGAAAGCCTCGGCCATGCTCTGAAGGCTGCGGTCAAAGCTTGATGCACGCCCAAAAAGGTTGACAGTCATGCAACCGGTATCCGACAGCAGCGCCCGGCAGTCCGCATAGAACGCTGGACTGTCAAGTACTGGCGCAGCTGCCTCATGGTCGTACAGATCCACGGCCAGCGCATCCACGGTACCGCGCCACATGGGGTTGCGAATTTCCTGGGCGGCGTCGGCGAGCACCACGCGCAGCTTGGGCCCATCAGGCGGCAACTTGAACCACTGCCGGCAGACTGCTGCCACCTGCGGATTGACTTCGATGGCGGTGGCACACATGCGCAGTTTTTTGTGGCAGAACTTGGTAATGGCGCCTGCACCCAGCCCCAGCTGCATGGCATGGCCCTTTGAAACGGTGGCCAGGTCGGTCAACAGCAGCCAGACCATCATGCGTTGCACGTACTCCAGCTCCAGCGCGAATGGCTCGGCCACGCGCATGGAGCCCTGGATCCAGGGCGTGCCAAGATGCAGATGACGGACCTCGCCATCGTCGGAAACGCTGACTTCGGGCAATCGTGCTGCCGGGGCTGTATTTTTTCGAGTCATCAGGCCATTCCATGCCGCATTTGGCATTCCTTCCAAGCGACAAATCTACGCGCAAAGCTTACGGCCGCAATGGCCGGGCTGGTAGAGGGCAGCTTAATGGATTCAACCCGTGAGCCAGAAACTGCCCTGCACGGGCCTCGGACTCCATGCAGGGCAGCCTGGGCGGCAGCATGATGCCGGACGCTTTCACCTCCGTTGTACGCGACGGCGCCCAGCCATGGGCATCGGGCCCAAATGCCAGCGATACCGCCAGGTGGAAACCTCCCAGCACCACAACCACGGTTCTGGCCGGAGATATTGGGCGCGAAGCCTATGAGCCTTACCCTGGGGTCGCCCACGCACTCGTGCGCTTGCCGTGTCGGGGCGAACGATACATGGACAATCCAAGCCATCACAAGCCTTTCCTGTCGGCTGCCACAAGGTCTCCACAAGCAGGCAGCAACCCGGCCAGACGTGGCAACGCTGCGATGGAATTGCGCCATGCGGTGGCCGCCCATTCGAGTTCATCGACCAGACGAAGACGGGCGATGACGTGCGCGATGCGCGGCAGTTCGCAGGGCGCATTGCGCAGATGTGGGAGGCCAGCGGCTCGCTGGGCTGCAGTGACATACAGCCAGTGCGGCTGGATATCGGGCGCATCCGTTTCCATGACCAGGGCGTCTGGTGGCAATCCCGCCGCGAGCCTGCGCAGCTGCAATGCGCGATCGTAGGTAGTCGCCCCTCCGAATCCGAGCTTGAAGCCCAGCGCCGTGAACGCATCGGCTTGCTGAAGGCTTCCGTTAAACGCATGGGCAATGCCGCCGGCCACCGGCAGGTCGCGAAGACCCTTGAGGATGTGGTCAACCGATCGGCGCACATGCAGGATGACCGGCAGGTCGAACTGGCGGGCCAGCCGGAGCTGCGCGCGGTAGAACCATTGCTGGCGCTCCCAATTCAGGCCCGGCACAAAGCCGTCGAGCCCGATTTCGCCGACAGCGACCAGTCTGGTGTCATCGCGACGGTCATGCAGCGCTTGGGCGAGCAGCTCGATGTCTTTCTCCTGCGCACGCCCGGTGAACATTGGATGAATGCCAAGCGCGTAACTGTCTCCATAACGGTGGGCCAGTGCCTCCACCGCATGCCAGTTGCCCCGCTCCACTGCTGGGAGTACACAATGCGCCACCCCTGCTGACGTAGCGCTTTGCCGGACTGCGTCACGGTCGGCATCAAATTCGGACGCATCAAGGTGGCAATGGGTATCGATCCAGACCAGGCTCATGCAGGAATGATGCCTCATACAGTCCTGCCCCGTGCAGGAGGCATCGATCCGTGCTACCGTCACAGCAGCGCTCATTGTTCGCGCGGTAAGTGAAGGTGACAGGATGCCCCGGCCCGCCCTCTACAGCAGTTCACGTCTCAGCCAAGGACGCCATCGGTCACAGCCTGCCGAGACTTCGGTGCACCGCACCGCCAGCCATATCCCAACCGCCAAGGGTGGCGAAGATGCCGCTGTTCCCCCCCGAACCGTCGATCCAGCAGGCGTCGTGATTTCTCAGGGCCAGATGAGGGTGCTATGGGCGGCCTTCCTTCTACTGACGATCCTTTTGGTCGCAAGCGCATGGTTGCGGCAACCGCCGGCGTCCCGCGCCATCACCCAGAAGGACATCGATGAGGCTGTAATGCGCACCCTTCAGGACACGGTCCCCCCTTCGGCGGCGGCTCGTGCTGTTGAGACCGTTGCTCCCTCGGTGGTGCGGGTCGCGGGGTTCACCCGCGGAAAAAATGGCAAAGACGACGTTGAGCGCAGCGTGGGCACCGGCGTGGTGGTCGTCGACAAAGGCATCATTTTGACCAACCTGCATGTCGTCACAGGGGTAGAGCGGATCACAGTGACGTTTCATGATGGGCTTGAGACCACAGCGAGCATCACTGGAGCACAGCCCGAAAACGACCTGGCGGTTCTCAGGGCCCACAAGGTGCCCGACGACCTGCAGGCAGCCGCGCTGCGTTCCACTCAGGATCTGAGGCCGGGCGACCATGTGGTCGCTGTGGGGTTTCCATTCGGCATTGGTCCTTCGGCATCGGCCGGCGTGGTGTCGGGGCTCAAGCGCGAATTCACCTCGCCCGAAGGCAAGAGTCAGCTCAGCAATCTCATCCAGTTTGACGCCGCCGCCAATCCTGGAAACTCGGGCGGGCCGCTGGTCACGCTCGATGGCGAAGTGGTTGGGAT
>NZ_JBKDRI010000111.1:0-9141 GCF_046341535.1 Acidovorax sp. | reverse complement strand
GCATGATGAGCGTATATCTGGGGTGCCGGTCGGGTTTGTTGCGTTGAAATGGCCGGACTGGGGGTGAATATCGGGGTTTCTCTGCCCGGTTTCTGTGCGATTACGGAACCCGGGGGATTGGGGTCACGGATTCAGGTAAATCGATATCCCCGGAAGCGGCAGGCCACTGGTCAAGCGCGGGGCTGATCCGATACGCTTGCGTCCATGCGTTGCGCACTCCACTGTCTGACCTGGGTGGCCGCCCTGCTGGTGCTGGGCGGCTGCAGCACCACCGCACCACCATCGTCGGTGGCGCCATCCACCCGCGCTCCGGTCGACTCGTCGCTCACCGACGAGCAGGCCCATGACATTGCCATCCACGCGCTGGGGCTGGTGGGCACGCCCTACCGCTATGGCGGCAACACGCCCGAGTCGGGCTTTGACTGCAGTGGCCTCATTGGTTATGTGTACCGCCACCGCGTGGGCGCCGCCCCGCCGCGCACTGTGGCACAACTCGTCGGTTGGGGGCGGCCGGTGGACAGCGCCGACCTGCGCACGGGCGACCTGGTGGTGTTCGGCTCCGGTCGCTCGGCCTCGCACGCCGGAATTTATGTGGGGCAGGGGCGCTTTGTGCATGCGCCCTCCACGGGCGGCGAGGTTCGCATGGACCACCTGCAGTCGCGCCACTGGATGCGGCAAAACCCTTCATTTCGCCGACCTTGACCCTGGCCTCTGACACCCTGGCGCTTGTTGATAATTGTTACGGAATGGGCTGGATGGGCCTGCTGCTGGGTCGGCGCGTCACGCGACAATCGGGCGCAACATGACCCAAGCAAATCTCAACCCAGCCACCACGCGCATCGACGACACCCGCATCCGCGCCTTGCGGCCGCTGATCACACCTGCGCTGTTGCAGGAATGGTTGCCCGCCAGCCTGGAGGCGCAAATGCTGGTGGAATCCAGCCGCGCAGCCATCTCGCGCATCCTGCACGGCCGGGATGACCGGCTGGTCGTGGTGGTGGGCCCATGCTCCATCCACGACCATGGCCTGGCCATGGGATACGCCCAGCAGCTCAACGTTCTGGCCACTGAGCTCAAGGATGACCTGCTGGTGGTGATGCGCGTATTCTTCGAAAAGCCCCGCACCACGGTCGGCTGGAAGGGCTACATCAACGACCCGCATCTGGATGGCAGCTTTGCCATCAACGAGGGGCTGGAGCTGGCCCGCCAGCTGCTTTTGGACGTGCTCTCGCTGGGCCTGCCGGTGGGCACGGAGTTCCTGGACCTGCTTTCGCCGCAGTTCATCAGTGACCTGGTGAGCTGGGGCGCCATCGGCGCGCGCACCACCGAGAGCCAGACCCACCGCCAGTTGGCCAGTGGCCTTTCATGCCCCGTCGGCTTCAAGAACGGCACGGACGGCAGCGTCAAAATCGCCAGCGACGCCATCCAGGCGGCACAGGCCTCGCACGCCTTCATGGGCATGACCAAGATGGGCCAGGCCGCCATTTTCGAAACGCGGGGCAACTATGACTGCCACCTGATCCTGCGCGGCGGCAAGCAGCCCAACTACAGCGCCGCCGATATTGACGCCACTTGCGAGGTGCTGCGCAAAGCCGGTCTGCGCGAGCAGGTAATGATCGACGTGAGCCATGCCAACAGCAGCAAACAGCACCAGCGCCAGATTGCAGTGGCAGCCGAAGTCGCACAGCAGATTGCCGCCGGTGATGCACGCATTACCGGCGTGATGATCGAAAGCCACCTGGAGGAGGGACGCCAGGACATCGTGCCCGGCCAGCCCCTGCAGCCAGGGGTCTCGGTGACGGATGCCTGCATCAGCATGGAGCAGACGATTCCCGTGCTGGAAGGTCTGGCCGCCGCAGTGCGGGCGCGCCGCGCGCGGGGTTAGGGGACCTCTTCACAGATCCCGGCGGTCTGCGCTGGGAGAAACCCGCACCAGAGCGAGGCTGAAAACCCCGTCCCTCAGTGTAGGATCGGGGGGGTTTCCCAGTGACAGGGCCAGCGCCATCAACAGTGCTTCCATTGCAGTTACACGAAACCGGCATGCCAGACACAGAACCGCGCCAGATCGTTTTTCTGCCTACCTGCAAGCACCCTACCTGACAATGTCGCCCAAGCCATCCGCAAAAGCTGCCGTGTCTGCCTCGCGCGCTACCCCACCAATGGGAAAGGCAGCCTGAACATGTCGGCAGTGCAGCAGCCCGACGAGGCAGACATCAACGCGGCCAGGGGGGAGGATGGCGATGGCATGCGTGATGTGCAAAGCCGCGCCGAGTTACTGCATCTGCAGCAGCGCATCTCATCGCTGTCCATGCCGTTGCCCGAAGTATTGCAACTTGTGGCCGACACCGTGCTGCGCCAGACCCCCGCCGACGGGGCCATGGTGGAGATGCTCCAAGAGCCTTATCTGGTCACCCAGGCTTCGGCGGGCAACCACTTGCGCCCAATAGGACACCACCTTCTGGCCAGCGAAAGTCTGCTGTGGCCTGAACTGAAGCTGGGCCGCCCCGTGCTGTGCAACGACACGGCCGCGCGCGGCTGGAACATGCGCGCGCTACCCCATCGGCACAGCGTGCTGTCGGTGATGGGCGTGCCGCTGCGCACGGGCGGTTCCATCGGGGGCACCCTGATCGTCATCTCTGAGAAGGCACATGCGTTTTGTGCTCGCGACATGGCGCACCTGGAGATCCTGGCGGAATCGCTCGGTGCCATGGTGCACCTGCGCCACATCACCGACCGGTTACACGCGTCGGAGCAGCAATACCGCATGCTGTTCAACGAACATCCTCATCCGATGTGGGTCTACGACAAGCAGACGCTGGAGCTGCAAGCCGTGAATCAGTCCATGGTGCTGCACTATGGCTACTCGGAGGCTGAGCTGCTGGGCATGCGCATGACCGACCTGTGGCCCGAGGAGCGGCGCGAAGCCATCAAAGCCGCGATCGATGCCATCGACATGAACCGGCGCAGCCGCCCGGTGATCAGTCGCCACGTCACAAAGGCGGGCGAGTTTGTCGATATGGAAATCACCGCAGGCAGCATCAGCTTCAACGGCAGGCCCGCACGCCAGGTGCTGGCCACCGACGTCACCGAGCGGCTGCGCACCGAAGGCGAGCTGGCCCGCATGAGCCGCGCCCACCGCCTGCTTAGCGCATGCAACGAGGCGCTGGTGCGTGCCACCTCGGAGGCAGCTCTGCTGCGGGCGATCTGCAAGATCGCGGTGGATATCGGTGGCTACCGCATGGGTTGGGTAGGCTTTGCTTTGGATGATGAGCAAAAGCGCATCGAACCCGTGGCCCACGGGGGCTACAACCCCGACTATCTGGAAAAACTGCGCCTGTCGTGGAGCGAAGACCACCCGTTTGGGCGCGGGCCAGCCGGAATGGCCATTCGTTCGGGCAAGCCGGTGATTGTGCAGGACATTCGTCGTGGGGATCATTTTGGCGAGTGGACCGAGCGCATGCTGCAACATGGCTTTCATGGGGTCATTTGCCTGCCCTTGCGTGATCGCGACCGCACGTTCGGAATTTTGTACCTCTATGCCCCCGAGATCCTGCACATCAGTGCAGAGGAGGCCACGCTGCTTCAGCAGCTTTCCAACGACGTGGCCTTTGGCATTACCAGCCTGCGGGCCCACCAGGCGCAGCAGCGCCTGCAAGCCTCGGTGCTCAAGGTAGCGGCGGCCGTGTCTGCCAGCACCGGCACCAAATTCTTTGAGCAGCTGGTGTGCAACATGGCAGAGGCGGTGGGCGCTCAGGCAGGTTGCGTCGTGCGGCTGCACCCGATGGTGGAGGGGCAGGCACCGCGCGCGACCACGCTGGCCACAGTGGTCGATGGCGTCATGCTGCCCAGCGCCGATTACGACCTGTCAGGAACACCCAGCCTGCGCTTGCTGACACAGCGCGAGCTTGTGGTGACCACGCGGGCGCAACAACAGTATCCGGATGGCCCCTTGCTGCAACGCGTGGCCGCCCAGGGCTATGTGGGACAGCAGCTTTGCAACGCTGATGGCGAAGTCGTCGGCATGGTCTTTGTGCTGTTCCGACAGGCTCTTTGCGAGACGGATTTCATCACGTCCACACTGCAAATCTTTGCCGCGCGGGCTTCGGCAGAGATCGACCGTCAACTGGCCGACGCCCGCATCCGCCACCAGGCGTCGCTGCTGGACAAGGCACAGGATGCGATCATGGTGCGCGATCTGGATCACCGCATCATTTTCTGGAACAAGAGCGCCGAGCGCCTGTACGGCTGGACCCAGCTGCAGGCACTGGGTCAGTCGGTCGAAACACTGCTCTACGATGAAACCACGCACTTCCGCCATGCCATGCAGGCCGTGCTCGAGCATGGTGAATGGACTGGCGAGATCTTGCAACGCCACCGCGACGGCAGCGCCATCGAGGTCGAGGGCCGCTGGACGCTGGTGCGCAGCGATGACGGACAACCCCAGTCCATCCTGGCCATCAATACGGACATCCGCCAGCGCAAGGCCAACGAGCGTGAAATCCAGCGCCTGGCGTTCTACGACGTCCTTACCGGCCTGCCCAACCGCATGCTCCTCATGGACCGTATGCACCAGGCGCTGGCCACGGCACAACGACGCCAACAGGGCGGCGCTCTGCTGTTCATCGACCTCGATAATTTCAAAACCCTGAACGACACCTTAGGCCACGACCAGGGCGACCGGCTGCTGCAGCAGGTGGCGCAACGTTTGAACACCTGCGTGCGCTCGGTGGATACCGTGGCCCGCCTGGGCGGAGACGAGTTCGTGGTGATGCTCGAGGAATTGAGCGCGCAGCCGCACGAGCTTGCCAAGCAAGCGCGCGGCGTTGCCGAAAAAATTCTCTCGCTGCTGGCCCTGCCCTATCCCCTGCAGGGCTACCAGTACCGCAGCACGCCCAGCATCGGTGTAGCGCCGTTCACGGGCAATGCAACCCATGTGGGCGAGTTGCTCAAGCAGGCCGACCTGGCGATGTACCAGGCCAAGACTGCCGGTCGCAACACGGTACGGTTCTTCAACCCCGACATGCAGGCAGTGGTGACTGCGCGCGCAGGGCTGGAGAACGATCTGCGCGCCGCGCTTGCGCAAGAAGAATTAGTGCTGCACTACCAGCCACAGATGCATCACACGGGCCGTTGCGTTGGGGTGGAGGCCCTGGTGCGCTGGGCGCATCCCCAGCGCGGCTTGATTGCGCCGGGCGAATTCATTTCGCTGGCCGAAGATACGGGCCTCATCCTTCCGCTGGGCCGCTGGGTTCTGCATACCGCTTGCAAGTTGTTGGCCAACTGGCAGACCGATCCGAGCTTGCGTAACCTGACCATGGCGGTCAATGTGAGCTCCCGCCAGTTTCGCCACGCGTCCTTTGTGGACGATGTGGTGCGCGTCCTGGCCGTGACGGGCGCGCCCGCCAGCCGGCTCAAGCTTGAACTCACCGAAAGCGTGCTCGTGGAGGACATGGAAGCCACCATCGCCACCATGACTGCGTTGCGCTCCCATGGCGTGCGCTTTGCTCTTGATGACTTTGGGACCGGCTATTCCAGCCTGAGCTACCTCAAGCGCATGCCCCTGGACCAGCTCAAGATCGATCAAAGTTTTGTACGCGACCTCATGACCGATGCCAACGATGCAGCGATCGTGGACACCATTGTGGGTCTGTCGCGCAGCATGGGGCTGCAGGTTATCGCAGAAGGCGTGGAAGCCAACGATCAGCGCGAACTGCTGATCGAGGCGGGCTGCATGCACTTCCAGGGCTACCTGTGCAGTCGTCCACTGACTGCCGACGTGCTGGAGGCCTTTGTACGGCCTCTCTTGGCCGAACCCGATCCAGCATAGCGGGCGTTATCGGCCTGGCTGCCTCTGCAGGGTAGGACAGCGCTTGCGGCCAGTGCCGGGTATGCGCACGGCCATCAAAACCCCTGTGAACCCCTGTAGGCACCGCCGGGAAGCACTGCATCTCCCGCGCCAGCGCAAGCACGCGCAATCGGCAGAGCGTGGAGGAGGTTTCCCCGTGTGTTCAAACGCCCAGTGCGGGCTTCGCGGAATGTTCCTTCAACCTCAAAACGGCATTTGGCTGCATTTGCCAGCGCTGCTGTTGGGGTACCAGGCAAGGTGCGACGACGCGGCAGGCTATTGAGTCGGCATCAACCAACTTGAATGCGTTGATGCGGTTCGAAGCTCTGCGCAAGGCTTCGACAGGCTCAGCCCGAACGGCTGGTTCAAGTTCAAAGGTGCCGACTCAATAACCAAGCTTCGGGCTTATGCACTATCTTCTTCTTATATTTCTTATAAATACATAGTCGTAGTAGTAGAGGCAGTCGTCTGCTGTGGACAAAGGCATTTTTTCGAGCGTTGACCAGCACTTAGGTTGCTGCCAACCATGTGCATGCGACCCTCTTCCTGCTGTCTTGCAGGCGGGGATAAAGATGAGCAAGCACTGTTTTCTGTGGATAAACACCACTTTGATAGAAAAATAATCACAGGTTTGTCCACAGCAACCTTCGATTGGACCTCCTCGCGGGGGGGGATCCTGGCAATCTGGCTTTGATGGCTTGCTGAGAGCATCCCCGCGAGGGGGATGCAGCGCGTGCTTCGGCGGCGGTTATTTCTGTGTCGGTGCAGCCTGGCCCATGGGGCCGCCGCGCGTACCGCCATGCATGCCTTGGTGGCGACCCTTGAAGGCCTGGGCGTCAAACGTCTTTTGTTGCTCTGGCGTGAGCGTTGCATAAAAGGCTTTGGTGGCATCTTCACGGCGATCGGCCTCGGCGGCATGCTGGGACCGCAAGGCACGCATGCGGTCGATTCGCTCCGGGGTGGTCAGCTTGTCCATGTCACCGCGCTCCAGGCCAGGCTTGCGTTCGCCGGGCTGCATGGCCGCAGCGAATGTGGTCCAGGCCGACTCCTGCGCGGGCGTCAGCTTGAGTTGCGCCTTGAGTTGACGCATGCGCTCGTCCTTGTGGGCCTGGCGTTTTTGGTCGCGGCCCATCCCATCAGCACCAGGGTGCTGGCCCATGCGGTGATGGGGCTGGCCTTCTGGGCCGGGCTGCGGCTGTGCCAGGGCGGGTAACGCCAGGGCGGCGGCCAGCACGGCCAGGGTGGCGGTGGTGGCAAGGCGGTGTGTGATGGATCGGTCCATGGTGGGGCTCCTCATGCAGTGGTGGTCTCGCCAGAACGACCGTTGTGGCGATTGGTAAGCAGTGTCTGCCGCGCATGTATCGGTGCGATGGTGGTCCAATGCCGCTGTGTAAAGTTATGACAAGAACTGTGGCATCCGAAGGCGCACGCGCAAGCAAAATCACTTGATAAAAATGCCACTTACGCTCAACCATATTGACTTTATTGCTATTTAATACATAGCAAATTCCTCGAACGCAGCCCACGGTCAGCCTCAAAACGGCAGCTGGATGCATTTGCCAGCGCTGCTGTTGGGGTGCCAGGCAAGGCGCGACGACGCGGCAGGCTCATGCCTGCAAGGAGGAGCAACACCGCATGGCGCTCCAAAAGCGGCGCTGGCAAGTGCATAGCGCTGTCACCCCAAAGGTGAGGCTGCAAAAAACAACCCAAGGCCCGAGTCCACGCGGTGTGCGGCAAGATGACAAGCGGTCAACTGCCGTTTTTAGGGTCACTACAGGCTGGACAATCCAGGCTTGCACCGAGGCTCTGACCCGTCGGTGTTCATCGCTCTATCCCGTGGCACTCCTATTTCTAGATTCAAGAGGTTTTTTTGTGTTCAAAAACATGATCGTGTACCGCATGGCTGCGCCATGGCAGGTGGAGTTGACGCAGGTTGAAGAGGCCCTGGCCAAGGCACCGTTCACGGAGTGCGGCGCAACGCAAGAAAAATCGCTGGGCTGGGTGCCACCGCGTGGCGAGGCCCATGGGCCCCTGGCCGAGTCGGTGGGCGGGCAATGGATTTTGCGCTTCATGGTCGAATCCAAGGTGCTGCCCGGTAGCGTGCTGGCGCGCCGTGTGAAGGAAAAGGCCGAGCGCATCGAGCAGGAAACTGGCCGCAAGCCCGGCAAGAAGGAAAGCCGGCAGCTCAAGGACGAGGCCAGGCTCGATCTTTTGCCCATGGCGTTCACCAAGCAGGGATCGATGTGGGTGTGGATCGACATGGCGGCGCGCCTGCTGGTGCTCGACACCTCCAGCCAGAGCCGTGCCGATGAGGTGGTGACGGCGCTGGTCGAGGCGCTGCCGGGCCTGTCGGTCTCGCTGATCAACACCCAGACCAGCCCGCAGGCGGCCATGTCGCACTGGCTCAAGGAGCAGGAGCCGCCGCTGGGCTTCACCGTAGACCGCGAGTGCGAGCTCAAAAGTGCCACCGAGGAAAAAGCCGTGGTGCGCTATGCCCGCCACCCCCTGGACATCGAAGAAGTGCAGGCCCACATCAGCGCTGGCAAGCTACCCACCAAGCTGGCCCTGACCTGGGACGACCGCGTGAGCTTCATGCTCACCGAAGGCTTGCAGATCAAGAAGTTGACTTTTCTGGACACCGTGTTCGAAGGCACCCAGGCCGACGATGCAGGCTTTGATACCGATGTGGCCATTGCCACAGGAGAGTTGGGCAAACTCATTCCCGACCTGATCGAGGCGCTGGGTGGCGAGGCCGAAAGCGGTGTGGCCAGCGCCGCGCAGGCCATGCCACCTGCCGCAGCCCACGCCGGCAGCGGTCAGGCTGCGGCCGTGCCCGCGCCTGCGGCCAAAGACGTGGTGGGGCTTGTGGTGACCGGGCCCGCCACTGCGCCGGTGGATACCGATCCGGAATCGGCGCCGTTTTAGGGCCGCACAAGCAGGAAGCTGTGGGTGGCCGCAGTCACTACCGCGTGTCGGATGGCGCGCCGCGCGACTGAGCCAGCTTTCGGACTTGCTGCACAAACAATTGGTGCCATTCGGTCTGTGTGCGGTCCTCCACCAATTGCGGCATGAATCCAAAGGCCAGCGTGCGCGGGCCGCGCACCATGATGCCCTGGTCGCTTCGCAGCAGTTCGTTGGCCATCAGCGTGTAGCCCGGGCGCGGCGTGATGGATGCATGGCCGGTATACAGGCGCGGCGAACGCTGAAGGCGATAGATCTTGCCGTCGATCAGGAAGATTCCACCGCCTTTTTTCCACTCGACCTTGGCGATACCGAACACATCATTCATCCAGTCG
>NZ_JBKDRI010000110.1:0-3884 GCF_046341535.1 Acidovorax sp. | reverse complement strand
GCAAGTAGCTATGAATTCAGGAGCATATTCCCCGGGGCTCAGTCACGCGCACGGGCTGCCGCCGCACGGCGCGGCGCGTCGTACGCATCCACGATGCGGGCCACCAGCGGGTGGCGCACCACGTCGGCGCTGGTAAAGCGTGTGATGGAAATCCCCTTGACGCGCTTGAGCACACGCTCGGCGTCGATGAGGCCGCTCAGGGCGCCTTTGGGCAGGTCGATCTGGCTCACGTCGCCCGTGACCACGGCCCGCGATCCAAAGCCGATGCGGGTCAGAAACATCTTCATCTGCTCGGGCGTGGTGTTTTGGGCTTCGTCCAGGATCACAAAGGCATTGTTGAGCGTGCGGCCCCGCATGAAGGCCAGCGGCGCAATCTCGATGGCGTTGCGCTCAAACGCCTTTTGCACCTTGTCGTGGCCCATCAGCTCATACAGCGCGTCGTACAGGGGGCGCAGGTACGGGTCCACCTTCTGCGCCAGATCACCGGGCAGAAAGCCCAGCCGCTCGCCCGCCTCCACGGCCGGGCGGGTCAGCACGATGCGCTGCACGCTGCTGCGCTCCAGCGCATCGACGGCGCTGGCCACGGCCAGGTACGTCTTGCCCGTGCCGGCCGGGCCGATGCCAAAGGTGATGTCGTGCGTGGCGATGTTCTGCAGGTACAGGTTTTGGGTGGCCGTGCGGCCGCGCAGGTCGGCCCGCCGGGTGTTGAGGATGATGGCGTCCTCGGGCGCGTCCAGCAGTTCGCTGTCACCGGCCAGCATGAGCTGGATGGTGGGTTCACCAATGGGGCGCTCGGCGATCTCGTACAGGGCCTGCAGCAGTTCCATGGCCTGCGTGGCCTTGGCTTTGGGGCCGTCCACCTTGAACTGCTCGTGCCGGTGTGCAATGCTCACCGACAGGGCCCCCTCGATGGTGCGCAGGTGGGCATCGGCAGGCCCGCACAGGTGGCTCAGGCGCGTGTTGTTGTGGGGGGTGAAGGTGTGGCGCAGGATCACGCGGATAATTCCCGTTGGATCGCCGCAGTGCGCGGCAAAGGACATCAATGATAGGCAAGTTGACCGGCACCCTGCTGGAGAAGAACCCCCCCGAGGTGCTGCTGGACTGCCACGGCGTCGGCTACGAGGTCTATGTGCCCATGAGCACGTTCTACAACCTCCCGGCCCTGGGCGAGCGCGTCAGCCTGCTCACCCAGTTCATCGTCCGCGAGGACGCGCAGTTGCTGTATGGGTTTGCCACCGCCGCCGAGCGGCAGGCGTTTCGCGAGCTGATCAAGATCTCGGGTGTGGGGCCGCGCACGGCCTTGTCGGTGCTCTCGGGCCTGGGCGTTGCCGACTTGGCCCAGGCGGTCACCCTGCAAGAGGCCGGCCGCCTGGTCAAGGTGCCCGGCATCGGCAAAAAGACGGCTGAGCGATTGCTGCTGGAACTCAAGGGCAAGCTGGGGGCCGATGTGGGGGCCGCAGGCGGTGGCGCTGCGCGCAGCGATGCACAGGCCGATATCTTGCAAGCGTTGCTGGCTTTGGGTTACAACGACAAGGAGGCGTCCGCGGCGCTCAAGGCATTACCGTCGGATGTGGGGGTAAGTGATGGCATCAAGCTGGCGCTCAAGGCGCTGGCGCGCTGATAATCAGTACCCTGGTCACCACGGGCCGCAGCGTGCTGCGGTGCTCGGCAGCCGTTTCGACAGTCGGGTTTTCACTAGCAAGCAAAGGACTTCACATGAAGCGAGTTTTCACCGGCCGCTGGGCCGCCGGTTTTACGGTAGCGGCAGCCGCGCTGTTGTCCGCGTGCGGGGGCGGTTCTGCCGGCGGCGATGGGGCCGCGTCGCTCAGCAGTGCACCGATCACGTCGGTGTCATCGCGGGAGCAGCCCGCCAGCGCGGTGCAGGATGTGCCGGTGATCAAGTCCCGCAGCGCGGCCAGCGCCCCGAAGGCCACGGTCGTCGAGCTGGGCACACTCGACCGCTCCAAGACGGTGGATATTGCGCCGACCGTGGGGCCGCGGCTGGTGGGCGTCGGCCGCGATGTGGCAGCCACCAAAGACACGTCGGCCACCAGCGCACAGTGGCAGTGGAAGGACTCTGCCGCGGGCGGCAAGGTCGCAGCCATCAGTTTTGCGGCCAAGGGTGCCTATGGCGTGCGCCTGGGCGTGCTGGTCGAGCAACTGCCTGGCAGCGCGCTGCTGCGCGTGTACACGCAGGCGGCGGCAGCCAAGCCGTATCAAGTCGCGGGGCACGAGGTCCTGCAGATCATCGAGCGCAACCAGGCCGCTGGTGACCGCAGCGACGCCGCCCGCACCTGGTGGACGCCCGACACGGGTGAGGGCGAAGCCACCCTGGAGGTCGAACTGCCGCCCGGCGTGCCGGTGAACGCGTTGCGCATCTCGGTGCCCAAGCTCACGCACATCTTTGAGAACCTGTTGTTGCCCACTGAAGCCGACTTGGCGGCTGCCGGGCGGCTTGGCTCCAAAGCCATTGGCGACGCAGATAGCTGCAACCTGGATGCAAGCTGCTACAACGATGGCGCCAGCGAGCGCAATGCGGTGGCACGCATGGTCTTCGTCAAGGGTGCAGGCGCTTACCTGTGCACGGGTACCCTGGTCAATGACGGGAATTCTTCCGGAACGCCGTATTTTCTGAGCGCCAACCACTGCATTTCCGAGCAAACCGTCGCCTCGACGCTGCAGACGGACTGGTTCTTCCGTTCGTCCACCTGCAACAGCGGGGCGCTGCAGGGTTCCTCCACCAAAAAGGTCGGTGGGGCGCGCCTGCTCTATGCCAGTGCGGATACGGACATGTCTCTCTTTCAGCTCAACGACACGCCACCGGCAGGTGCCGTGTTTGCGGGCTGGGACGCTTCCAGCATTGCCAATGGCTCATCCATGATCGGGTTGCACCATCCGACTGGCGACCTGCTCAAGCTCAGCGTAGGTTCGGTGGCGGGGCAATCGAGCTGCTCGAGCATCTCGACAACCCAGTTCACCTGTTCGGGAACGACCGGCAACTTCTACCGCGTCACCTGGAGCCAGGGAACGACCGAGGGCGGCAGCAGTGGTTCTGCGATCTTCATCGGCGGTAAGGTCATCGGCACGCTGTATGGTGGGGCGGCCGTTTGCAGCAACCGGTCCTCGTCCGACTACTATGGCCGCTTCGACGTGGCGTACAACGCGGCGCTCAAGACCTGGCTTGCAGGCAGTGGCCCCGCGCCACAACCCATACCGTCGTCACGCACCCCCATCTACCGTTTCTTCAACGTGCAGTCGGGCGCGCATTTCTACACCTCCAGCGTGGCCGAGCGAGACCTGGTCATCCGGACCATGCCGCAGTTCCAGTATGAGAACGTCGCCTTTTACGCCTACGCGCAGCCTGCGACCGGGTTGAGCAGCGTGTTCCGCTTCTTCAATACCTCCAACGGCGCACATTTCTACACGATCAACCAGACTGAAAGCGACCTGGTGCGCGCCAATTACCCGGTGTTCAAATACGAAGGTCCCATCTGGTACGCCCTGCAGGCGGCCGCCACAGGCAGCACCCCGATCTACCGTTTCTACAGACCGGCGACCGGCGCCCACTTCTACACCATCAGCGCTCAGGAACGCGATTACATCGTCGCCAACAACAAAGAGTTCCGCTACGAAGGTGTCGGATACCACGCCTGGACGAGCCAGTAAGGCCGTGCGCGCGCCGACCGTATGACCATCCAGACCGACGACTTCGCCCCAGCCTCTGCAAAGCGCGTTATTTCTTCCGTGCCTGCTTCACCGCAGGAGGAAGCGATCGAGCGGGCCCTGCGCCCCAAGCTGCTGCAGGAGTACGTGGGCCAGTCGAAGGCGCGTGAGCAACTGGAGATCTTCATCGGCGCGGCCCGCAAGCGTGGCGAGGCGCTGGA
>NZ_JBKDRI010000109.1:0-19504 GCF_046341535.1 Acidovorax sp. | reverse complement strand
ACCCCGCCAGGCCCAAGCCCTGGCCGCCCTCAAGATCAAGAAGCCCACGCTCGACCCCCAGCTGCCCTTGCTGTAGTGACAATTCCAAGGTCATGGCCTATACACATCAAGCACTTACGGCGGTTGGTGTCGAACTCGGGCGGCCGGGGAAGAGGGCTCAACGCGCCCGGGCCAACCACACACTCCAAGCCAACATAGGCGCGAAGCGTGTGTCATGAAGCGATGACGCCGCTGCCGGAGAGCCCACGCTCCTGTGCAAGCCATTCCAGCACGGGAAATGCCCCTGGTAGCACGGGCGATACGGTCAAAGGAAGCTGCTGCCACTGCATCTGCTGGCCCTCGCGCATCTCGAACGCGCCGAGCCACTCACGGACTTTGCACGAGTGCAGGCGGACCATGGCATGCGGATATTCATGCTCCGTGATTTTCCAGAGCTCCACCGGCCCAATCGTGACGCCCAGTTCTTCCACCAGTTCGCGGCGCAATGCCTGTTCCACAGTTTCGCCATGTTCGAGCTTCCCGCCTGGAAACTCCCAATACCCAGCGTAAGGCTTACCAGGCGGACGGGTCGAGAGCAGCAGTGCTCCGTCGCCGCGCAACAGTATTCCCACCGCGACCTCGGTATGTTTGCGTTTCGGGTCGCTGGCCACGGCGGTATGCCCCCCCTGCACGTCAGCCACCCTGTCGGCCTGCATAGTCGCGCGCAAACTGGTAAGCAACCCGGCCACTGCGCGAGCCTCTCTCCAAGGCCCACACCAGTGCCTCGGCGCGCGCGGCTGCGACGCTTTCTGGTGATACGCCCATGCAAGCGAGCCATTGACCCGCAATGGCAAGGTATTCGTCCTGGCTGAAGGGGTAAAAACTCACCCACAGGCCAAACCGTTCGGACAACGAAATTCTTTCCTCGACGGCTTCGCCAGGGTGCACCTCGCCATCGTCCGTATGGGTATAGGTGCGATTTTCGGCCATGTACTCTGGCAGGAGGTGGCGACGGTTGCTGGTGGCGTAAATCAGCACGTTTGGCGTGGCGGCGGCGACCGATCCATCCAAAATGGACTTCAGGGCCTTGTAGCCCGGCTCACCGTCCTCAAAGCTGAGGTCGTCACAGAACACCAGGAACTTCTCTGGCCGGTCCGAGACCACCTCGACGATATCCGGTAGGTCCACCAGATCGGCCTTGTCAACCTCGATCAGGCGCAGACCCCTCGGCGCATAGGCATTGAGGCAGGCCTTGATCAACGAGGACTTGCCGGTTCCGCGCGCACCCGTGAGCAGCACGTTGTTGGCCGGCCTGCCCGCCACGAATTGCTCCGTGTTGCGCTCGATTCGGGATTTCTGTGGCTCGATCTCTTTGAGGTCATCCAGTTGCAGCTTTGCAAGATGTCGCACGGGCTCCAGCGACCCATGGCCGCTGCTGCGCTTGCGGTATCGCCACGCGATGGCTGCGGACCAGTCCGGGGCCACCAGCGGTTGCGGCAGCACCGATTCGATGCGGGCGATGAGCTGCTCCGCGCGCTCGATCAGCGTTTCGAATTTTTGATTCATATCGGCCATTCACGCACGAAGATCATACGTTAAAAGCTATTATTTTTATAGCAAACCCTACTTAGTTCACGACCGGTAGTCTGCATTGATGGTGACGTACTCATGGCTGAAGTCACAGGTCCAGACGGTGTCGGCCGCGTGACCGCGCCCCAGCAATACGCGAACGGTAATCTCGCTTTGCTTCATGACGCGCTGACCGTCCTCCTCCCGGTACGCAGGATTTCGGCCACCCCGAACGGCCACATGAACGTCGTCGAGGTACAGATCAATACCAGTCTGGTCCAGATCGTCGATGCCCGCGTAGCCGACGGCCGCCAAAATGCGGCCCAGGTTGGGATCACTGGCATAAAAAGCGGTCTTGACCAGCGGTGAATGGGCGATGGCATAGGCCACCTGACGGCATTCGTCGCCCGTCTTGCCGCCCTCCACCCGAACGGTGATGAACTTGGTAGCGCCCTCCCCGTCTCGCACAATCGCTTGGGCCAGCTGTTGCGCAACGCGCATCATCGCGGCTTTCAACGCCTGGCCCTCCGCCGTCTCCAGCGAGGTGATGGATGCGTGTGCCGCCCTATTGGTAGCGACCACCACGAATGAATCATTGGTCGATGTGTCACCGTCGATGGTCACACGGTTGAAAGAACCGTCGGCAAGCTCCCGCACCAGTTGCTGCATCACCGAGGGATGCACGCACGCATCTGTGGCCATGAAACCGAGCATGGTCGCCATGTTCGGGCGGATCATGCCTGCGCCTTTGCTGATGCCCGTGATCGACACCGTCGCACCGCCGATCTGCACCTGGGCGGAGAAGGCCTTGGGAAGGGTGTCCGTGGTCATGATGGCCTCGGCAGCACGCGCCCAGTGGTCTGCGCGGGCGTCGGCAAGGGCTGCCGGCAAGCCCGCTTCGATGCGGTCATGCGGCAGCGGCTCCATGATCACACCGGTGGAGAAAGGCAAGATCTGCTCGGGAGCCACCTGCAGCAAGCGCGCCAACGCGGCGCACGTTGCCCGCGCACGCTCGAGCCCCTGTGCACCGGTGCCCGCATTGGCATTGCCTGTGTTGATGACCATGGCCCGAATGCCACGCGAGGCAGACAGGTGTTCACGACTGACCTGAACAGGGGCTGCACAAAACCGGTTCTTGGTGAAAACGCCCGCGACACTGGCGCCCTCGTCCACAAGGAACACGGTAAGGTCTTTTCGGTTGGCCTTGCGAACACCCGCCTCGGCTACGCCGATACGGACGCCTGCGATGGGATGGAGATCAGCGGCGACAGGAGCACAAAGATGGACGGGCATGAACGACCTTCTGGAGATGAATCCTCTGATTATCGAGACAACCGGAAGCACCAAAACAAACACGGGCCACAGCCCGTGTTATCGTGACTTACCGACCTGTTCAGGCCAGCTTACCGTGGCAATGCTTGTACTTTTTGCCGCTTCCACAAGGACACGGGTCGTTGCGTCCAACGCGCACCCCCTCGGGCAAGGCGGCTGGCGCTGCACGGCCCATGTCACCCGCTGCGATCACCTGGGCTTCACCCGTCTCGGTCGGAGCGGTGTAGGTCACGTTGGCAATGCTCTCCCCACGCGCTTCCATATCTTGCGCTGCCTGGTCGATCTGCTCTTGCGACTGGACCTGCACCGCCATCAGAATTTTCGTGACTTCATTCTTGACCTGATCGATCAACTGGCGGAACAGCTCGAACGCTTCGCGCTTGTATTCCTGCTTGGGCTGCTTTTGCGCATAACCGCGCAAGTGAATCCCCTGGCGCAGGTAGTCCAGGGCGCTGAGGTGGTCACGCCAGCTGGAGTCAAAACTTTGCAATAGCACCATTCGCTCAAACTGCGTGAAGTTCTCGCGCCCCACCTGGGCCACCTTGGCATCAAAGGATGCATGCGCTGCTGACAGCACTTTTTCCAGGATCTCATCGTCCGTGATCGCGCTGGCAGCCTGAACTTGCTCCACCAGGTTCATAGACACGTGCCACTCGTCCGCCAGCGCCTTTTCAAGCGACCGGATGTCCCACTGCTCCTCCAGTGACTCCACGGGCACATACTGGCGCACCAGGTCCGTCATGCAGTCTTCGCGCATCGCTGCAATCACGTCCGAAAGGTCGCTTGCGTCCAGGATGTCGTTGCGCTGCTGGTAAATCACCTTGCGCTGATCGTTGGCAACGTCGTCGTATTCCAGCAGCTGTTTGCGAACGTCGAAATTACGAGCCTCGACCTTACGCTGTGCAGATTCGATACTCCGCGTCACGATCCCGGCTTCAATGGCCTCGCCCTCGGGCATCTTCAGGCGATCCATGATCGCCCTGACGCGATCGCCCGCGAAGATGCGCATCAGCGAATCATCCAGGCTCAGATAAAACCGCGATGAGCCGGGATCGCCTTGACGACCCGAACGGCCGCGCAGCTGGTTGTCGATACGCCGGGACTCATGCCGCTCCGTGGCGATGATGCGCAGCCCGCCCAGCGCCTTCACCTTTTCATGGTCCAGCGTCCACTGCTCACGCAGCGCTGCCACCTTGGCAGCGCGTTCTGTGTCGCTCAGGGACTCGTCGGCCTCAATGGCCGCGACGGCGCTTTCAATGTTGCCGCCGAGCACGATGTCGGTACCGCGCCCTGCCATGTTCGTTGCGATGGTGATCATTCGCTCACGGCCCGCCTGCGCGACGATGTCCGCCTCGCGGGCATGCTGCTTTGCATTGAGCACCTGGTGCGGCAGGCCCTCCTTGTTGAGCAACTGGTCGATGATCTCGGAGTTTTCGATCGAGGTGGTACCCACAAGCACCGGCTGTCCGCGCTCGTGGCATTCGCGGATGTCCTTGATGGCCGCTTCGTACTTTTCGCGCGTGGTCTTGTACACGCGGTCCAGCTGGTCGACACGTTTGCTGGGGCGGTTGGGCGGAATGACCACCGTCTCCAGACCATAGATTTCCTGAAACTCGTACGCCTCGGTATCGGCAGTCCCAGTCATACCAGCGAGCTTGTTGTATAGCCGGAAGTAGTTTTGAAACGTGATCGAGGCCATGGTCTGGTTTTCGGCCTGGATCTTGACCCCTTCCTTGGCTTCCACGGCCTGATGGAGTCCTTCGCTCCAGCGGCGGCCGGACATCAGGCGACCGGTGAACTCGTCAACGATGACGATTTCCCCGTTTTGAACCACATAGTGCTGGTCGCGGTGATACAAATGGTTGGCCCGCAGCGCCGCATACAGGTGATGCATCAGCGTGATGTTGGCGGGGTCGTAAAGCGACGCACCTTCCGCAATCAAACCCTGGCTGGCAAGCACGCGTTCTGCGGTTTCATGGCCTTGCTCCGTCAGGAAGACCTGATGGGACTTTTCGTCGAGGGTGAAGTCCCCCGGCTTGGTGACCCCTTCGCCGGTGCGGGGGTCTGCCTCCCCTTCCTGGCGCACGAGCAGAGGCACCACCTTGTTCATCGCGATGTACATCGCGGTGTGATCTTCGGC
This sequence comes from Acidovorax sp., assembly GCF_046341535.1. Taxonomy (GTDB): domain Bacteria; phylum Pseudomonadota; class Gammaproteobacteria; order Burkholderiales; family Burkholderiaceae_C; genus Acidovorax. The sequence goes on along the minus strand of NZ_JBKDRI010000109.1, from coordinate 14,484 downwards.
CTGCCCGCTGATGATCAGCGGGGTACGCGCTTCATCAATCAGGATCGAATCAACCTCATCGACAATGGCGAAGTTCAGCCTGCGCTGGACGCGGTCACGCGCCTCGTAGACCATGTTGTCACGCAGGTAATCAAAGCCGTACTCGTTGTTGGTACCGTAGGTGATGTCCGCACGGTAGGCTGCCTGTTTTTCCTCCCGGGGCATATTCGGTAGGTTGATCCCCACGGACAGACCCAGAAAGTTGTACAGGCGTCCCATCCATTGGGCATCCCGGTTGGCCAGGTAGTCATTGACGGTCACGACATGCACACCCTTGCCCGACAGAGCATTGAGGTAGACCGGCAGTGTCGCCGTCAGCGTCTTGCCCTCACCGGTTCGCATCTCCGAGATCTTGCCGTGGTGCAAGGCCATGCCACCGAGCAGCTGCACATCAAAGTTGCGCATCTTCATCACGCGCTTGGAGCCCTCGCGCACCACGGCGAACGCATCAACCAGCAAATCATCTAGCGAGGCCCCGCCAGCGATGCGGTCCTTGAATTCCTGCGTCTTGGCGCGCAGTTGCTCATCCGACAGCTTTTCGTAATCGGGCTCCTGCGCATTGATGCGGATCACCGTCTTGCGGTACTGCTTGAGAAGCCGGTCGTTACGGCTGCCGAAAAGTTTGGTCAGGAAGTTGGTGGCCATGCGCAAGGGGTCGTCATATGCACCAGGCTCAGCGCGAAAGACGACCGGAATCCCTAAGAAGAATTGAAATCAAGTGGGTTCGCTATCGACGATTGCAAGCGATGCAAACCGTTGTGCGAAAACCGAGCCAGCGATTTTAGCTGCCAGCTGCGGATCCCTGGCGCGCTATCGATTGAGCGGCGAGCCGGCGGCGATTTCCTGGGCCGTGCCCGCCCCAGCGTTGAGAAACTTCTGCGGGTCCTGGAAAACGCCCTGAACGAGTACTTCAAAGTGAAGGTGGGCCCCCGTTGAACGGCCGGTGGTCCCCACCTCGGCAATCTTTTGACCGCGCCGCACAATATCCCCACGCTTGACCAGCGTACGGGAAGCGTGGGCGTAGCGTGTGACAAGCTGGTTTCCATGGTCGATTTCAACCATGTTGCCGTACGCGGGATGGTACTCCTGGGCTACCACCATTCCACCCGCAGCCGCGAGTATCGGCGTGCCGGTTTCCGCCTGAAAATCAAGCCCTGTATGCAATGCCGATTGACCGGTGATGGGGTCAATGCGCCATCCAAAGCCTGACGCGGGGCTTTTGCCTGCGACCGGGGCATGGGTAGGAATCATTTTCTTGCGAATATGCTGATCAAACAGACGCGACTCCAGCACGGTCATCAAGTCCACACGCTGATGGGTGATTTGTTCAAGTTCGTCCAGCGTCGACTGCAACTCTTCCATGGACAGATCGCGTGCGCCGACGAGGGCACCCCCGCGCGCATCGGGTTTGGCGGTATCGGGAGGTGGCATACCCGCCAGCCCCATCACGCGGTCGCCCAGCGACTCAAGCTGTACCAGTCTGGCCTGCATCTCGCCAACCTTCTTGGCCATTGCATCCAGATTCGCACGCACATAGCGATCACGCTCGGCAAACTCGTCTTTGACCACAAGGCGCACCAGGGAACCCACCACCGGCCAACCCTCCCGGGCGCCTTTGAGAAAGACCCAGTGGTACATCGCGGCCGCGACAAGCACAAGACTGAACGACACGACCAAACCCACCACCAGAAGCCTCGCGCCTGAAAGATGAATCGCCCGGCTGCGCGCCAGGTAGGCGTCCGTGATAATCACATGCACTAGGAATCCTCCAGACTGAAGACTTTCTTATGACCCGCCGCCATCACGCAGTCACCTTGCAACAAGCAAGCCAGGAATCGCCCACACTGGCGCGGCTGACGGCGCTCACACGTGAATCGAGCGACAGACTGAAAGCCATCGAAGCATTGATACCGATTGGACTTCGATCAACCATTCAAGCCGGGCCGATTGAAGGTGATTCCTGGTGCCTGCTGGTCAGAAGCAACGCCTCTGCGGCCAAGTTGCGAAACCTGCTCCCCGCATTGCAGGCACATCTGCGAAGTCGAGGATGGGAGGTTAACGCGATTCGTCTGAAAGTCCAAACTTGAGCGTAGTATGCCCAAGACGCCAGCCAGACTTTCACAATGATGATGGTGCCGGTTGTCGGAATCGAACTGACGACCTACCGCTTACAAGGCGGGTGCTCTACCAACTGAGCTAAACCGGCTAGCCTTCTATTTTAGCTCGCAAATATGGTGTCGCGAGCCGCCTGTCTCGCTATTTGATGCGCTTGAGTGCAGGACGACTGCCGCCCCCTGCGGGCGACGGGCGAGGCGCGTCCGTGTCGCTATCGGACTTGCCTCCCTCATCGCTCAACACAAGTTGCACGACACGATCGTCGTGACCAGGAGCCGACGGTCCGTCCGGCGGCCCATTTACGAGAACCTCTGAAGTAGCACGAGCATGAGAGGCCGAAGACCCGACTCCCGCGCCGACGCCCATTACAGGGCTGTCCACTGGCGCAGGAAACGCCATGCCCTGCCCGTTCTCGCGCGCATAGATGGCAATCACGCGACCAATGGGCACAAGGATGTCACGGGGCTTGCCACCGAACCGGGCCTTGAATTCGATGAACTCATTTCCGAGTTGCAAGGCACTGGTGGCATCGAAACTTACATTCAGCACAATCTCGCCATCCTTGACGTACTCACGCGGAACCTGCACAGAGTCGTCGACGCGCACGGCCACATAGGGCGTGAACCCGTTGTCCGTGCACCATTCGTACAGGGCGCGAATAAGGTAGGGGCGCGTCGAGGTGGGTTCCGATGGGGTCATTGGTGCAGACAGTAGCGACGTGGCAGTACAGGAGACAAGCGTTTACTTGCGCATGACCTTCTCGGAAGGGGTCAAAGCTTCGATATAGGCTGGGCGCGAGAAGATCCGCTCTGCATACTTGAGCAGAGGCGCGGCGTTCTTGCTCAGGTCAATACCGTAGTAGTCCAGACGCCACAAAAGCGGCGCAATGGCGACATCCAGCATGGAGAAGTTGTCGCCCAGCATGTACTTGTTCTTCAGGAAGACCGGAGCCAACTGCGTTAACCGGTCACGAATGTGCGCCCGCGCCTTTTCGAGCGCCTTTTCATTGCCCTTCGTCGCACGCGATTCGAGTGTATTCACGTGTACGAAAAGTTCCTTCTCAAAGTTGAGCAAGAACAGTCGAACGCGGGCGCGGTCGACCGGGTCCCCCGGCATCAGCTGCGGATGAGGAAAGCGCTCGTCGATGTATTCATTGATGATGTTCGACTCGTAGAGGATCAGGTCGCGCTCCACCAAAATGGGCACCTGTCCATACGGGTTCATGACGCTGATGTCTTCGGGCTTGTTGTACAGGTCCACATCGCGGATTTCAAAGTCCATGCCTTTCTCAAACAGGACGAAACGGCAGCGGTGAGAAAAGGGACAGGTCGTACCCGAATAAAGCACCATCATGGTGTGAGGCTCCTAAAAATCAAAAGAGTGGGACGCCAAAGCGCCCACTCTGCAAAAAACCAAGTGGCACCCTCTACAGGTGCCAATGATCGATGTGGCGTTTACTTCACGTCTTTCCAGAAGGCTGCATTCAACCTCCAGGCGATGAACGTGAACACGCCCAGGAAAATCAGCACCCAGACTCCCACGCGCTTGCGGGTGTTTTGGGCGGGCTCTGCCATCCACTGCATGTAGTTCACCAGGTCGCCGATCGTCTGATCATATTGAAGCGGCGTCATCAGACCGGGCTTGACCTGCTCCCAACCCTTTAAGACCTGGGTCTTGTGACCATGACTTTCATGCTCTTCAAAAACGGGACGGCGCTCGCCTTGCAGCTCCCACAACACATGCGGCATCCCGACGTTCGGAAACACCAGGTTGTTCCAGCCCGTGGGCTTGTTCTCGTCACGGTAGTACGTGCGCAGATAGGTGTAGAGATAGTCAGCCCCGGTGCCTCCCGCGCCAGAGCGCGATCGCGCGATCACGGTCAGATCGGGGGGATTGGCGCCGAACCAGGCCTTGGCCTGCTTGGGGTCAATCGCTGCCTTCATAGTCTCGCCAACCTTGTCTGTCGTGAACAGGAGGTTGTCCTTGACCTGCTGATCGGTCAGCCCGATGTCCTTGAGACGGTTAAACCGCATGAAAGCCGCCGAGTGGCAGTTGAGGCAGTAGTTGACAAAGACCTTGGCACCGTTTTGCAGCGAGGCCAGATCATTGATCTTGGCGGGTGCTTTGTCGAGCGCAATGCCACCGCCTGCAGCAAAAGCAGAACCAGCTGCCAGTCCCAGAGCCGCCACCAACGAGAGGATGATTTTCTTCATTGTTGTTGTCTCCTGGGCTCAATGCGCCACAAAGGTCACGCGGTCAGGCACGGGCTTGGCCTCGCCAATGCGGCTCCACCAAGGCATCAGCAGGAAGAACCCAAAGTAAAAGAGCGTACCCACTTGCGACACACGCTCGCCAATTGGTGACGGAGGCTGGACACCGAGGTAACCGAGGATCAGGAAGTTGATCACGAACACGGCATACAGGTACTTGTGCCAGCTGGGGCGATAACGGATGGACCGCACCGGGCTGTGATCCAGCCAGGGCAGGAAGAACAGGATGATCACGGCTCCGCCCATCACCACGACGCCCCAGAACTTGGCATCAATCGACAGCATCAGGGCCACGGCAACCACGCCAGCCACCGCGATACCAGCCTTGACGAAGCTGGGCAGCTTGGCCTTCAGAACACCAAAGGCCGCAGCTGCCAGCACGCACAGCACCAGCACATACATCATCTCGGTCGTGATCGCGCGCAGCATCGAATAAAACGGCGTGAAGTACCACACCGGAGCGATGTGCAGCGGCGTCACCAGCGGGTCGGCCGGAATGAAGTTGTTGTACTCAAGGAAGTAACCACCAAACTCTGGCGCGAAGAACACAACAGCCGTGAACGCCATCAGGAACATGCTCAGCGCGAAGATGTCGTGCACGGTGTAGTAGGGGTGGAAAGGCACACCATCCAGCGGCTTGCCATTGGCGTCCTTGGGCGCCTTCGGGCCCTTGATTTCCACTCCGTCGGGGTTGTTGGAACCCACGTCGTGCAGGGCCAGCAAGTGGGCCACCACCAAGCCGAGCAGTACCAGCGGCACCGCAATCACGTGGAAGCTGAAAAAGCGGTTCAACGTGGCATCACCCACCACAAAGTCGCCACGGATCAGCAGCGCCAGATCGGGGCCAATGAAAGGAATCGCGGCAAACAGGTTCACAATCACCTGCGCTCCCCAGTACGACATCTGGCCCCATGGCAGAAGATAACCCATGAAGGCCTCGGCCATGAGGCACAAAAAGATGGCGCAACCGAAGATCCAGACCAGCTCGCGCGGCTTGCGATAGCTGCCGTAGATGAGCCCGCGGAACATGTGCAGATAAACCACCACGAAAAAGGCCGACGCCCCGGTGGAGTGCATGTAGCGGATCAGCCAGCCCCACGGCACATCACGCATGATGTACTCGACCGAAGCAAACGCCAGGTTCGCGTCGGGCTTGTAGTGCATGACCAGGAAGATCCCGGTGACGATCTGGATCACCAGCACCACCAGCGCCAGCGAGCCAAAGATGTACCAAAAATTGAAGTTCTTCGGAGCGTAGTACTCCGACATGTGCACTTTGTACGCATCGAAGGCGGTTGGAAACCGGTTCTCAAACCAGTTGGTCACCTTGGCGCCAGCCGACGCATTGGGGGAGATTTCCTTGAATTCAGCCATGTCGATTTACCTCAGGCCTTCTTGTCTTCGCCGATGAGCAGCAACGTGTCGGACAGGTACATGTGCGGAGGCACTTCCAGGTTGTCGGGTGCAGGCTTGTTCTTGAACACCCGGCCAGCCACGTCGAATGTGGAACCATGGCACGCACAGAGAAACCCGCCATGCCAGTCATCCGGCAGCGAAGGCTGGGGGCCCGTCTGAAACTTGTCTCCAGGCGAGCAGCCTAGGTGGGTACAAATGCCCACACCAACAAACACTTCTGGCTTGATGGAGCGGTGCTGATTTTTGGCGTACTCGGGGGTCGGATAAGCCGTACGGTCTGACTTGGGGTCGGCCAGCTGGGCTTCCGTCTTGGCGAGCGACTCAATTTGCTGGGGAGTGCGCTTGAGGATCCACACGGGCTTGCCACGCCATTCGACAGTCAGCTTTTCGCCAGGCTGCAAGGTGGAAATATCCACCTCGACCGCTGCGCCGGCAGCTCTGGCTTTCTCCGAAGGCTGAAAACTACTGACGAAAGGCACGGCAACGGCCACTCCGCCAGCGGCACCGGCACATCCGGACGCAATCAGCCACGTCCTTTTACTGGTGTCGACTGGTGTGTCACTCATGGGGGTCCTCGGTAAACATCGCTATTGTTTGGGTCAACCGCGAATTGTAGCGGAGTGAATATGGGCATTTGATGGTGATCGGGTGTTGACTTGGCTCAGCGCTCGGACATACTTGCCCACTTTAAAAACTGCCCCGGAGGGAACCCATGGGAATGATGCAAGAGTTCAGGGAATTCGCCGTCAAGGGCAACGTGATTGACTTGGCAGTCGGCGTGATCATCGGCGGCGCCTTTGGCAAGATCGTGGATTCTGTGGTGTCCGACCTGATCATGCCCGTCGTCGGACTGGCGTTTGGCAAGCTGGATTTTTCCAGCCACTTCATTGCGCTGGGCAGCGTACCGCCAGGCACTGCCATGACGCTGGATGCCCTCAAAAAGGCCGGTGTGCCGGTGCTTGCCTACGGGAGCTTCCTGACCGTGGCGGTTAACTTCTTGATCCTGGCCTTCATCATCTTCATGATGGTCAAGCAGATCAACCGCATGAAACGCGAAGCGCCCGCCGCACCCGCGCCGGACCCGGCTCCTGCGTCCGAAGACATTGTGCTGTTGCGCGAGATTCGCGACAGCCTCAAGCGCTGAAGCCAGGTTGCTAAGCGCTCCCGGCTCGCAGGGCGGGCGCAGGTGCGGCGTCAGCACGCTTGTAGCGCTGCGTGAGCCGGGAGCGTGCCTTGCCAGCGCGGCCACCGCGCAAGCAAGGCCATCAGCGTGCGAGTAACCGTGCCATGCGCACGGCTTCGATCAGGCTTGCGGCGTCGGCCTTTCCCTGGCCTGCAATATCGAAGGCGGTTCCATGATCTGGACTGGTGCGGACCAGCGGCAGCCCCAGCGTTACGTTCACCCCCTTGTCCACACCCAGATACTTGACCGGAATCAAGCCCTGGTCGTGGTACATCGCCACCACCACATCGAACTCACCCGCACACTGCGGGGTGCTGCGGGCCCGCATGAACACGGTATCCGGCGCAAGCGGCTCCGTCACGTCAAGCCCCTCGGCCCTCGCGGCCGCCACGGCTGGCGCAATCACCTCAATTTCCTCCCGGCCAAAAAGCCCTCCCTCGCCCGCATGCGGGTTGAGCCCCGCCACGGCAATCCGTGGTCGGCGGCCCAGGCTGCGCAGCAAGGCTCTGTCGGTGATGCGCAGGGTTTGCAGTACGTTCTCGTGCGTGACTGCGGCGATAGCGTCGCGCAGGGACATGTGAATGCTGACCAGCACCGTGCGCAGCTCATCGCTGGCCAGCATCATGCGCACCGGCATTTCAACCACGTTCACGCCTGCGTGGGTGGCAGCCTGCGCCTGTAGCAGCTCGGTATGCCCCGGGAAACCCACGCCCGCGGCCGCGAGCGCCTCCTTGTGCAGCGGAGCCGTCACGATCGCATCAATCCGCCCTGCCAGCGCGGCCTGCGCGGCCCAGGTCACACAGGCGGCCGCCGCCTGCCCCGCAGCGGCGCTGATGCGACCCCACGGCTGCGGGCCTGGAATGTCAGCCAGCTGCAGCACAGGCACGCAGCGCGGCGGCATCTGCAGTGCCTGTGCGGCCTCATCCAGTCGGGCAACGGGCAGGTCAGGCAGGCCAGGGCCCGCCAGCAGCTGCGCGGCCCTTCGGAGGGTGGCCACATCACCCACCACGAAGCAGCCGCGCATGAGATCGGGCTGGTCCCGGAAGGCCCGGGCGATGATTTCGGGACCGATACCGGCGGGGTCACCCTGCGTGATGGCGATGGTTGGCATGGAATTTTACTAAAAACACGTGCTTACGCGCGTCGCAAATGAATTTGCAGCTATTCTTTTAATAGCAATTCGTATGGAGCATCGTCATGCCGGATTGTCGATATCGATGAACGCATGGGCCAGCCCCAGCTGGGCTGCCACGTGGGCGGCCACTGCAGGCGCGCCATAGCGCTCGGTGGCATGGTGCCCGGCAGCAATGAAGCTCACCCCCATCTCGCGTGCGAGGTGCGCCTGCGGCTCCGAGATTTCGCCGGTAATGAAGGCGTCGGCACCTGCGGCGATCGCCGATTCAAAATAACCCTGCGCCCCGCCCGTGCACCAGGCCACGCGCCGCACCGGCCGTGCTGCGCCGTCCTCGGGTTGCACCAGTGTCACCGTGCGGCCCAACGCCTGCGCGACATGGTCGGCCAAGGCCTGGCCGCTGTCAAACGATGCGGGGCCACTGAAGCCCAGGTTTTGTTCGCCAAAACGCGCGTCGGCAACGAGCCCCAACACGCGGCCCAGTTGGGCGTTGTTGCCAAGTTCTGCGTGGGCATCCAGCGGCAGGTGGTAGGCAAAGAGGTTGATGTCGTGCGCCAGCAACCGGGCCAGGCGCTCCTTCATCCAACCGGTGATGCGGCCGTCCTGCCCACGCCAGAACAAACCGTGGTGCACCAATATCGCGTCGGCGCGCGAAGCAATGGCGGCATCGATCAGCGCCCTGCTGGCCGTTACACCGCTCACGATGCGTCTGATGTGCGGTTTCCCCTCCACCTGCAGGCCGTTGGGCCCGTAGTCCTTGAAAAGCTGGGGTTGCAGCAGGGCGTCAAAAGCCTGCAGCAGTTGCTGGCGGCTGACGGCGTTGTGTGCGTGAACGATGCTCATGCCCGTATTGTGAACACCCGCGAGAGCCCGCGATGCTCAAGGAGCCCGTTTTGGCCCTGCACCGCTTCGGCCGCGCCAGCGTACCAGGCAACAAGGCGCCCGGGGGGCGCCTTGTGGTGCAGAGCAATTCGGCAAGAGCGGGTGCCGCGCCGAAGCGTTACTTGTACAGCACCTCTGGCAACCACAAGCCGATGGCCGGGAACATGTACAGCAAGAAGATCGCCAGCACCTGAATGCCCATGAACGGCAGCATGCCCGCGAAGATCTGGTTGAGCGTGACATGTTTGGGCGCCACGCCTTTCAGGTAGAACGCGCTCATGGCCACGGGCGGGCTCAGGAAAGCCGTCTGCAGGTTCAGCGCCACCAGCAGGCCGAAGAACAGCGGGTCCACCCCGAAGTTATCCAGCAGCGGGATGAAGATGGGCATGAAGATCACGATGATCTCGGTCCACTCCAGAGGCCAGCCCAGGATGAAGATGATCACCTGCGACAGCAACAGGAACTGGGTCTTGGTGAGGTTCATGCTAAGGACCCACTGTTCGACCAGCTCCTGCCCGCCCAGCAGCGCAAAAGCCGCCGAGAAGATGGCAGAGCCCACGAAGAGCCAGCACACCATGGCGCTGGTCTTGGCCGTCAGGAATACCGATTCCTTGACGACACCAAAGGTCAGTTGCCGGTACGCCGCCGCGAGCACAAACCCACCAAACGCGCCAACGGCCGCCGCTTCGGTGGGAGTAGCAAGGCCGAACACGATGGAACCCAGCACTGCAAGGATGAGCACCAGCAGGGGGAAGAAGCTCGACAAGAGCATCTTGAATACTTCCAGCCGCGCGAAGCTCAGGATGGCATAGAACGCAACCAGCGCAAGTGCCCCCACGCCCAGGCCGATCCAGAACCCGGTGGATGCTGGCTTGGTGGTTTCCCCGGCAGCGGCGGCTGAAGAGGCTGCCGCTGCGGGCGGCTCGGACACAGCGCCAGAGGCCTGGCCCGTCGCAGCAGCCGGTTCAGCGCCGGGCGGCTCAGCCACCGCATCGGCGCTTGGAGGCTCAGCCAGACCGGAGCCTTCGGGCTCGGATAGTCCGCCTGCCGACGCGGAGGTGTCTTCGTTCGAGCCCGCCCCCATCGCCTGGAGTTCGGAGTAGGTCTCTTCGACCACGACCCGGGTTGCACTTTGGTAGCTGGCCACGGCAACGAAGGCAAAGAGGATCGCCGGAAGCAGTGCAATGCCCAACTGGCCCAGAAGATAGGGCGTAGAAACGGCCTGGTTGCGCTTGCCCTTGAGCGTGCTGACCAGGCGCCCCAGCGCCCAGCCATCCGATGTGGCGCCAATGGCCTTGAGCCCGACGGGCAGCGGGACCACGCGCTGCTCAGCCGTCAGGGGCGGGGCCCAATCGGGCTTGAGCTTGGCCATGATGATCACGTACACGATGTACAGGCCGGCCAGCATGATCCCAGGGAAGAACGCCCCGGCATACAGTTGCACCACCGACACCCCCGCCGTCGCACCGTAAACGATCAGCAGCACCGAGGGCGGGATCAGAATGCCCAGGCAGCCGCCTGCGGTGATGGTGCCAGCCGAGAGACGCACGTCGTACCCGGCCCGCAGCATCTGCGGCAGCGCCAGCAGCCCCATGAGCGTGACCACCGCACCCACGATGCCGGTGGCAGTGGCAAACACGGCACAGGTGACGAGGGTCGCCACGGCCAGCGAGCCCGGCACACGTGCCAGTGCCAGGTGCAGGCTGTGAAACAGCTTTTCGATGAGGTTGGCGCGTTCGACGAGGTACCCCATGAACACGAAGAGCGGGATCGAGATCAGGACATCATTGCCCATCACCGAAAAGGCGCGCTGCACCATCAAGTCCAGCGTCTGCTTGAGCGCGCCGGCGGCCGTCTGGTCCCCGGAGTGGTAGGCAAAAAACGCGAACATCATCCCCATGCCCATCAGCGTGAATGCCGTGGGAAACCCCAGCATGATGGCAACCACCACCAGCGACAGCATCAACAGCCCGTAGTGACCGTTGGTCATCTTGTCCACGCTGAACACCATCGCGAGGGCCGCAAGCATGATCACGCCCATCAGCGTGAAACCAAAATAAAGTTCTTTGCGGATCTTCATCAGCGGCCACCTTTGTTCACCACGAGTTGGTCAAGCGCCTCGATGTCGGAATCCTTGACGTGCACCATCTGCTTAAGCTTGTCGACATCGACCTCCTCGACGTCGCCTTCGCGCTTGGGCCACTCGCCCGTGCGGATGCAGATCACACAACGGATGATCTCCACGATGCCCTGCAGCAACAGGAAAGCCCCGGCCAGCGGCACCACGAACTTGAACGGGTACACGGGCAGCGGGTCGGCATTGAATGTCTGCTCACGCATGGCGAGCGAGTCCTGGAAGAAAAACCAGCCGGCGTAGGTGAGGGCAATGATCCCCGGCAGAAAAAAAAGTATATAGAGCACCAGGTCGATCCAGGCCTGTGTGCGCGGCTCGAAGAAGCCATACAGGACGTCGCCGCGCACATGGCCACTTTTGGCCAGCGTGTACGCCCCGGCGGTCATGAACAACAGGCCGTACATCATGATCTGGGCGTCCAGCACCCAGGCATGCGGCTTGTTCAGGACGTACCTGCAAAAGACTTCCCAGGTAATCAGAAACGTGAGCCCCACAACGCTCCAGGCGCAGGCCTTGCCAAACCAGGTCGATAGCCGGTCCACAGTGAGTAACAGTTTTTGCATGGCTTACCAATCTCGGGACAGAAAGAAAAAGGCGCCCCTAAGGCCATGGCCTGAGGGCGCCCTTGCATCACTGCTGAACGTCAGGCCTTCTTGGCCCCCTTGCCGAAGTAATGGTTGTAGGCCATCTTGAAGTCGACCAGGTAATCGCCCTGCCACTGGCCGGCACGCTGCGCGAAGGCTTTTTGCGATTCCAGGATCTTCTTGAACAAGGGGTTTTCGTCGCCCTTCTTGGCGATGATCTTGTCCCATGCTGCCAGCTGCGCACGCAGGATGGCGTCCGGCGTCTTGTAGAACTTGACGCCCTGCTTCTTGAGCTCGTCGTAATCCTTGGAGTTGCGCTCGATGGCCTTCCAGCTCATGTCGGCACTGGCCGCCTGAACCGCATAGTCAACAATCGCTTTGAGCTCGGCGGGCAGCGCATTGAGCTTGGTCTTGTTGAACAGGATCTCGAACTGCTCGCCCGACTGGTGGAAACTTTGCAGCATGCAGTTCTTGACGACATCGGGGAAGCCCAGCACGCGGTCGGACGAAGCGTTGTTGAACTCCGCACCATCAATCAGCCCGCGGTCCAGCGCAGGAACAATCTCGCCGCCAGGCAGCGGGTTCACTGCGGCGCCCATCTCGGTATACATATCGACCGCCAGGCCCACCGTGCGGAACTTCACGCCTTTCAAGTCCTCGATCTTGGCGATGGGCTTTTTGAACCAGCCAAACGGCTGAGACGGCATGGGCCCGTACAGGTAGGACACCACGTCAAGGTTCAGGGTTTGATAGATCTCTTCCAGCAGAGCCTTGCCTCCGCCGTAGTTATGCCAGGCCAGGACCATGTTGGGGTCCATGCCAAAGGCCGGGCCAGAACCCCACAGCGCCAGCGCCGAGTTCTTGCCATAGTGGTAGGCCACCACGCCATGTCCACCGTCCAGCGTGCCCTTGCCAACGGCTTCGAGCAGCTGGAAGGCCGGGACCACCGCACCCGCTGGCAGTACCTCGATCTTGAGGCGCCCGCTGGCCATGTCGTTCACCTTCTTGGCGAAATCCTGGGCATACTCGTGAAAGATATCCTTGGCAGGCCAGGTACTCTGAAAGCGCAAACTGGTGGTGGTCTGCGCGGTGGCGATCATCGGTGCGCTCATGGCGCCCGCTGCGACAGCGGCGCCCTTGAGCAGGCCGCGACGGCGAGGTGTATTCGATGGGGTCATGGTCTGTGTCTCCTGGATGGGTGGAAATCTGCTACTGCGTCGCCATTGTCGGTATCGTCCGCCCAAGCCCAACAGGGTTTACACCATGCAAGAGATGACGAATTTGGCGTTAACGGTTAAAAAAATTTCACCTTGCCGCTGGACTGCCGCGTAAGCCATGCCCGGTGCGGGCTGCGGCCACAGGGGACGACTGTGTTCAGCGACAATCGACGCTGAATCTCCCTTCAGCGAGTTGGCCTTTTTTGCAGTACTGAGAGATCACTAAACCCATGAAGCGCCTGTGGCTCCTCTTTTCGCAGACCGTGACCGTGCTGGTGGCGGCCTATTTCGTGGTGGCAACCTTGCAGCCCGGCTGGCTGGGCAAAGGCAACGCCCGATCGGGCGCCGGCATTTCGCTTCTGGAAGCACCGGCCACGCCGGCAGCCCAGCCTGTGGCCGGTAGCTTCAGTGCGGCGGCCCGCAAGGCAGCGCCTGCCGTGGTCAGCATCAACACCAGCAAGGCCGTGCGCCATCCGCGCAGCAACGACCCCTGGTTCCAGTTCTTCTTTGGTGACCAGGGAACCCAGGCACAGGCGGGACTGGGCAGCGGCGTCATCATCAGCCCCGACGGCTACATCCTCACCAACAACCACGTGGTCGAGGGGGCCGATGAAATCGAGGTCACCCTCACTGACCGACGCCGGGCCCGTGCCAAGGTCATCGGAACCGACCCGGACACCGACCTGGCGATTCTGCGCATCGAGCTGGACAAACTGCCCGTGATCGTGCTGGGCAACTCGGACGCGCTGGCCGTGGGCGACCAGGTGCTGGCCATTGGCAACCCGTTCGGCGTGGGGCAGACCGTGACCAGCGGCATCGTGAGCGCGCTGGGCCGCACGCAACTGGGTATCAACACGTTCGAAAACTTCATCCAGACCGACGCGGCCATCAACCCGGGCAACTCCGGCGGCGCGCTGGTGGACATCAACGGAAACCTGATGGGCATCAACACCGCCATTTACTCGCGCTCTGGAGGCAGCATGGGGATCGGCTTTGCCATCCCGGTCTCCACAGCCCGGATGGTGCTCGATGGCATCGTCAAAAACGGCGAGGTCACACGCGGCTGGATTGGCGTGGAGCCCAACGAACTCTCGCCCGAGCTGGCCGAGACCTTCGGCGTCAAGGCCACCGAAGGCGTCATCATCACCGGTGTACTCCAGGACGGCCCGGCAGCACAGGGCGGCATGCGACCTGGCGATGTGATCGTGCGCGTCGGTGGCAAGCAGGTCGACAATGTGTCGGAGTTGCTCGCGGCCGTGGCAGCTTTGAAACCCGGCGAGCCATCGCCGTTTGTCGTGCAACGCCGCGACAAGTTGGTGGAACTGAGCATCAGCCCCGGCGTGCGGCCGCGTCCGCAGCGCAACGTACGGCGCTAGCCCGGATATTTCACCGTCCTCCGTAAAAACGATGACGGCATGGCCCTTTGAGTGCGCGTTTATCGAGGTGTAGAAACTTGATGAACGAGCGAGCCATGCCGAATCCAAACTGTACCGAACAAACTGAACTCGATCT
>NZ_JBKDRI010000108.1:0-37822 GCF_046341535.1 Acidovorax sp. | reverse complement strand
GGCCAGCACGCCCGAGGAGCGCACCCGCCTGTGGACCGCGCGGCACAACGCCTACTTTGCGGCGGTGCAAAGCCGCCCGGGCTGCCGCGCGATCAGCACCGACACCTGCGTGCCCATCAGCCGCCTGGCCGACTGCCTGCTTGCATCGGTGGACGAGGCCGAGGCCAGCGGCCTGCCGTACTTCCTGGTCGGCCATGTGGGCGACGGAAACTTCCACTTTGGCTACCTGCTCGACCCCCACATCGCCCAGGAGCGCATCATCGCCGAAGACCTCAACCACAAGCTGGTCGCCCGGGCGCTGTCCCTGGGCGGCACCTGCACTGGCGAGCACGGCGTGGGCTTGCACAAAATGGGGTTCCTGCTGGACGAAACCGGCACCGGCGCAGTGGACATGATGCGCGCCATCAAGCGCGCCCTGGACCCGAAGAACACCCTGAACCCGGGCAAGATCTTCGTGCTGTGAATGCTATAAAAATAATAGCTGTAAACCGAATAGCATCGAGCGCGACAGGCTGTTTTTAACAAAATTTTGATGCTGCGGGTGCCGTGCATGACGCGGCCCACGCCTGGCCCGCAGCGCTTGCGGGCTCGCGGCGCTTGGCCAACAGCCTGCCAGGGCTCAAAACAAAAAAGGAGCCGAGGCCAAGCCCCTCTGAAAACGTGTTGATAAATCGCCTGGGGATGTGCGCAGCTCTTCCCCCAATAGCGGGCAAGGTGGCCTGTAGCCGTGCCCGCAGGGCAATCCAAAAGGGATCGGACTGGGTTAGGCGGGCGGCCACCCCTTAATTCAACTAGATACAATTTGGGTTTAAGAGTGAACGAACTCTTTCCCCATCCGTTCCTTATGCTCGTATAATGGAATCGAAAGTTTTTGTCTGACTACGACGCTAGGATGCCTCAAGTCGAAATCAACAACGCGAAGCTTTCTTGTAGGGCGGAACCAAGGGTAACCACCCGAAGGTGTACGCAGCAAATGATTTGTATAGCAAACCATTCGGGAGGAAGAGAATATTATGAAGTCTCTAGTATCATTTTTCGTGATTATGCTTTCTGCACTATTGCCAAGTTTAACCAGTGCGCAAACAGGCAATCCATACTACCCAATGAACTCTGGCTCAACCATTGTGTACCAAGGTTATGACATCGAGGGTCAATGGGATGAAAATACGATGCAGTTGACTGTTACAAGGCGAACGCCCTGGAACCGTTTAGTTTCAATTAATTACTCTCAAACGACATGCCCGTTATACTTCGGAAGCGGAACACTTTTCGTGGCGGATCATATGGACGGCGGCGCCTCATCCGGATTGCTTATGGATGGTGGGGCAGTGAGTTCAAATGGCATAACGTACATGGGAGAAGCTGTGAATCAGCACGGCCAAGTACATGTGCCATTCATTCCAAAGCTCGCCTTTAATCCAATTGCGGGACAAGAAATTCATGCCGTTTCAAGCGTCACTCGGAGTTGCACAGACACCACTCACATGCTTAATTTGCCATGGCGCTACAAGACCATTGGCAACTATCGAAGCTGGGGTCCATTCCAAGATGTATGGCGCACAGGCCTACACGAGTATGGAACTGAGCAGTTTGTTTATAATTACGTGTTTGCAAGAAACAAAGGAATGGTTAACTATTGGTACGGTCAGCTAATGCCTAACGGATCTATAGTCAACGGAAAAGAATTTTACGCAGTGCGATATTAGGAATATTGCGTTTTATTGGAAATAGCCACCTTAGGGTGGCTATTTCTATTCTATATTTCGCACCGCGCAGGAATATATAATATAAATTAAAACCAGGATAAATGAACGACTCAAGAAATCATGCCATTGAAACACTACGTGCTGCAGCAGTAGTGATGGTATTTATGAATCACCTCCACTCAATGGATATCTTGACGATACCATATTTTGGCATATCCGGTGGATGGCTCGGCGTTCAAATATTTTTCGTCATTAGCGGATATTTAATTATACAAAGTGCCGCGAGATACTCGGCGCCTGAGTACATCAAGCACCGCGCCCTCAGAATATATCCAGCATACTTATTTTGGTTTATCGCCTTTTCAGTTATAACTGGATCGCTTGCAATCGAAAAATTGGATATAAATAGTCTTTTGACACATTTACTCTTTTTGCAACATTTCTCGCCTTCTGCATTTGCAAAATATAGCGCACTACCTGTGTCATGGACATTAACTGTTGAAGCTGCATGGTATGTTTTGGCTTTCATAATTGCTAGTTATTTCTACAGATCGCCAACGAAATCGCTCTTTTTTTCAGTAGCAATAGCATGTTTTTGGATAAATGCTGTAATCCATTTAAAAATATTCCCTTCAATTCAAGACCCAGGTCAACGATATTTCTTTTTGCAAAACAACGCGATCGCCCAAATGCCATTTTTTCTTATTGGTGCGTGGATTGCAGTAAAGAAGCCCCCTCAACATGATAAAGCCGCATTGCTATCAGTTATAATATCAACAATCTTTTTATTTAAGTCTTGGGAATTATCAGCAGTTACGCCGATATTTATTACGGGCTTGGGTGTTGCTGCGCTATTTTTGATCTTGAGGGATATAGACTACAAAAATCACTGGTCCATTAAATGGATGTCCGAGATTTCATATTCATTTTATCTGATTCACTACCCCACAATAATCCTATTGTCTGTTTATATAGGCAATAAATATATTCTCTCGATTATTTCTTTTGTAGCAACTGTCATTCTTTCATTTTTGAGTTACTTCATAATCGAAAAGCCATTTATAAGGTTGGCGCGGAGTGTAGGCGATAAAAAATGATATGGCTTGGTAAATAAATAATATTTCCAGAATCTCAGTAAATTTATCAGCACGATTTCAGAGGGGCTTGAGCCGAGGCTCCCTTTTTTTGCTCCGCCTGCGGGCGTCACTTCTCGACAAAGGCGCGCTCCACCACGAAGTCGCCAGGCGTGCTGGTGTTGCCTTCTTCAAAGTCGCGCTTTTCCAGCATGGTCTTCAGGTCGGCCAGCATGGCGGGGCTGCCGCACAGCATGACGCGGTCGGTCAGCGGGTCCAGTGGCGGCAGGCCGATGTTGGCCGGGAAGACGCCGCTTTGGATGAGGTCGGTGATGCGGCCCTGGTTGCGAAAAGGCTCGCGCGTCACCGTGGGGTAGTAAATCAGCTTGTCCCGGACGATCTCGCCCAGGAACTCGTGGTTGGGCAGCTCTTTTTCGAACAGGTCCTGGTAGGCCAGCTCGTTGACCTCGCGCACGCCGTGCACCACCACCACCTTCTCGAACCGCTCGTAGGTCTCGGGGTCACGCACGATGGACAGCCAGGGTGCCAGGCCCGTGCCCGTGCCAATCAGGTACAGGTTTTTACCGGGCAACAGGTAGTCGATGAGCAGCGTGCCCGTGGGCTTTTTGCCGACGATGATGGTGTCGCCGACCTGGACGTTTTGCAGGCGCGAGGTCAGCGGGCCGTCGGGGACCTTGATCGACAGAAACTCCAGGTGCTCCTCCCAGTTGGGGCTGGCGATGGAATACGCGCGCAGCAGCGGCTTGCCATCGACCTTCAGGCCGATCATGGTGAAGTGGCCGTTCGAGAACCGCAGGGCGGGATCACGCGTGGTGGTGAAGCTGAAAAGCCGGTCGGTCCAGTGGTGGACCGTCAGAACGCGTTCTTCGAGAAAGGCACTCATGGTTTCTTGCGAGGATGAAAATCGGGGCCCGCCGCCCCGGCGCATCACGCGCCGCAGGGACGAACAGACTGGCAGGCGCGCCAGGGTGGGCCGCATGCAGGGCCGAAAGGCAAAACCCTCCCTGCCGCGGCAAAAGCGCGCAAGCGTGCATTGTCAGCCCTCCACCCGCCGATTCCAACGAAAGAAAAGTCATGCCCTTATGCACCGCCTTGCCCGCAGCCCGGTTTCGGCTCACGCGGGCGCACGCAACACCCGGCGGTACTGCACGGCCTCGGCCACATGGCTCACCTCGGTGGTGTCGCTGTGGGCCAGGTCGGCCACCGTGCGTGCCACCTTCAGCGCACGGTGCGTGCTGCGCGCAGACCAGCCCAGGCGGGCAGCGGCGGTGCTCAGAAACGCTGCGGCCGCGTCGGCCAGCAGCACATGGGCATCGATCTCCTGCCCCTGCAGCGCCTGGTTGGGCTTGCCCTGGCGGTTCATGGCGCGCGCCCGGGCGCCCTCCACCCGCGCGCGGATGGCGGCCGAGCCTTCGCCCGCCGGGGCCTTCACAAGCTGCTCGGCGGGCAGGGCGGGCACTTCAAAATGCAGGTCGATGCGGTCCAGCAGCGGGCCGCTGAGCTTGGCCTGGTAGCGGCTGACCTGGTCGGGCGTGCAGCGGCAGGCGCGCTGCGTGGAGCCCAGGAAGCCGCAGGGGCACGGGTTCATCGCCGCGATCAACTGGAACCGGGCGGGGAAGTCGGCCCGCTGCGCCGCCCGCGCAATGGTGATGTGACCCGTCTCCAGCGGCTCGCGCAGGGCTTCGAGCGCAGCGCGCGGGAACTCGGGCAGTTCGTCCAGAAACAGCACACCGTGGTGCGCCAGCGAGATCTCGCCCGGCCGCGGAGGCGAGCCGCCGCCCACCAGGGCCACCGCGCTGGCCGTGTGGTGGGGCGCGCCGGTGGGGCGCGCGCCCCAGGCTGCCGGATCAAACCGGCCCGCCAGGCTGGCGATGGCCGCGCTCTGCAGCGCCTCCTGCACCGTCATGGCGGGCAGCAGCCCGGCAAACCGGTGGGCCAGCATCGACTTGCCCGACCCCGGCGGGCCCGCCATCAACACGCTGTGGCCGCCCGCAGCGGCAATCTCCAAAGCCCGCTTGGCCAACGCCTGCCCCTTCACATCGGCCATGTCGGGGCCGCCGCTTGGTGCCGCCATCGGCATCGGGCGCAGCGGGGTCCAGCCATCGTTGGGCAGCTCGGCATCGCCCTCCTGCGTGCTGCCCGGTGGCGCAAAAGCACGCACCACGTCCAGCAGGTGCGTGGCGCGCACCACGCGGGCATCGGGCACCAGGGCCGCCTCTTCAGCGCTGCCCGGGGGCAGCACCAGGCAGGATGAGACCTGCTGCGTCTGCAGCGCCAGGCTGGTTGCCAGCGCGCCGCGCACGGGCCGAAGCTCCCCGGACAGCGACAGCTCGCCCGCAAATTCGAAGCCGCCCAGGCGCGCCGCGTCCACCTGCCCGCTGGCGGCCAGAATGCCCAGGGCAATCGGCAGGTCAAACCGCCCCGAATCCTTGGGCAGGTCGGCAGGGGCCAGGTTCACGGTGATCCGCTTGTTGTGCGGGAACTCCAGTCCCGCGTTGTGCAGCGCCGATCGCACGCGTTCGCGCGCTTCCTTGACCTCCACCTCGGCCAGGCCCACCAGCGTGAAGCTGGGCAGGCCATTGGCCAGATGCACCTCCACCGTCACGGCGGGCGCCTGCAGCCCCAAAAGGGCGCGGCTTTGCACCAATGCAAGACTCATGAAACGATTTCTCCCCAGTTGGGTGCGCCCGGCGTCTGTACTCTCGGGCGCTCGGCAGCATTGCACCAATAGTGTGCGTTACGGTTCAGCAGCGCGCATCAACGCAAACGCCCCGGCTGTCGCGCAACGCAACCGTAGCGCATCGTGGCCGCATCAGCGTGGCACGCTCTGTGCTAGCTAGGGTTTGTCCCTACTTTGTCTTATCGGAGAAAACATGTCCCACGCCATCCTCAAGACCCTGGGCGTTGCCCTGATCGCCACCCTGCCCGTGTTGGCCAGCGCACAGCTCACCGCCAATGTCAGCCTGACCACCAACTATAAGTTCCGTGGCCAGGACCAGGACATCAGCAAAAGCAAGGCGCTCAAGCCCGCGCTGCAGGGCGGTTTTGACTACGCCTTTGGCGACAGCGGCTGGTATGTGGGCAACTGGAACTCCAGCGTGGACTGGCTGTCGGGCAACTCAATCGAGGCCGACCTGTATGGCGGCTACAAGTTCAAGGCGGGCGGCCTGGACCTGGATGTGGGCGCGCTCACCTACATCTACCCCGGCAACAGCAGCGGCAACACCACCGAGCTCTACGGTGCCGCCACCTTCGGCCCGGTGACGGCCAAGTACTCGCACACCCTGTCCAAGGACTACTTCGCCTACGCCGGCCCTGGCAAGAGCGGTCGCAATTCTGGCTACCTGAACCTGGCCTTCGCGCAGGAAGTGGCGCCCAGCCTCACGCTGAAGGCCTCGGTCGGCTTCACACGCTTTGCCGGCGACATCACGGCTCCGAACTATATTGACTACAGCCTGGGCGGTGCGTACGACTTCGGCGGGGGTCTGTCGCTGGGCGCGGCCGTGGTCGGTGCCAACAAGCAGGCATTCTTCGGCTCGGTCAACAAATCGCGCCTGATCGTCTCGCTCACCAAAACCCTGTAAGCAATCGCAGTGGGCGCCCTGGCGCCCTTCACCGGAGGATCCAGACATGAAAATGGTGACAGCCATCATCAAGCCCTTCAAGCTCGACGAAGTGCGCGAAGCGCTCTCCGACATCGGCGTGCAGGGCATCACAGTGACCGAGGTCAAGGGCTTCGGGCGCCAAAAAGGCCACACGGAGCTGTACCGCGGCGCAGAGTATGTGGTCGACTTTCTTCCCAAGGTCAAGATTGAAGCGGCCGTGGCCGACGATCTGGTGGACCGCGTGATCGAAGCCATCGAGAGCGCAGCCCGTACCGGCAAGATCGGCGACGGCAAAATTTTCGTGACCCACCTGGAGCAGGTGGTGCGCATCCGCACCGGCGAAACCGGCCAGGAAGCCCTGTAAGGGTCGGCTGCATCAGACACAAGAGAAACGCCATGAAAAAACTGTTTGCTTCCCTCATCCTGGGGTTGGGCCTGCTGACGACGGGCAACCTCGTGCTGGCCCAGGCCCCCACACCGGCCGAGGCGTCGGTCACCGCCCCTGCGGCAGCCGCTCCGGCCGCCGCGGTGGCAGCGCCCGCCCCTGCGGCAGTCGCCCCCGCCGCTCCAGCCGCCGAAGCCCCTGCAGCCGCAGCCCCGGCCCCCGTACCCAACAAGGGTGACACCGCCTGGATGCTGACCTCCACCATCTTGGTGATCCTGATGGTTTTGCCCGGCCTAGCACTGTTCTACGGTGGCCTGGTGCGCAGCAAAAACATGCTGTCCGTGCTGATGCAGGTGATGGTCACGTTCTCGCTGATTGTGGTGCTGTGGTTCATTTATGGCTACAGCCTCGCGTTCACCGAGGGCAGTGCGTTCATCGGCGGCTTTGACCGGCTGTTCATGAAGGGCATCTGGGACAACGCCGCAGGCACGTTTGCCAATGCCGCCACGTTCAGCAAGGGTGTGGTGATCCCAGAGGTGGTGTTTGCCGCGTTCCAGGCCACCTTTGCCGGCATCACCTGTGCCCTGATCGTGGGTGCGTTTGCAGAGCGCATCAAGTTTGGCGCGGTCATGATGTTCATGGTGCTGTGGTTCACGTTCAGCTACCTGCCCATCGCCCACATGGTGTGGTTCTGGATGGGTCCGGACGCCTACACCTCCAAGGAAGTGGTTGACGCCATGACCAGCAAGGCCGGCCAGATCTGGCAGTGGGGCGCGCTGGACTTCGCTGGCGGTACCGTGGTGCACATCAACGCCGCTGTGGCCGGCCTGGTCGGCGCCTTCATGGTGGGCAAGCGAATTGGTTATGGCCGCGAAGCCATGGCCCCGCACAGCCTGACGCTGACGATGGTGGGTGCCTCCCTGCTGTGGGTGGGCTGGTTTGGTTTCAACGCCGGTTCTGCCCTGGAAGCCAATGGTTTTGCTGCCCTGGCCTTCATCAACACCCTGGTGGCCACAGCCGCTGCGGTGCTGGCATGGTGCATGGGTGAAGCCCTGATGCGCGGCAAGGCATCGATGCTGGGTGCAGCGTCTGGTGCGGTGGCGGGTCTGGTGGCTGTTACTCCGGCTGCGGGCAATGTCGGCATCGGTGGCGCGCTCGTCATCGGCCTGGTGGCTGGCTTTGCCTGCCTGTGGGGTGTCAACGGTCTCAAGAAGATGCTGGGCGCGGATGACTCGCTCGACGTGTTCGGCGTGCACGGCATCGGCGGCATCGTGGGTGCCCTGCTGACCGGCGTTTTCAACGCGCCATCGCTGGGTGGTCCCGGCTTCGTGGCGGACTGGGTCACCGCGACCATGGTCACCGCTGCCGACTACTCCATCGCTGCCCAGGTGTGGACGCAGCTCAAGGCTGTGCTGCTCACCATCGTGTGGTCTGGCGTGGTGTCCTTTGTGGCCTACAAGATCGTGGACCTCACCATCGGCCTGCGTGTGACCGAAGAGGACGAGCGCGAAGGTCTGGACATCGCATCGCACGGCGAGACAGCCTACAACCGCTGATCGTGCGCCCCGACGCGCTGCGGTGTCTGGTGGCGCCGCAGCGTGGCAACAAAAATAAATACTGCGAGTTGGTCTGAGGTAATGAGCCCGCCCTATCGGCGGGCTCTTTTTATCCTAAAAACGGCAGTTGGATGCATTTGCCAGCGCTGCTGTTGGGGCGCCAGGCAAGGCGCGACGACGCGGCAGGCTCGTGCCTGCAAGGAGGAGCAACACCGCATGGCGCTCCAACAGCAGTGCTGGCAAGTGCATAGCGCTGTCACCCCAAAGGTGAGGCTGCAAAAACAACCCAAGGCTCGAGTCCATGCGGTGTGCGCCAAGATGACAAGCGGTCAACTGCCGTTTTTAGGTTTATTCGGGTTGGTGCCCAGCATCCGGGGCATCGCGTGCCGAATCCGCCTTGCCTGGCTTGGTGTTCCATGGCTGGGATAAGGGGCTGTGCCCCACCAGACAGACAGGCGTTGAAGGCCTGCCCTGGGCAATTTGCACAACTTTGATTTAAAAAATTCACGGTGGCCGGTGCCCCGTCCGGCAGCGCCTGCCGCTACGATTGTGCGCATGGACCTTGCACTTGCCCAGATCACCGAACGCGTCCGCGCCGCCGCCGCCGACCACACTCCCTTGCGGATCCGAGGCGGGGGAACGAAAGACTTTCATGGCCAATCGCGGCACGGCGAAGTGCTCGACACCCGATCGCTCATGGGCATCGTGAGCTACGAGCCCAGCGAGCTGGTGGTCACGGCCCGTGCCGGCACCCCGCTGGCCGAACTGGAGGCCACGCTGGCCGCGCAGGGCCAGTGCCTGCCGTTTGAGCCCCCGCATTTCCAGCAGGCCGGGGCGGAGGGGGCCACGGTGGGCGGCATGGTGGCTGCAGGGCTTTCGGGCCCGGCCCGCGCCAGCGTGGGCGCCGTGCGCGACTTCATTCTCGGCACCCAGATTCTCAATGGCCGGGCCGAGTTGCTGGTGTTTGGCGGGCAGGTCATGAAGAACGTGGCCGGTTATGACGTGTCGCGCCTCATGGCCGGTGCCTGGGGCACCCTGGGCCTGCTCACCGAAATCAGCTTGAAGGTGCTGCCCAACGCCCCTGGCGAGGCCACGCTGCGCTTTGAACGCAGCCAGGCCGATGCGCTGGCCCAACTGCATGCCTGGGGGGGGCAACCGCTGCCGCTCAATGCCAGCTGCTGGGTGCACGACGCCGGTGTGGGCACCCTCTACGTTCGCCTGCGGGGCGCCATGGCGGCGGTGGAGGCCGCGTGCCGGACCATGGGCGGCGAGCGCATGGACAACGCCGTGGTGGCCGCAGACTGGACGGCCTGCCGCGAGCAGACCCTGCCCTGGTTTGCCGCCCGCCCGGCCGACCACGGCCTGTGGCGCCTGTCGGTGCCCGCCACCGCCCCGGTGCTGGCGCTGCCCGGCGCAGCGCAGCCTCTGGTGGAGTGGCACGGTGCGCTGCGCTGGGTGCAGGCGCCCCTGTCGGCGGGCGACGCCCTGCGCGAAGCGGCCCGCGCTGCGGGCGGCAGCGCGATGTTGTTTGTGGCTCCGCAAGACCTTGAATATGGTGCCCGAGGGCAACTGGACCTTGGATCGAAGGCGCTGGAACAGATCCACGCTCGCATCAAGCAAAGCTTTGATCCGGCGGGCATCTTCAACCCCGGGCGGCTGTCGCCGCACTGGTAGGCACTGCCCATGCGCCGACTGCGTCACATCACTGGCTACCACCGCACCGAGGCCAGCAACCGCGTGCTGGGCCAGCTGTTGGCCTTCAACGCCGGTGCGGTCAATGCGGGCGGCTTTCTGGTGCTGCACCTGTACACATCCCACATGACCGGGTTCCTGTCGATGCTGGCCGACAGCCTGGTGCTGGGCGCCCTGGGCGCGTTGCTGGCTTTTACCAGCGGCGCGGCCACCACGGCCATCATGGTCCACTGGGCGCGCCAGCGCCGCTTGCACAGCAGCTATGCGCTGCCGCTGCTGCTGGTGGCGCTGCTGATGTTGGTGTTTGGCCTGGTGGGGGCCGTCACGCTCCACTGGAGCACGCCGTTTGCGGTGCCTGCCACGGTGCTGCTGCTGTCGTACATGATGGGCGTGCAAAACGCCACGGTGACCACCATGTCGGGCGCGCAGATCCGCACCACGCACATGACCGGCGTGGTGACGGACTTGGGACTGGAGCTGGGTCACAAGCTCTACTGGAATCGCACCCGCACGGCCCCGCAAGCGCAGGCGGCGGCCAGCCAGGAGCGCCTGCGGCTGTTTGCCAGCCTGCTGGCGATGTTCTTCCTGGGCGGTGTTGCCGGTGCTGCAGGGTTCAAGCATGTGGGTTTCGTTTTTGTGGTGCCGCTGGCCGTGGTGCTGCTGGTGCTGTCGTTGCCACCGCTGTGGGCCGACCGCGCGCGCTTGCGCCGCCCGCCGCCGAACGCAGCGGCGCCCGACGCCCCGCTGCCAGCCGCTCACCGCTAACCCCTGCGCACGCGCCCGCAAACCATCGACTTCCCCTCATCCATTTGTCTCCCAGGCACGCACGATGCAAACCCAACTCTCCCCTGAATACGCAGACCGCGCCGATGGCCGCGAGGCCGAAGCCATTCTGCGCAAGTGCGTGCACTGCGGTTTTTGCACCGCCACCTGTCCCACGTACCAGTTGCTGGGCGACGAGCTGGATGGCCCGCGTGGCCGCATCTATCTCATCAAGCAGGTGCTCGAAGGGGCCGAGCCCACGCGCGCCACGCAGATGCACCTGGACCGCTGCCTGACCTGCCGCAACTGCGAAACCACCTGCCCCAGCGGCGTGCAGTACGGCCATCTGGTGGATATCGGCCGCAAGATCGTGGATGAAAAAGTGCCGCGCCCAATGGGCGAGAAGGCGCTGCGCTGGGCGCTCAAGGAGGGCCTGCCCTCACCCCTGTTTGCACCGGCCATGAAGGCCGGGCAAATGGTGCGCGGCCTGCTGCCCGCGGCCCTCAAGGCCAAGGTGCCTGCGCCCCAGGATGCCGGGGCCTGGCCCACGCGCCAGCATGCGCGCAAGGTGATCATGCTGGCAGGCTGCGTGCAGCCCGCAATGATGCCCAACATCAACACCGCCACCGCGCGCGTGCTCGACGCGGTCGGTGTGCAAAGCGTCATAGTGCCCAAGGCGGGCTGCTGCGGCGCGGTCAAGTTCCACCTGAACGACCACGAGGGCGGCAAGGCCCAGATGCGGGCCAACATCGACGCCTGGTGGCCGCTGGTGGAGCAGGGCGGCGTGGAGGCGATTGTCATGAACGCATCGGGCTGCGGCGTCACGGTCAAGGAATACGGCCATATCCTCCGGGACGACGCGCAGTACGCTGCCCGGGCCGAGCGCATCAGCGCCCTCACGCGCGACCTGTCCGAACTGCTGCCCGCCATGCTGCCCGAGCTGGCAACCAAGCTGCGAGGCCGGGTGAGCCAGCCCGACACCCTGTACGCATATCACCCACCCTGCACCCTGCAGCATGGGCAAAAGCTGCGCGGCGGGGTCGAGACGCATCTGAACCAGCTGGGCTTCAAGCTGCGCGCTGCAAGCAACGAGGCCCACCTGTGCTGCGGCTCGGCGGGCACGTATTCGGTGCTCAACCCCGAGCTGTCCTACCAGTTGCGCGACCGCAAGCTGGGCGCGCTGGCCGAGGCGTTCGGCGAGCAGCCGCCGCACATGATCCTGTCGGCCAACATCGGGTGCATCACGCACCTGCAAAGCGGCACCGGCACGCCCGTGCGCCACTGGGTGGAGGTGCTGGATGAGGCGCTGCGCTGAGGCCTTGGTCGATCGCTGCCCGGCCCCCACGGGGAAATCTGGGATGATCCGGGGTTGTTCTTTGTGCCCGCTGCTGTAGCGCGCCCGCCGCCCGATTGCCACGATCATGTCCGCTGATTCCCCGATCTCCGACCCCGTCCCCGCGCCCGCATCGTCCGATGCATCCGTTGCCCGTGCTGGCCGTTCGCCGCACCGTGGCGGCAGGCGCCAGGGGCCCCGCAGCGCATCCGGCCCCGCCGGCCGTGCACCGGCACCCGGCGTTGCCCCCGCCGCCGCCAAGGTGCCGCATCCGGTGCTCGAGCAACTGGCGGGTTGGTATCCGCACCTGTTCGGCGCGGTGTTCCGCCCGCTCAAGCGCGGCATCTTCCAGGACCTGATGGTCGCCCACCCCGAAGCGTTCGAGCGCGAGGCGCTCAAGGCCGCGCTGGGCATCCACACGCGCTCCACGCGCTACCTGCAAAGCGTGGCCGCTGGCGAGCGTCGCTACGACCTGTCGGGCCAGCCCGTGGAAGACATGGCACCCGAGCATGTGCACCACGCGCTGCTGGAGGTGTACCGCCGCAAGAAGGCCCGCGCCACCGAAGACTTGCTGCCCAAGCTGCGCCACCGCATGATCGCCGCCTTCGAGGCATCGGGCCTCACGCGCGATGCCTACACCCAACTGGTTCAAGGCCGGGACGAGGCGGCCAATGCCATCTTGCAGGATGCCTTTGCCGAATGGGCAGCCCGCAACGCCCGGGACGAAGCTCTGCTGCGCGCCTTTGAAGCCAGCGGCCAGACGCTGGAAGCCTTTGCCGACATGTACGGCCTGGTACCCCGCACCGTGGGCCAGCAGCTCGAGCGCGCCCGCCGCCTGGTGGCGGCGACAGCTGCAGCGCCTGCCCGTGCGTCAGTGGCTTGCACCGCCGAGCCCGCAGACCCCGCCCCAGCGATACCATCGGCCTGAGGCTTCAGGCACCTGCGCCCTTGCCGCGCGAACCTGTGGCGAACGCAGAGCCGTTGCAGCCGATTGGCGATATCAAAAATAGCCTTTCGCGCGCGGCTGTATTGAAATTACAGCTATGAAAGTAATAGCATTTTATTCGTCCGTGCATCCCATACCTGCACAGGCGCGTGCAGCGGGCAGACGCGAGGCGATCTGCGGTCGAACGCCATGAGGCGCCAGTCGCTGGCACCAATGGCGCAGCCAAGCGCATCGCTCACCCGGCCAGCGCCGCCCCAATATCCCCCGCCAGTTTCTCGGGCGCATCCTGCGGCGCATAGCGGCGGATCACGCGGCCGTCCTTGCCGACCAGGAACTTGGTGAAGTTCCACTTGATGGCCTTGCTGCCCAGCAGGCCCGGGGCCTCGGCGCAGAGCCACTGGTACAGGGGGGATGCGTTGGCGCCGTTCACATCGATCTTGGCCATCATCGGAAAGCTCACGCCATAGTTAAGCTGGCAGAAGCTGGCGATTTCCTCATTGCTGCCCGGGTCCTGGCTGCCGAACTGGTTGCAGGGAAAACCCAGCACCACCAGGCCCCGGTCGGCGTACTGCTTGTGCAGTGCTTGCAGACCGCCAAACTGGGGCGTGAAGCCGCAGGCGCTGGCGGTGTTGACGATGAGCAGCACCTTGCCCTGGTACTGCGCCAGGGGCACGCTCTGGCCGTTCATGTGCTGGGCTTCAAAGTCGTAGATGCTGGTGGACATGCAGGTGCTCCGATAGGGGGATGAGCGCGCATGGTAGCGGTTGCACGCAACAGGCGTGCGCTGGCGGCTCAGTGCCCCGGGTTGGCGCTGTGGCGCAGTGGCAGCGCAGCGAGCAGCGCTGCCAGCAGGATCAGGGCGCCGCCCAGCACGGTCCGTGCGCTCAGCGTGGACGCCCCCATCAGCGCCGACGAGACGCTGGCAAACACCACTTCCGACAGCATGACCAGCGCGGTGGTGCCCGCCGCCAGGCGCGCGGCACCAAACTGCAGCGCCCAGTTGCCCAGCATCAGCAGCCCGGCCAGCACCAGGCCGGTGACTGCCCAGGTGGTGTTCCAGGGCGGGAACGCCTCGACCAGATTGGCCTGCCGCCCTGCAAAAGCCACGGTCAGCGCCATCAGCATGCAGCCGGCAAACATGGAAAACATGCGTGCCTGCCCGGGCACTGCATGCAGCCGCCGCAGCGTGACGTTGGTGAGCGCGAACATGAATCCGCCCAGTAGCGCCAGCGCGTCGGCGAGCGACAGGCTTTGCAGCCAGTGCTCCTTTGCACCACCCTGCGGCAACAGCACCAGCACGACGCCCGTGAAAGCCAGCGCCAGGCGCAGCAGTGCCGCGGCTGTGGGGCGCTCGCCCAGAATGCTCCATGCCAGCATCACTGCCCAGGCGGGCATGAGGTAGAAAAGCAGGATCACACGCACCACGTCTCCAATGGTCACGGCCCAGTTGAAGGCGACGTTGTTCAGGCCCGAGGCCAGCGCCAGCAGCCACAGCTGCGGGTGATGGCGCAGCTGACCGAGGATTCCGCGGCGCGATGCAAGCAGCGTCAGCAGCACCAGCGCGTACATGCAGGCCGTGGCCCACAGCGGGTGCAGACCGGCCTGGTGCATGCGCTGGAATGGCCACCAGGCCAGGCCCCACACCAAGGCGTTGAACAACAGTGCGGCGACGGGCAGGGATAGATGCATTTTTGACTTAAAAATTGCCCCGGCGCTTTCCAGGTATGCGCTAGCAGCTATGAATAACATAGCGTTTATGTCTGGGCAGCCGCAGCACAGAAGCTGGCCCGTTTCCCCGCCCCGCAGCCACGCAGTAAGCAGGCACCCGGCGCCGCGGCCGAGGCTTCAGTGGTGCGTGTCGTGCCGCGCGATGTCCAGCAGGTGCTCCACCTCGTCGCGGTGGTGCTTGCAGTTGTGCGCGTGCCAACGCTGGATCAGCCACATGATGCCCGCTACCACCACACCAAAGGCCGTGATGGCGCCAAAGGCCGACAGGCCGAACTTGGTGGACAAGGCATAAAACGCGCCCAGCGCCAGGATGCATGCCTGTTCGTTGAAGTTCTGGACCGCGATCGAGCGGCCCGCGCCCATGAGGTTGTGGCCCCGGTGTTGCAGCAGGGCGTTCATGGGAACCACCAGGAAGCCGCCCAGCCCACCCAGCAGGATCAGGAAAGGCACGGCCACCCAGACGTTGTCGATGAAGTTCATCAGGATGACGAGCAGGCCCATGGCAATGCCCAGCGGCATCACGCGGGTGGCCATGTCCAGCCGCATGCGCAGGGACGCGACCACCGCCCCCACGGCCGTGCCGATGGCCACCACGCCCACCAGCGCCGAGGCCTGGGTGGTGCTGTAGCTCAGCGCAGCCGCGGCCCAGGCCAGAACAATGTAGCGCAGATTGCCCGAAACCCCCCAGAACAGCGTGGTGGTGGACAGCGAAATCTGGCCCAGCCGGTCGTTCCACAGGCGGCGGTTGCATGACCAGAAGTCGGGCAAGAGGGCCAGCGCGTTGGACAGCGCACTGCGGTCGGGGTTGCTGCGCAAGGGGCGCATTTCCACACCCGTATGCGGGATGCGGGTGTTGAACCAGGCGGCGGCCAGGTACACCGCGATGAGCGCGGCAATCGCCGCCTGGGGTGGATTGTCGATCCCGAGGTCAACCAGCGGCAGGTCGATGGACAGCAGTGCCGCCGATGCCGTGGCCCCCACGAGCTGGCCACCGAGCAGCACCCCGAGGATGATGGAGGCAATGGTGAGTCCCTCGATCCAGCCGTTGGCCTTGACCAGTTGCGATGCCGGCAGCAGCTCGGTGAGGATGCCGTACTTGGCAGGCGAGTAGGCTGCTGCGCCCAGGCCCACCACGGCGTAGGCGATGAGGGGGTGCGAGCCAAACAGCATCATCAGGCACCCCACCACCTTGATGGCATTGCTCACAAACATCACCTTGCCCTTGGGCAAGGCGTCGGCAAAGGCGCCCACAAACGGGGCGAGCACCACATAAAACAGCGCGAACATGGGCACCAGTGCAGCGCGTTGCCACTCGGGCGCGCCCCCTGTTCGCAGAAGTTCCACCGCCGCCACGAAGAGTGCATTGTCGGCCAGCGAGCTGAAAAACTGCGCCGACATGATGGTGTAAAAACCGCGCTTCATCGATGGGCTGGGGTCGGCATCAGCCCGGCTGATGCGCTGTTAAAAAGTGGGACGCTGGCTGAAAGAAGTTGGTTATAGCACGCGCATCCGCGGCCACACTGCCAGAATCCCCCGCATCTTCCCTGATCCATTCGCACGCTGCTCCACCCTTTGACGCCCTACTGCCATGCCACGCCCCATTGCCGCCACCATCCACCTTGCCGCCTTGCGCCACAACCTGCAGCGGGTGCGCCAGTCGGTGCCCGATGCCAAGGTGTGGGCGGTGGTCAAGGCCAATGCCTACGGCCACGGCATTGAGCGCGTGTTCGACGGGCTGCGCGGCGCAGACGGTTTTGCGCTGCTCGACCTGGCCGAGGCCGAGCGCGTGCGCCACCTGGGCTGGCGCGGCCCGATTCTGCTGCTCGAAGGCGTCTTTGAACCACGCGACCTGGAGCTGTGCTCGCGCCTGGGCCTGTGGCACGCCGTGCATTGCGACGAGCAGATCGACATGCTGGCCGCGCACAAGACGCAGGTGCCCCACCGCGTGTTCCTCAAGATGAACTCGGGCATGAACCGGCTCGGGTTCACGCCGGCCCGCTACCGCGCCGCCTGGGCACGCCTGAATGCCCTGCCGCAGGTGGATGAGATTTCGGTGATGACGCATTTCAGCGATGCTGACGGCCCGCGTGGCATCAGCCACCAGATCGAAGCCTTCAATGCGGCGACGCAGGACTTGCCGGGCGAGCGCAGCGTGTCCAACAGTGCGGCCGTGCTGCGCCACCACACGGATGCCCGGCTGCGCTCGGACTGGGTGCGCGCCGGCATCGTGCTGTACGGCAGCGCCCCCGACTTTCCAGATCACAGCCCCGCGCACTGGCAGGTGCAGCCCACCATGACGCTGTCGACCCGCCTGTTGGCGCTGCAGCACCTGCAACCGGGCGACACGGTGGGCTACGGCTCGCGCTTTACGGCCACCGAGCCCATGACCATCGGCATTGCCGCTTGCGGCTACGCCGACGGCTACCCGCGCCACTGCGACACGGGTACGCCAGTGCTGGTGGCCGGTGTGCGCACGCGGCTGGTGGGCAGGGTAAGCATGGACATGGTCACGGTGGACCTCACGCCCGTGCAGCGTGCTGGCGTGCCCGTGGGCTTTGGCAGCGAGGTCACCCTGTGGGGGCGGTCTGCCAGCGGCGCGGTGTTGCCCGTGGATGAGGTCGCGCAGGCCGCCGGTACGGTGGGCTACGAGCTCATGTGCGCGCTTGCCCAGCGTGTGCCGGTGGCGGTTGACGGCCTTCCCTGACCGGTGGGTCCGCGCGCGTGGCTGGTGTGAAACGCGCCGTATTACAGTACCGCGCATTCCCACCACTCCAGGGGTCCGGCCGCACGGGTCGGATGCCTTTTGAGGACACGACCCGCACCATGGCCCAGCCACCACGCCCGCCCGCCAAGCCCGCTGCCGCGTCGCGCAGCAAAACCTCCAGCTGGCGTGCCGTGCGCATGCCGCAGCTGCATCCACACGATGTGGCGCAGACCCTGCAGCAACGGCACAGCCTGCGCTGGCACGGGCTGCTGATCGGCAGCGTCACGCTGCTGCTGATGTGGCTCACCTCGCATGTGCAGATGCGGCTGGGCGTGGACTCGCTGGCGCTGCGCTACCTGGTCACCTTGTCGGTCGGCTATGGGGCCTACCTGCTGGTGGTGCGGGCCTGGGCTGCGCGGCTGGTGCAGGCCAGTGACCACAACGGCGCGAGCCTGGAAGATGGCGTCGATGCCGCCGAGATCGCGGTTGACGTGGCAGACATGGCATGGTCGCGCGGCGGTGCCCAGCCGGGTGCTGCGCCCGCCCGCGTGCCGCGCCTGCCCGAGGTTCAATACGGGGCCGATGCCGGTGGCAACAGCGGCGTGCTGGACGGAGTGGGCGACATGGCCAGCGGCGCTGCGGATGCCCTGGGCGGCGCGGACGATGCCGCCGTGGTGGTCGTCCACATCGTGGCCATCTTTCTCATTGGTTCGGCGCTGGTCCTGGGCGCAGGCTCGTTGGCCATGCTGTTTTTTGGCTGGGATGTGCTGGTGGCGGTGGCGGTGGAAGTCGCCTTCTCGGTGGTCGCGGCGCGTGCGGTGGTGGGTGTCGAGCGCGAGGGCTGGCTCTCTGCCGCCGTGCGCCTGACCTGGAAGCCCATGCTGGGTGCGCTGCTGTGCGCCGTGGCGCTGGGCGCTGCCATCGACCACTTCCTGCCCGGCGTGAACTCACTGCCCGAGGCGGTGCGGGCCATCCAGGGGCGGTGAGCGCGGCGCGCCTGCATGGGCGCAGGGCAGTGGGCTTGCTTTCAGGGGCTTCGGCCGCAGGCCACACCTTGGCGCACCGCAATCCACACGGCCCGGGGCGCTGACAAATGCTATCAAAGTAATAGCTATTATGCAAGGCGGGGCAGGCGTAACCGGCTCAAAACATAGTCCAGCGCTCAGTACAACCCCCGCGTGCGGGCCATCAGCCGCACCAGGCCCAGCAGGGCGTCGGTATGTGGGGTGGGTGTGCCGGTGATCTGCCCCAGCTCGCGCACCGCGCCCACCAGGGCGTCGATCTCCAGTGGCTTGCCGGCCTCCACGTCTTGCAGCATGGACGTTTTGAATGCGCCCAGCTTGAGGGTGACAGCGTGGCGGTCTTCGGGCTGCTGGTCGATGGGCAGGCCGATTTTTTCGCCAATGGCCTTGGCCTCCAGCATCACGGCGCTCACAAAGCCGCGCACCAGGTCGTCGTCCAGGATGCGGTCGGTGGTCGCCCCGGTCAGCGCGCTGATGGGGTTGACCGTGAGGTTGCCCCACAGCTTGAACCAGATGTCCTTGCGGATATGCGGGGTCACCTCCACATCGATACCGCCGCGCTGCAGGGTATCGGCCATCTGCTGCAGCCGGGCGCTGCGGCTGCCGTCGGGCTCGCCCACGATGAGCCGGTTGCCAAAATGCTGGCGCACCAGCCCGGGCGCATCCACCGAGCAGCTGGTGTGCACCACACTGCCCAGCACATGGCGGCCAGGGATGGCGCGGGCGATCTCGCCACCGGCATCCACCGCGGGCAGCGCATGGCCGCACGCGGGGCCGCCAAAGCCGTCCAGGAACCACCACGGCACCCCGTTCATGGCGGTCAGCACGATGGTGTCGGGTCCGATCAGCGGGCCCATCGCGCGGGCTACGTCGGGCAGGCCGGGGGCCTTGACGGCCAGCACCACCAGGTCCTGCACGCCCAGGTCGGCCGGGTGGGCCTGGGCGTTGACGCGGGCCTGTGCCAATGTGCCGTCCGCCCGCCGCAGGCGCAGCCCATGGGCCTGCAGCGCGGCCAGCGTGTCGCCGCGGGCGACCACGCCCAGCTCGCAGCCGGCCTGCGCCAGTGCCATGCCCAGCCAGCCGCCAATGGCGCCGGCACCGTAGATACATGCTTTCATCGTCGTCGGGCTTTCGTTCAGATCAGGAACTGCGGGTCGCGGCGCTTCAACCTATTGAGTCGGCACCTTTGAACTTGAACCAGCCGTTCGGGCTGAGCCTGTCGAAGCCTTGCGCAGAGCTTCGAACCGCATCAACGCATTCAAGTTGGTTGATGCCGACTCAATAAAAGCGGCGCTGGCAAATGCACAGCGCTGTCACCCGAAAGGTGAGGCTGCAAAAACAACCCAAGGCCAGAGTCCACGCGGTGTGCGCCAAGATGACAAGCGGTCAACTGCCGTTTTTAGGTTCAATAGCCCGGAGGCTGCGTGGCTTCCTGGCCTGCCATCGTACGGGCTGTGTGCTGTTGCCTGCGGGGGAGGGCGCGGCCGCTATAGTCGAAAGCCCCAACCCAGGCTCTTTCACGCTACCTGCCATGGCCAAAGATAAAACCATGTTCACCTGCACCGAGTGCGGTGGCACCAGCCCGCGTTGGCTGGGCAAGTGCCCGGCCTGCGGAGTGTGGAACACGCTGATCGAATCGGTGGCCGAGGCCGGGCCGGGCAAGAACCGCCTGAGCGCCCCGCAGGGCTACGCGGGCCTGGCCCACGCGCAGCCCGTGTTGCCGCTGGCCGCCATCGAGGCCCAGGACGTGGCCCGCACCCCCAGCGGCATTGACGAGCTCGACCGCGTGCTGGGCGGCGGCATGGTGGAAGGCGGCGTGGTGCTCATCGGGGGCGATCCGGGCATTGGCAAATCCACCCTGCTGCTGCAGGCCTTGGATGCGCTGCAGCGCGCTGGCCTGCCCACGCTGTACGTGACGGGCGAGGAAAGCGGGGCGCAGGTGGCGCTGCGCTCGCGCCGCCTGGGCATTGAGGGCAGCCAGGTGCAATTGTTGGCCGAGATCCAGCTCGAAAAAATCCTGGCCACGGTGGACGCCACGCAACCCGCGGTGGTCGTCATCGACTCCATCCAGACCACCTATTCCGACCAGCTCACCAGCGCGCCCGGCTCGGTGGCCCAGGTGCGCGAATGCGCGGCGCACCTTACCCGCATGGCCAAGGGTACGGGCATTGCCGTGGTGCTGGTGGGGCACGTCACCAAAGAGGGCGCGCTGGCCGGGCCGCGCGTGCTGGAGCACATGGTGGACACGGTGCTGTATTTCGAGGGCGACACGCACAGCCAGTTCCGCCTGGTGCGCGCCATCAAGAACCGCTTTGGCGCGGTCAACGAGATCGGTGTGTTTGCCATGACCGAAAAGGGCCTCAAGGGCGTAAGCAACCCGAGCGCCATCTTTTTGAGCCAGCACAGCGAACCCGTGCCGGGCAGCTGCGTGATGGTGACGCTGGAAGGCACGCGCCCGCTGCTGGTGGAAATCCAGGCGCTGGTGGACACCGGCGGCCCCAGCCCGAGGCGCCTGTCGGTGGGTCTGGACAAAGACCGCCTGGCCATGCTGCTGGCCGTGCTGCACCGCCACGCGGGCGTGGCCTGCATGGACCAGGATGTGTTTGTGAACGCGGTGGGCGGCGTGCGCATCAGCGAGCCCGCAGCCGACCTGGCCGTGATGTTGTCCATCACGTCCAGCCTGCGCGGCAAGGCCCTGCCCCGGGGCTTTCTGGCCTTTGGCGAGGTGGGTCTGGCGGGCGAGGTGCGCCCCGCGCCGCGCGGGCAGGAGCGCCTGAAGGAAGCCGCCAAACTGGGCTTTTCCGTGGCCGTGGTGCCCAAGGCCAATGCCCCCAAAAAGCCCATTGAGGGCCTGACCATCCACGCGGTGGAGCGGGTGGAAGAAGCGATGAACGTCGTGCGCGGCCTGTAACCCAAGGCCATGCGGCCCGCCCGGCGGGGGGCCGATAAGCAATCCCCACAGCGGCGGGCGGGCCCTGGCATAAGACAATGTGCGGATGAATTTGCGCAACATTCTCGTACCCCTGGGGGTTGTCGGTCTGGTCGTGTTCGGCTTTTCGGCCTATGGGTGGCCTGGCGTGGCCGCAGTCAGCGGCGGTCTGGTCATGTGGGCGCTGCTGCACTTCACGCGGCTCATGAGCGTCATGAAGAAAGCGGCCAAGCGGCCGATTGGCTACGTGGGCAGCGCCGTCATGCTCAACGCCCGGCTGACCGAGGGCGTGAACCTGATGCACGTGGTGGCCATGACGCAGGCGCTGGGCGAGCCGCTGTCGCCCGAGGGTGCCGAGCCTGAAATCTATCGCTGGACGGATGGCACCCGTTCGCAGGTCACCTGCGAGTTCCGGCATGGCAAGCTGGTGAAGTGGACGCTGGTGCGGCCCGACACCGAGGCTGACGGCGCGCAAGCGGATGCGCCTGCCAGACCTGCCGCCCCGTAAAATCCCGTCCCTGCGATTCACAGCAACCAAAGGACACCCATGAGCCCCGTAGTTCCCTCGATGGCCGACCGTGACGGCAAGATCTGGATGGACGGCCAGATGGTCGACTGGCGCGACGCCAAGATCCATGTGCTGACCCACACGCTGCACTACGGCTGCGGCGCCTTTGAAGGCGTGCGCGCCTACAACACCGTCAACGGACCTGCGATCTTCCGCCTGCAAGAGCACACCGAGCGCCTTTTCAACAGCGCCAAGATCCTGCGCATGAAGATCCCATTCACCCAGGAAGAGGTCAACGAGGCGCAAAAAGCGGTGATCCGCGAGAACAAGCTCGAATCTGGCTACATCCGCCCCCTGACCTGGGTGGGCGACAAGAAACTGGGCGTCAGCCCCAAGGGCAACACCATCCACCTGATGGTGGCGGCCTGGGCCTGGGGCGCGTACCTGGGCGAAGAAGGCCTCAAGCGCGGCATCCGCGTCAAGACCAGCAGCTACACCCGCCACCACGTCAACATCACCATGACACAGGCCAAGGCGGTGAGCAACTACACCAACTCCATCCTGGCCAACATGGAAGCCACCGACGAGGGCTACGACGAAGCGCTGCTGCTCGACAGCTCTGGTTTTGTGTCCGAAGGCGCGGGCGAGAACATCTTCGTCATCAAGAACGGCGTGATCTACACGCCCGACCTGTCGGCCGGGGCGCTCAACGGCATCACCCGCAACACCGTCTTCCACATTGCCAAGGATTTGGGCCTGGAGATCGTGCAAAAGCGCATCACGCGCGATGAGGTGTACATCGCCGATGAAGCGTTCTTCACCGGGACGGCGGCCGAAGTCACGCCCATCCGCGAGCTGGACCGCATCGAGCTGGGCAAGGGCAGCTATGTGGGCAGCCGTGGCCCCATCACCGAAAAAGTCCAGACTTCGTTCTTTGACATCGTCAACGGCCGCAACCCCCAATACGCCCACTGGCTCACCAAGGTCTGATCATGGCGCAAGCAGTTATCGAAGTTCTGGCCAAGGACCTGAACGCCCAAGGCGGCGTGTTCTGCCCCAATCCCAAGGCCGACATGAAGCTCTGGAACAGCCACCCCAAGGTGTACCTGGATGTGGCGCACCACGGCGAGGGCAAGTGCCCCTATTGCGGCACGGTGTACCGCCTCAAGGCTGGCGAAGTCGTCCGGGCAGGGCACTGAGCTTGCAGCGGCGCAGCCGGCGGGCGGGGGCGTCATGCGCGTGATGCACTTCGTCACCGGGGGGTTCTCGGGCGCCACCCAGGTGGCGGTGGACCTCTGCCTGGCGGCGCAGAGTGCCGGGCAGGATGTGGTGCTGGTGCTGCGAAAAAAGCGCACCACCAGCCCCGCGCGTGTCGATGCGCTCCGTGCCCAGGGGCTGGATGTGCGCGTCGTCCCCGGCTGGGCGCACATCGCCACCTTGTGGACCCTGCGGGCGCTGGCCCTGCAGTGGCGCCCCGACATCCTGGTGGCCCATGGCTACAGCGAGCACCTGTGGGGCCGTTACGCAGGCCTGTGGGCCAAGGTGCCCCGCCTGGTGCATGTCGAGCACAACTCCCGCGAGCGCTACACGCGCTGGCGCCTCCTGCAGGCGCTATGGCTGGCCAGGCGCACAGCGGCCACGGTCGGCGTGTCCGAAGGTGTGCGCGAGCAACTGGTGGCGCGCGGCTTTCCGGCACAGCGCTGTGTGGCCATCCCCAACGGCATTGACCTGGATCGGTTCCCCGCGCCGGCCCTGGTGCCGTTTGCCCAGCGTGCCCCCGGCATCATCATGGCCGCGCGTTTTGCACGCCAAAAGGATCATGCAACGCTGATCGAGGCTGCCGCCCTGCTCCAGGCCCAGGGCGTGACGGCCCCGGTGTACCTGGCGGGTGGCGGCAAGGCCCGCATGGCCCAGCGCATGCAGGCGCTGGCGCGTGAAAAAGGCGTGGCCGATCAGGTGCACTTTCTCGGTTCTGTGGCCGACCTGCCCCAGCGCCTGATGCAAAACCGCATCTTTGTGCTCGCCACCCACTACGAAGGCATGCCCCTGGCCCTGGTCGAAGGCATGGCCGCAGGTTGCGCCTGCGTAGCATCGGACGTGGTGGGGGTGCGTGGCGTGATGCAGCCCGGACGCACCGGACTGCTGGTGCCTGAGGGCGATGCCCCTGCCTTGGCGCAGGCGCTGGCACGCCTGCTGGCCGATACAGCCCTTGCTGCCAGCCTGGGCGAAGCGGCACGGGCGCAGGCCGTGCAAGAGTGCAGCCTGGCAACAATGCACACCCGCTACCAGCACTTGCTCAAGCGCGTGCATGCGCAGGGCACTTGCTGAGACAGGCCCTCAGAGCCTGGGCGCGCGACGGCGGTGCCAGGCGTTGCCCAGGGTCAGTGCCAGCTTCATCGTGAACTTGCGCCAGCGCTGGCCGGGAGTGAGGGTGTCGCGGGTGTCCCAGATGCTGCTGACCTCGCTGGTGTCGTCCAGCGCAATGGCCGAGGGCCAGACGCCCAGGATGCGCAGCGTGCCGCACTCCCACCAAAAGCGCAGGTCCACATCAATCGGCCGACCAAACGGCTGGCGATGGGCCAGCAGCTTGGCGGCCCCGGCGCGGCTGACCACATAACCGGCCGTCATGCTGGGCACGCGGCGGTAGTCCACCAGCGCGGTGCCCGGCACCAGGGGGCGTTGCGACCGCACTTTCTCGTGGTCGCGGCCCAGCAGCTTGACCATGTCCCACGGCTCTTTGAGCGCGGCAATGGCGTCGATCACCTGGGTGAACTGCGGGGTCAGGCGCACATCGTCTTCCAGCACTACCATGGCGGGGGCATCGCTGGCCAGCAGTTGCTGCCAGGCGCCGATGTGGCTGGCGTAGCAGCCTTTCTCGCCATTGCGCAGCGGCTTGTAATACTGGCGCGCATTCAGCGCATCGCTGTACCACTGCTGCGCCTGGGCGGCGGGCACATCGGCCCACCACACGGCCGCAAAGCGCTGGCTGGGCAGCGGCACTTGCTGGAGCTGCGCCTGCAGCCGCTCACGCCGCTCGGCATCGCGCTCGAGGTTGATGAAAACCAGGGGCAAAGGCAT
Organism: Acidovorax sp.; assembly: GCF_046341535.1. Classification (GTDB taxonomy): domain Bacteria; phylum Pseudomonadota; class Gammaproteobacteria; order Burkholderiales; family Burkholderiaceae_C; genus Acidovorax. The sequence continues at coordinate 12,774 of NZ_JBKDRI010000108.1, read as the reverse complement.
GTTGCGTACCACCCGCGTCAGCCCAGCAGGCGCCGCCACCAGCGCCGCTTCTTCTTGGGCGCAACGCCGCCGTTTTGCTGCAGCGCAATCGCTGCCTCCAGATAGCGCGCAAACTGCAGCGGCCGCTGCGCGATCACATCGTCGGCCACAGCCACCAGAAGCTGTTCATAGGCGGGCTCGCGGGATTCGAAGAGGTGAAAGAAGTCGTTGTCGCCGTAGAACGTGCCGATGCCGAACACGCCCTCATGGCCCAGGGCGAACTTGGAGATCAGCGTGGCGGTGGGCTTGTGCAGCACCAGCGGCACCCTCTTTTGTCGGGCCAGAACCGACATGCCTTCGGCGGCGTCCCAGGCGGAGCAAGACTTCAGGTCGGGCCGGCCCAGCTGCTCCCACACCGACTTGCGAAACGCCATGAACATCGGGCCGGCATAGGTGTCGGTGGTCTTCTTGTGGTTGGAGAACTGCGACAGCCCAAAGATCGCGCCTTGCTCGGCATGGGCCACGGCCATCTCGTAGGCCGAGCGCTTCAGGGGAAATGCATCAATGTCGCAAAAGATGACGATGTCCTGCGAGGCCATGCGCTCGACCACGCTGTTCATCCAGGTGCCATGCGCAATGCGGTGGGCCGCTTCCTGCAGCAGCGGCACGCCCAGCGTGGCAAACACGTCGCGCTGCTTTTGCAGAACCACCGCTGGGATGTTGTCCCAATGCATGGTGTGGACTGGAGGTTGTTGGGGGTGGTTCATTCAAGTGTCCTGTCGGCCGCCAGACAACACGGCGAGTGGCCAGCCGGGGCCTGCGTTGCGCTAAGAATCTGCGCCGTGGTGCGGCCGTGCGGGATTGTGGCCCACCGCGGGCCGGGCCAGAATTCGGCAACTGAGCAGGGCCATCATGTAGGTGAAAAAGTGGCTCTCCCGCGCGCTCCACAGCGGAGAGTTGGTCATGCTGTTCACGGCCAGCAGCGCGGCCAGGCCGATGAGCAGCACGCGCGTTTCGGGCGATGCGGCGCGACGCGCCAGCCACACCATGCTCAGCAGCATGAAGACGTAGGCTGCGAACCCCAGTAGTCCGTGGTCTGCGGCAAAGTAGAGGTACTGGTTGTGGGGGTGCCAGTTGATCCAGCCATGACAGCCTTGCGGAATGTCGACAAAGCGGCAGATTTCGGAGTGGTAGGCCCCCGTGCCGTGGCCGATCAGGGGTTTTTCGGCGATGAGCTCCGGGGTGATCTGGTAGAGGTACATCCGGTTGCCGACGGATGTGGCCTGCTCCTGGCCTGAGCGCTGCACCTCGGTGTAGGCCAGCAGCACCCGCTCGCGGACCAGGTCCGAGCTGACCAGGATGCCAGCGGTCAGACACGCGCCCAGGATGGCGGCGATCCACCGGTTGCGGCCCCTGAGTGCAGAAAATACGAACACCACCAGCACGATGCACAGCAGCAGATAACCAGTGCGTCCCTCCGACAGATGGGTAATGCTGACGCCCGCAAGGATCGACACAACCGCCCAGCCCGCCCGCCGCCATGGCATGGATGCGTGCAACATCCGCACCAGCGCCACCAGCACCATGAAGGCCATCATGATGTTTTGGGTGATGTAGTCGCCAAACACATGGTGGGTCACATTCCATCCCTGGTTGTGTGTCTTGGACCAGGGCAGATCCCACCACACGTTAAGCCAGGTGCATGCAAGCACAAATCCCATGGCCCACACGAATGCATCCAGGCAGCGTTGCTGCAACTTGTCGGTGCTGATGATCGACATCAGCACGACGGCAAACGGCAGCTTGAGGTACTTGGTCAGGTGCAGGCCGATTTCATCCCAACGGGCCGGGGAATAGAGCGCGCCGAGCAACATCAGGCCATAGAGGCAAAGCGCTCCCCACGCCACCGGATTGGCCTGCACGGCAAGCCAGCGCTCACGCAGGTTTCCGGCGACAAGCCACAGCAGGACAAGCACCAGCATCAGGATGCTGGCGAGCGCCAGGCTCACGGGGAACAGCAGAAAGAGCGCCGTGACCGCCGCGGGCAGCAGGGTTGCAGAGAGGTTCAACATGGGTGGGCGGATGGGACCCTGGCCGTGCGATGCTGTCGATCGCATGGCTCCCGGCATGAAGGGGCTGCGTCAAATTGCTGAACCCAATGGGCAAAATCGTACGGCTCCAGGGCGCCATCCGGCAGGGCGGGCAGCGGCGCATCCAGAAAGTCCATCAGCCCGTTGGCATCGTCCTCTCCCACCACGAAGAACCGCGCAGGGTGGTAGAACGGCAGGTCTTTCACGGCAGGATTGCTGGTGATGAGCTTCTTGTCGAAAAAAAGCGACTCGAGACACCGCACGGTCAGGCCGCTCTGGTTGGCTTGCGTGATCTCCAGCAGGCAGCGCGAGCGGTTGATCGCCTCCATGTTGGCCTGGTAGTCCAGGGGGTGGGTGAGTATCTCCACCGCAGAGGTGGGCGGGTAGCTCCGGCCGGGTTCGGGCACCATCTGCAGGCGGGTGCGCAGGCCGGCCGCCTGCCACGGCTCGCCCAGCGCTCGCAAGGTTTCAAACCGGTTCTTGTCCTGGCCCACAAAATAGATATCCCACGCGGCAGGCAGCGGTTGGCGCAAGGCATCCACCCGCCGGTACACCTGCTGCGTGAGGGTCAGGCCGTAACGGCGGGCGTCTTGCGGGTCAAAGGTGAACACCTCAAACCCCAGCCCTTTGAGCTGCCGGATATGGAGCCGCCGCACCCCGTGGTTCTGCCGGTAGTCGATGACCGGGTTCCAGGTGAAGACGGCCACGCGGCGGGTTCGCAGGTGCTTGCGCAGGATGCGCAGGTCCTTGATGTTCTCAATGCCGAAGATGAGCACCGAGGCGTCCGCCGGAATGTCCTGGACCGCCTGGAGGTACGGCTGCGGAAACGGGCGAAAGCCCGGCAGCCTGAACGGCAACCACGCATCGGCGGCCTTCAGCAGGGAGTAGGCCACACCCTTGATGCGCCTGGGATGCACCAGGACGCGGCTGCGTTGTTCGGCCGGCAGGCTGTCCAGCAGGAACTCCGTCAGGGTGAAGGCGTTGGCGATGATGTGCAGCATGGGGCAAGACCGGTGGCGCGATTGTAGGCAACGGCTCGCCCCGCGAAGTCGCCCGGGCCGGTGAAGGGCTCAGGCCCGGCCCTGGCCTGCCAGAGCCGCGCGCGCGCTGCGCCATTCCTGCTCCAGCAAGGCCATCAGTGCCGCCGCCGGCATCGGCCGCACGCGGGCAACTCCCTGCCCGGCCCACAGCGACAGGTAATCGCCCCGGCCCGCCTGCGCGCTGGCGCGTCGCAATGCTCCGGTCAGGGCGTTTTGTACGGGGTAGGCGGGCACCTCAGCCTCGTGGGGGTGCAGGCGCTCCATCAGCGCATTGACGATGCCCCGGGCAGGGCGACCGGTGAGCGCGCCTGTGGTGAGCGTGTCGGTGGCCGTGGCGGCCAGCAGCGCGGTGCGGTAGGCGGGGCTGATGCCGGATTCATCGCACACCAGGAAGGCGGTGCCCATCTGGACCGCCTGGGCGCCCAGGGCCTGGGCGGCGGCGATGCCGCGGCCGTCCATGATGGCGCCCGCTGCCACCACCGGGATGCCGCGCGGCGCCAGGGCGTCCACGCACTGCGCGACCAGCGGCAGCGTGCCCACCATGGCAGCGGCGAAATCGGTCAGCGAAGGCCGCTCGCGACGCCCCCCGTTCACGGCCAGGAATGTGCCCCGATGCCCTCCGGCCTCCATGCCCGACGCGCACACGGCGTCCGCGCCCACGTCGGCCCAGGCCAGCGCCTCGGCCACGGTGGTGGCCGTGCCGATCACCCGGCAACCGGCCCCATGCAGGCGCTCGACCTGCGCCGCAGAGAGGATGCCGAAGGTAAAGCTGGCCACCGCCGGGCGGGCGGCCATCAGCGCATCCAGTTGCTCGCCGAAGTCCTCGCACCAGCGCTCGGGCACGGTGGGTTCCAGTCCGAATTCGGCGTACAGCGGCGCCAGGCGCGCCAGCGCAGCCTCCACCGTGGCAGCGTCGGGCACCGGGGTGTCCTGCACGAAAAGGTTCATGCCGAAGGGGCGGTCCGTGGCCTGCCGGACCTGCGCTGCCGCCTGCGTCATGGCCTGAGGCGAGCGCATTCCGCAGCCCAGCATGCCCAGCCCCCCGCTGGCCGACACGGCAGCGGCCAGGGCCGGTGTGTCTGACCCCGTCATGGGGCCCTGGAAGATCGGAACGCGCAGCGACAGTGCGTCAATGAGGCTGGTGGCATGCATGAAGAAACTCCCGTGAGGCTGGGGTCAATGATCGGGGGCGGCTGCATCATCGCTTGATGGGGCGGCGGGTCCACGTCTTCATGGCGTGGTGCTGGCGGCGCTCAGGGGCAGTCGCAGCACAAAACAGGCGCCACCGCCCTCGCGGTCTTCGCAGTACACCGTGCCGTTGTGGCGGGCTGCGATCGAGCGTACCAGCGACAGCCCCAGGCCCACGCCGCCGGACCGCTCGCTGGCACCCGGCAGCCGGTAAAAGGGCTCGAAGATACGCTCGCGCTGGCTGTCGGGCACGCCGGGGCCGCGGTCGTACACGCGTACCTCGGCATGGCCCTGGCTGCGGCGAACCGCCACGGTGATGTCGCCCGAGCTGTAACGCCGTGCGTTTTCCAGCAGGTTGCGGATGGCGCGGCGCAGCAGCTTGGCCACGCCGCGTACCTCCACGGTGTCGGCGCTGGCGTCCAGGTCGGCGTCCACACGGGCGCATTCCTCGGCGGCCAGGCCGATCAGGTCGATCAGCTCGACCGTGCCCACATCGGCCTCGCGGGCATCGAGCCGACTGGCCAGCAGGATCTCGTCCACCAGCTGGTCCAGCTCGGCAATGTTGCGCAGGATTTCTTCGCGGAAGGTCGGCGAAGGCTGCTGGCCGCCCATCAGCTCCAGCCCCATGCGGATGCGCGTGAGCGGCGAGCGCAGTTCGTGGGAGGCATTGGCCAGCAGCGACTTGTGCGACTTCACCAGCGCTTCCACCCGCGCGGCCGCCGCGTTGAACTGCCGCGCCAGATCGGCCACCTCGTCCTGGCCTTCCTCGGGCACGCGCACGGACAGGTCGCCTTCGCCAAACTTCTGCACGCTGCGCTGCAGCGCCTCCAGCCGCAGTGTGAGGCGACGGATGATGGGGTACACCCCCACGGCCACGGCCAGGCCCACGATGCCCAGCAGCCATAAAAAGCCGAACGGAGGGCGCGTCCAGAATGCGGCGTCGCTCTGCTTGCCGGGCCCGCCCGGCCCCCCTGGCCCACCGGGGCCGCCCGGACGCAGCGGCCGATCGCCCCGGTCCATGCGATGGGGACGGGCCGACATCTGCAGGGTGAATACCCGCCCGTCCTCCGCCTCGATATAAAACTCCACAGCCTCGCCCGGCGGGCTGGGCTTGCGGGTGGACATCCCGCGCAGCAGTTCGGCACCCGACGGATCGCGCAGCACCATCTCGCGCAACGGCGGCAACAACGGCTGGGCGGTCTGGGCCTTTTGCTCCTCGGCCATGCGCCAGGCCCAGCCCACGGCCAGCGTCAGCACGGCCATGCCGCCCACCACGGCAAGCCAGATGCGCAGGTACAGGCGGCGCGAGAACGGGGTGGACAGGGACATGACGGTGGATCGGCGTCAGCAAAACGCGGAAAAGCGCAACTCCAGCAACTGGCGCTGCCTGAGCGCGCGGCCGCCGCGCAAGGGCCGCCCCGCCGCGCTGGCGGCGTCCCCCTTCCCGCAGCGCGCAGCGATGCGAGAGAAGGGGGAAGCGGCGGAGCCGCTCAGGGGGATGTGCTCCATCAGTCTTGCTGTTTGGCAAACACATACCCCACGCCGCGTACCGTGAGGATGCGGCGCGGGTTCTTGGCGTCATGCTCGATGGCGGCGCGGATGCGGCCCATGTGCACGTCGATGGACCGGTCAAAGGCCTCCAGCTCGCGGCCGCGCACGGCCTCCATGATCTGGTCGCGCGTGAGCACGCGGCCCGCGCGCTCGGCCAGGGTCACCAGCAGGTCAAACTGGTAGGAGGTCAGGTCGACAGGCTGCCCGCTCACCATCACGGTGCGCGCATCGCGGTCGATCTCCAGCGAGCCAAAGCGCAGGGTCTGCGACGCTGCGCTGGCGAGGATGGCGGGATCTGAGCGGCGGCGCAAAACGGCGCGAATGCGCGCCAGCAGCTCGCGGGGCTCAAAGGGTTTGGGCAGGTAGTCGTCCGCGCCCAGTTCCAGGCCAATGATGCGGTCCATCGGGTCGCCTTTGGCGGTGAGCATCAGCACCGGCACCTGGGCGGCCGCGCCCTGCAGCGACCGGATGCGCCGGCACACTTCCAGGCCGTCCATGTCGGGCAGCATCAGGTCCAGGATGACCAGGTCGGGCATCGGGCGCTCGCTATCACTCTGCAACTCGGCCAGGCCGCTTTTGCCGTCGGCCCGGTGCGTGACCACCAGGCCCGATTGGCCGAGGTACTCTGCCACCATCTGCGCGAGGCGGGCGTCGTCTTCGATCATCAGCAGTTGGGAGCTCATGAAGAACCAGTGTAGTGAAAGGCAGCCGCCTCAGTGCGCGAAGCCTGATGCTCGCCCGGCCGTATCTCGCCGCGTTGTCGTGTGCGTAAAGTTCAGGTAAACGGTTGGGGTTGATAGGCTAAGAGCGCTATTGAACATATAGCAATAAATCCATTGCAGTCAAGCGCTCGATGGCGTTTTGATGCGTGATGCGAGCCACACCAGCCCCAGCACGGGCAGGCCCAGGAATGCGGTGGCCGTGAAGAAGTGCGCGTAGCCAAATGCATCCACATACTGGCCCGAGAACCCGGCGATGAATTTCGGGAGCAGCAGCATCATCGAGCTGAACAGCGCGTACTGCGTGGCCGAGTAGCTCACGTTGGTCAGGCTCGACAGGTAGGCAATGAACGCTGCAGACGCGATGCCGCCTGCCAGGTTGTCGGCCGACACCACGCCGATCAGCGCGGTCACGTCATGGCCATGCCCGGCCAGCCAGGCAAACAGCAGGTTGCTGGCGGCGCTCAGCAGTGCCCCCAGCATCAGGATCCGCATCACGCCAAAGCGCATCGACAGCACGCCCCCGATGAAGGCACCCGCCAGCGTCATGATCACCCCGTACACCTTGGTCACGGCGGCCACTTCATCCTTGGTAAAACCCATGTCCACATAGAACGGGTTGGCCATGATGCCCATCACCACGTCGCTGATGCGATAGACGGCAATCAGTGCCAGGATCAGCGCCGCGTGCCAGCCGTAGCGGCGCAGAAAGTCGGCAAACGGCTCGATGACGGCACCGCGGATCCACTCGGCCGCATTCTTGGCAGGCGGCAGGGCCACGGGCGCGGGCTCGCGCGAGAACAGCACGGTGACGATGCCCACCGCCATCGATGCCGCCATGGCCAGGTACGCCGCCTGCCACGCTCCGTTTTGATAGGCCGCCGCGCCTTGCGCCAGCGCCTGGCGCACGGCCGGGGCCGCCTCGGCCCGCGCGGCGATCCACAGCACGCCAGCGCCCGCCCAGATCATCGCCAGCCGGTAGCCCGTCTGGTAGGACGCCGCCAGCGCAGCCTGGTGGTGGGCATCGGCCGATTCGATGCGAAAGGCGTCGAGCGCAATGTCTTGCGTGGCCGAGCCGAACGCCACCGCCAGCGCGCACCACACCACGGGCCCCAGCGCCATGCGTGGGTCGGCCAGGGCCATGCCCACCAGGCCAGTCACGATGATCAGTTGCGACAGCAGCAGCCAACTGCGCCGTCGCCCCATCACCCGCGTCATCACCGGAATAGGCATGCGGTCCACCAGGGGCGCCCAGACCCATTTGAAAGCGTAGGCCAGCCCCACCCAGCTCAGATACCCGATGGTGCTGCGGTCAATGCCCGCCTCGCGCAGCCGAAAGCTCAGCGTGCCCAGCACCAGCAGCAGCGGCAGCCCGGCCGCAAAACCGAGCGTGAGCATGCGCAGGCTGGCCGGCTCCAGATACACGCGCAGGCTTTGCAGCCACGGCGTGCGCGCCGGGGGGAGGCTGCTGGCGGGCGGGGTGGCGGGTACGGCGGTTTCGGATTTGGAGATGTCTGACATGGAATCCTGTTGTTTTGCCTATCATCGCTGACGCGGGCCAGGTGCGGTGCCAGCCCGCCGGGCCCGGACCCGTCCCTTGCAGCCCGACCGTCTGGCACCATCTGCGGCACAGAGTCACAGAGCGTGCGGCCTGCCGGGGACGGCGTGGCATCTTGCCGGTTCGTGGGGCTGCGTGCTCTGGTCTGTGTCAGCTTCGTCCATTATTCCTTCAGGTGACCCTGGTATGTGCCTTCTGTGCCCCGCGCCCGCTGTGGCTCCCTCGTCGCCCTGGGCTTCGCGCCGGGGCTTTCTGCTGGCCACCGGCGCAGCGGGGGCCACGCTGGCCGCTGGCCCCGCGCTGGCGCAGGTGGATGTGGGTTCGGCATCCAGCCTGCGCAAGCTGGTCCCTGCCGAGACGCTGGAGAAATCCGCCGCCCAGCAGTACCGGCAGATGCTGGAGCAGGCCCGTGCGCAGCGCGCTCTGGCGCCTGACAGTCACCCCCAGTTGCAACGCCTGCACGCCATTGCAAAGCGGCTGATTCCTTACACCGGCCCGTGGAACGAGCGTGCCGCAGGCTGGCGCTGGGAGGTCAACCTGATCGGCAGCCAGCAGATCAATGCGTTCTGCATGCCCGGCGGCAAGATCGCCTTCTACACCGGCATCCTGGAGCAGCTCAAGCTCTCGGACGACGAAACCGCCATGATCATGGGCCACGAGATGGCGCACGCCCTGCGAGAGCATGCGCGCGAGCGCATCGCCAAGACCCAGGGTACCAACCTGGCTCTGCGCCTGGGATCGCAGCTGCTGGGCCTGGGCGACCTGGGCAACATGGCGGCCGGTCTGGGCGGGCAATTGCTGACCTTGCAATTTAGCCGGTCGGACGAGACGGACGCCGACCTGGTGGGGCTGGAACTGGCCGCGCGCGGCGGCTACAACCCCCAGGCCGCCGTGACCCTGTGGCAGAAGATGGGCAAGGCCAGCGGCAGCCGCCAAAACGGGCTGGCTTTTCTGTCCACCCACCCCTCGGGCCCCGCCCGCATCAAGGAGCTGGAGCAAAACGTGCCCAAGGTGCAGCGCTTGTACGAGGCAGCGCAGCGGCCAGGTGCGGGTAAGCCGGGTGGATGAGCGCTATTAAAAACGTAGCTTAAAAACGTTAATCAGCGAGCGTAAAGGCCTTTATTTAATCTATTTTTTATTGTTGTCAGCTCCGGCATATTGGTGAGGCCAGGCGCGGCAGCCGCACGAGGCGAGCCGCAGATCGGCCGTTGGCACCTCAGGTGCCGCCCACATACGGATTGCTCTGTCGCTCCCGCCCGAACGTGCTCTCTGGCCCGTGGCCGGGGATGAACACGGTCTGGTCGCCCATGGGCCACAGGCGCTGGGTGATGCTGTCGATGAGCTGCTGGTGGTTGCCTTGCGGGAAGTCGGTGCGGCCGATGCTGCCGGCAAACAGCACATCGCCCACAAACGCCCGATCAATCTGCGGAGCATGGAACACTACATGGCCGGGCGTGTGGCCAGGGCAGTGGCGCACTTGGAGTCTCTCGTTGCCAATGTGCACCGTATCGCCATCGGCCAGCCAGCGCGTGGGCGTGAAGTGCTGCGCGGGTGGAAATCCGAACATCGCGCTTTGCTGGGGCAGGCCGTCAATCCAGAACTGATCGCCCGGATGCGGGCCAATGATGGGCAGCGACAGCCGTTGTGCAAGCTCGCCCGTGCCGCCCGCATGGTCGATGTGCGCGTGCGTGAGCCAGATCTGTTCGAGCGTGAGGCCCAGCCGTGCAATGGCGGCCAGCAGGGTGTCCAGGTCGCCGCCCGGGTCCACCACGGCGGCCTGGTGTGTGGCGTCACACCAGACAATGGAGCAGTTTTGCTGGAAGGCGGTGACAGGAACGGTGAGGTAGCGGAGCATGTGTCGGGGGTGGTGGTTGTTGCTAACAGAGAGTGGATTTTGCAAACTGAATGCGGATCTGTTGATAACAGAGAGAGGACTTTGCAAACATTGAATGGACCTTGCTGACTTACGGCTGGCACTCTCTGCCGACATGCGCACGGAGCAGCGCGCTGGGCTAGGGGGTAAGTTTTGCGATTTGAGTAAGTCCGTGACTCATAGCAGGGCTGCTTCCGTTTGCGTTCGCTGTGACTCCAACAAATAAAGTCAGTCGGGCACAAATAAAGTCCGTCATAGAAATTCCACATTAAGAAATGCAAAAGCGCCTCAGTTCAGGCTGTGTAAATCGTCGAGAAGAGCCCGTTTTAGGGGGTGCTTGACCCCTTCGCCGCCTTACGATCGTGGCTCCAGAGGCCATTAAAGAGGCCGACCAACCCGTGAGAGTTGGTCGGCTTTGAATCGCCCTGAATCGCCCCGGCTGAACTAGACACCTTCGAGCCACAAACCTGAGGCACCAATAGGAGGTGCCATGACAAAGCAGCCATATCCCGAAGAATTCAAGATCGAAGCGGTCAAGCAGATCACGGAGCGAGGTCACCGGGTAGGCGATGTATGCGCCCGGATCGGCGTGAGCCAGCACAGCCTGTACAAGTGGATCAAGGCCTATGCGGTGCCCGCGCCAGAGAGACAGATGCAGACGTCCCAGACCGAGGAGCTGCGTCGCCTGAAGGATGGAATCAAGCGCGTGACCGAAGAGCGCGACATCCTAAAAAAAGCCGCCGCGCACTTGGCGGATTCAACCGGTCGTTGCAACACCGGTTTGTCGAACGGATTTTAGATACTCATTCAATGTCTCAGCCGGTGTCTTCCAGCCCAGCGTTTTGCGTGGCCTGTTGTTCAAGGTCCTTGCCACGGCTTGAATCTCTTGCTCGCTCCAGCGAGACAGGTCAGTGCCTTTGGGAAAGTATTGGCGCAGCAGCTCATTTGTGTTCTCGTTCGTGCCGCGCTGCCATGGACTGCGAGCATCGGCAAAGAAGACATTCACTCCGGAATCGATAGTGAACCGTGCATGGTCGGACAGTTCTTTGCCTCGATCCCAAGTCAATGACTGCCGTAGCTGAGTAGGCAGCTTCGTCACCGTTCTCTGGAGGGCGTTGGCCATGGTGATGGCTCCGTAGCCTGCCAGCGCAGGACCATTCTTTGTTCGGGGAGTCAGTCCGTAGCCTTCCTCGCGTGGCAGGTGCACGAGCATGGTGAAACGGCTTGAGCGTTCCACCAGCGTGCCGATAGCTGACCTGTCCAGGCCGATGATCAGGTCCCCCTCCCAGTGACCGGGTACAGCACGATCTTCTATCTCAGCGGGGCGGCTGGAGATCATCACATCAACACTGACATGCGCCCATGCCTTGGCTTGGGACCTGGCCCGTGGGGTGCGCAAAGCACGCCCTGTACGCGGGTAGCTCACCAGCTCGCGCTTGAGAGCACCTCGCCCCTGGATATCAAGGGCCTGGTAGATGGCTTCATGGGAGATGCGCATGGACAGATCATCCGGGAAGTCGACCTGCAGGCGGTTTGCAATCTGCTCTGGTGACCAGCCATTGACCCATTTGCGGTCACCACGATGAGGCTTGTTGCGACCGATGAACGCAGCTTGCCGAGGTCCGGCGACCTCGCGCCCTTGAGCATCGTGGATCTTGCCCTCCAGGTGATCTTGGACATATTGGCGCAGACGTGGGCTCGTCACCAGCTTGGTCGGCTTGGGTCTCTTTGCCACCAACTCTGACTTCCACTGCGCTACCGACGCCCGGTACTCGAGCTTGCCGCCGCGAGTCGCAGCGTTGCGGGGCAGCTCCCGTGAGACCGTCGAGGGACTTCACCCGATAAGACGAGCGATCTTCCGCACCCCAACGCCTTGGGCTCGCACAAGAGCGATCTCTTCTCGCTCGGCGAAGGACAGATACCTGCCCTGTATGGAATTGGACATGAACAATGGCATGCCCCCACGATGCCGGAACCAGCGTGAGCCCACCGTCTGCGACACACCAACAGCTTCGGCCGCCTTCTCAATCGTGATACCGGTTGCAATCTGCTTCCAGAACTGCCGCTCCACCTCTCGCCGAAGCGAAGGGGCACCGGGTGAGCGCATTGCCCCGCGTCTCGTTAACTTCTGCATCCACCCTGCAGGTCTTCCCATAACACCTCCATGATTGAAGGTGTTGCAACGACCGGTTGAATCCGCCCAGTTCACAGGCCACGAGTGGCAGACCTTCCCGCGTGACCACAACCTGGTCAGCAGCATGAGTCGGCGTGGCAACTGCCACGACAACGCTGTGGCCGAGAGCTTCTTCCAACTGCTAAAGCGCGAACGCATCCGCAGGCGAGTCTATGCAACCCGTGATGATGCGCGGGCGGACGTCTTCAACTACATCGAAATGTTCTACAACTCACAGCGCCGTCATTCATCGGCGGCAGAACTATCACCTGTAGAGTTCGAGCAACGACATTCCCAAAGGCTCAAAAGTGTCTAGATAAGCCGGGGTGATTCACCGTGACGCCGAGGTCCCCTCAGTGGAGCCCTTATGCTTTGGTGCAGCTGTCAGCGTGCGTATTCCAGTGCGAAAGCACCAGCGATTCCGATTTAAAGGCGCCACTTGTTCCGATTCAAACCCGCCAGCTATTGATCCGGCCCCATAAAAATTGAACTTTCCTGGGTTTTTGGCATCAGAGAGTTCATGGACAAAGAAGACGCGAGATACCAGACGCTGGGCGAGCTGCACGAGAGGCGCAAGCAGGTTGTGAGGCTGCACAAGCAAGG
>NZ_JBKDRI010000107.1:0-8273 GCF_046341535.1 Acidovorax sp. | reverse complement strand
CGGCTGCAAATCGACCGCAGCGGTCCATTTTTAACCGCCTTTTTGCCCCATAGCTCGGCTATGGGGCTGCAAATTCGGCAAAAACTGTCCTCGCTGGGGCCGATTTTCGCTTTCGACGCTCCAAGTCCGACAGACTCCTAGCAAATGCATCCAACTGCCGTTTTTAGGTTGAAGCATTTCCAAAAAGCCCCGGCAGCTGATTTCGCCTGGGATGGGTGTTGCCTGGCTACTTTGTCGTGGCACGACAGAAAACGCTGGTCATTATTAAGGGAAAACCCTATATTCGACAACATGTTCGCACCAAAAGACCGGCTCAAGGCATCCTGGTACGCAGGCGGGGGCGCGCAACGCGACGGGTGCTCCCACAGTGGCTGAGCGCCGCGCCAAGCAGGAGGCTCCCATGATGGTCCCCATCCGTTCCCTGGGTCCCTCGCACCGCGAGCGGATCGCCCAGCATCTGCTGCGGCTCGGGCCTGACGACCGCTACCTGCGTTTTGGTTACGCTGCCAGCGATGCGCAGATTCGCCGCTACGCCGAGCAGCTGGACTTTGACCGTGACGAGATCTTCGGCATCTACAACCGCCGTCTCCAACTCATCGCCATGGCGCACCTGGCGTTTTCCGAGTGTCCCGAGCACCGGCAGTGCGCCGAGTTTGGTGTGTCGGTACTGAAGCAGGCCCGGGGGCGCGGATTGGGCGCAAGGCTGTTCGAGCGCGCCGTGGTGCACGCCCGTAACGCGGGGGTGAACATGGTGTTCATTCACGCGCTGTCGGAAAACACCGCCATGCTCAACATCGCCCGCAAGGCAGGGGCCACCGTGCGCCGCGACGGTTCCGAGTCCGAGGCCTATCTGCATCTTCCGCCCGCCCGTCTGGATACGCACATGACCGAGCTGGTCGAGCAGCACATTGGCGAGATGGACTACCAGATCAAGCGGCAGGCCAAGCAGTTTTGGGACTTTCTGGCCGCTTTGCAACAACTGCGCAGCGGCGTCCAGGACGCGCGCCACCAGGCGGCCGAGTAAGCCAAGCACTGGCTCAGATACCCCGTTGCGGCGCGCTTGGAGCCCCAGGCCGGGCTGCCCGCGTACTGGTCGCGCCGCTAGCTTGCGCCCGGCAGGGCGCGGCCCGGTCACAGCGATCCGCTATCCTAGGGGCCTGATTCACTACCGCACGTCGTGCACTCCAGTGTCTGACCCGCACCCCGCGCACCCTGGGCGACCGCCCGAGAGGGAAGACAAGCGCACCTTCCTTCAAAAAGTGGCCGAGTTCATCCACCCGGGGCCGGACTCCCGGGAAGAACTCATCGAAACCCTGGCCGATGCCGAAGACAACGACGTCATCGGGGCCGAATCCCGCGTCATGCTCGAGCGCGTGATCCGCATGGCCGACATGACCGCCCGCGATGTGATGGTGGCCTCGCCCCGCATGGATCTGATCCACATCGATGCGCCCCTGGAAGACCTGCTGCACCTCGTGATCACGACCGCGCACTCGCGCTTTCCGGTGTACCAGGGTGAGCGTGACAACATCATCGGCATCTTGATGGCCAAGGACCTGCTCAAGCTGCGGCGGGCCCCGGAGCTGAACATCCGCGCATTGCTGCGGCCCGCCGTGTTTGTGCCCGAGAGCAAGGGCCTGAACGACCTGCTGCGCGAGTTCCGTGGCAACCGCAATCACCTGGCCATCGTCATCGACGAGTTCGGCCGCGTGGCGGGGCTGGTGACCATCGAGGATGTGCTGGAACAGATCGTGGGCGAGATCGAGGACGAATTCGACATTCCCGAGGACAACGGCGACATCTTCGGCCTGGCCGACCGCACCTATCGCGTCAGCGGCGACACGCCAGTCGAGCGCGTGGCCGAGGCCTTTGACGTGGTGTTGCAGGGCAGTGACCCCGACGCGCAGTTCGACACCATCGGCGGGCTGATTGCCCACGAAATGGGCCACCTGCCGCGCCGTGACGAGCAGGTGCAGCTGGGCGGCTTGCAGTTTGTGGTGCTGCATGCCAAAGGCGGCGCAGTGCGCTGGTTCAAGGTATCGCGGCTGGACGACACCACCGCTGGCGGCTGATGGCGCAGCGCCCAACCGTCGCGGGGCTGCCCCTGGCTTGGCAATGCCTGCTGGCGCTGGGCGCGGGGCTGGCCCAGGCGGCTTCTCTGGCCTGGCCGGGCAGCGGCCAGCCGCTGTGGTGGCTGCAGATCGGCGCGATGATGGTCCTGGCCGCGCTGGTGCAGGCGGCCCGCCAGCATGGGGCGCCGTTCAGGCGGGGGGCGCTGCTGGGCGGGGTGTTCGCCACGGCCTGGCTGCTGGGTACCTTCTGGTGGCTGTTCATCTCCATGCATACCTATGGCGGGCTTGCCGCGGGGCTGGCCGTGGCGTCTGTGCTCGGGCTGGCTGCCTTCCTGGCCAGCTACTATGCGATCGGTTTAGGTGTTTTTTGCCGATACGCGCACGGCGGTATTGGCTTTGATGCTATTTTTTTCGGAGCAATATGGTTACTGGCTGAACTGGCCCGTGGCACGCTGTGGACCGGTTTCCCCTGGGGGGCCGCAGGCTACGCCCATGTGGACGGGCCCCTGGCCGTGCTGGCGCGCAGCGTGGGGGTGTTTGGCATCGGGGCTGTGGCGGCGGCGCTGGCGATGCTGCTGGTGCGCTGGCGCCCGGCGCATCTGCGCAGCGCTCGCGCCTGGGCCGTGACCCTGGGCCTGGTGGCGCTGTGGGGCGCTGCGGTGGCGCAGCGCCACTGTGCGGTCGAGCTGTGCCACACGCCTGCCACCCGCGCGGCCGCCCCGGTCACGCTGGAACTGCTGCAGGGCAACATCCCGCAGGACGAAAAGTTCCAGCCCGGCAGCGGGCTGCCGCTGGCGCTCAAGTGGTATGCCGACACCCTGCGCGATGCGACGGCCGAGCTGGTGGTGGCCCCCGAAACAGCGGTTCCGCTGCTGCCCCAGCAGCTCATGCCAGGCTATCTGGAAGGCATCGCCAGCCACTTCGCGCCGACCAGCCGTGCGGTGCTGCTGGGCATTCCGATGGGCGATGAGGTGCAGGGCTACACCAACTCGGTCCTGGGCATGGGCGCAGGCATGGGCGACGCGGCCTCGGCCTACCGCTATGACAAGCACCATCTGGTGCCGTTTGGCGAATTCATCCCGCCGTTCTTTCGGTGGTTCACGGCGATGATGAACATTCCCCTGGGCGACTTCGACCGCGGCGCGCTCGGGCAGCCCTCGTTCGTGTGGAAGGGGCAGCGCATTGCGCCCAACATCTGCTATGAGGACCTCTTTGGCGACGAAATCGGCGCGCGCTTCATGGAGCCAGCCGACGCGCCCACGGTGCTGGTCAACTTCAGCAACATCGGCTGGTTCGGTGATTCGCTGGCCATTGACCAGCACCTGCACATCAGCCGCATGCGCGCGCTGGAGTTTGAGCGCCCCATGGTGCGCGCCACCAACACCGGCGCGACGGCCATCATTGACCACCGTGGCGTGGTCACCCATGCGCTGCCCCGCCACACACGGGGGGTGCTGCGCGGCGAAGTGCACGGGCGCGGCATGGACGCAGCCAGCGGGTGGGCCATCACGCCGTACGCATGGTGGGTATCGCGCTGGGGTCATGCGCCACTGTGGCTGGCGGCCCTGATCGTGGTGGCGGCGACTGCGCTTATGGGGCGCGGGCGAGCCCCCCGAGGCGGTTGACGCAGCCTGCGACCCGCGACGCCTTGGTGTCATGCGATGCCTTGATAATAGAGGCTTGCAGACGCGGTCTTGCGGCTGAAAACATGATGAATTCAAGCGGAGACCCCGCGGTTGTGGAGCACGATTGACGATGGCTGATTCCTTTTCCTACGAACAACTGATTGCCTCAGGCGAAGGCCGGTTGTTCGGCGCAGACAGCGGCCGCCTGCCGCTGCCGCCCATGCTGATGTTTGACCGCATCACGCACATCGACAGCGACGGCGGCGCGCACGGTCTGGGATCGATTCGCGCCGAGCTCGACGTCAAGCCCGACCTGTGGTTCTTTGGTTGCCATTTCCAGGGCGACCCGGTCATGCCCGGCTGCCTGGGGCTGGATGCCATGTGGCAGCTCATCGGCTTTTACCTGACCTGGCTGCAACTGCCGGGCCGCGGCCGCGCGCTCGGTGCGGGGGAGGTCAAGTTCACTGGCGAGGTCGGCCCTGGCGTGAAACTGGTTACATACGAAATCGACATCAAGCGCGTCATCAAGCGCAAGCTGGTCATGGCCATTGGCGATGCCCGCCTGCTGGCCGACGGTAAGGAAATCTATGTCGCCAACGACCTGCGCGTGGGTTTGTTCAAGCGCGAGGACGACGGCAAGGACGCAGCAGCATGACCACCCCCAAGCGTGTAGTCATTACCGGCGCGGGCATCGTTTCGTGCATCGGTAACGACCTGGCCACCGTGGAGGCCTCGCTGCGCGCAGGCAAGAGCGGCATCAAGGCCGTGGACAAGTTCAAGGAACTGGGCCTGCGCAGCCAGGTGGGCGGCGTGCCCGAGATCGACATCGAGGCCCGCATTGACCGCAAGCAGCTTCGCTTCATGGGCGACGCGGCAGCCTATGCGCAGATCGCGCTGGAAGACGCCATCAAACAAGCCGGCTTGACGCCCGAGCAGGTCAGCCACCCCCGCACCGGCCTCATCATGGGCTCGGGCGGCGGCTCGCCCGCCAACCAGATCGAAGCCGCCGACACCCTGCGCGAAAAGGGCATCCGGCGCGTGGGCCCCTACCAGGTCACGCGCTGCATGAGCTCCACCGTGTCGGCCTGCCTGGCCACCAATTTCAAGGTCAAGGGCATCAATTACTCCATCACATCGGCCTGCTCCACCTCGGCTCACTGCATCGGCGCTGCCGCGCAGCAGATCGCCTGGGGCATGCAGGACGTGATGTTTGCCGGCGGCGGCGAGGAGCTGAGCTGGGGCATGTCGCTGCTGTTTGACGGCATGGGCGCCATGTCCAGCAAGTACAACGACACGCCCGAGCGCGCCTCGCGCGCGTACGACGCCAACCGCGACGGCTTTGTGATTGCCGGCGGTGGCGGTGCCGTGGTGCTGGAAAGCCTGGACCACGCCCTGGCCCGCGGCGCGACCATCCTGGCCGAAGTGGTGGGCTTTGGTGCCACCAGCGACGGCGAAGACATGGTGGCCCCTTCGGGCGACGGCGCCATCGCGTGCATGCAGCAGGCCATGCAGGGGCTCGATGCCCCCATCGACTACATCAACACCCACGGCACCTCCACCCCCGTGGGCGACATGCAGGAAGTGCGCGCCATGCGGGCGCTGTTTGGCGACAAGGTGCCGCCGTTCTCGTCCACCAAGTCGCTCACCGGGCACTCGCTGGGCGCCACCGGCGTGCAGGAGGCCATCTACTGCATGATCATGCTGAACAAGGGCTTCATCGCCGGTTCGGCCCATGTGGAAACACCCGACCCCGCGCTGGGCGACATGCCGCTGGTCACGCAAACCCGCGATGCCGCGCTGACCACGGTGCTGTCCAACAGCTTCGGCTTTGGCGGCACCAACGCCAGCCTGGTGATGCGCCGCTGGGTGGCCTGAGAACCTTCGCGTGTCGGATCTGATTAGTGAAGAAATCCTCTGCTTACCTTTCGCTAATTTGTCAGTAAGTCTACGTCGATATGGTCGGGCTGTTCCCCATGAAGGTGCCGCCGATGGATTTCTGAATAAGCTGCCTCCATGTTGCGTGCGAACAGCCGCCCATTGAACAAGGGTGACGTCAGTCGATTTTTCCCTACTTTGTCCCTGATCTCGGCAAGTTGTAATGGATCACTTGCCAGTTCAATCGCTCTTGCTTCATATTCCTGCCGGTTCTTGGTGATCAGTTCTGGCAGATCCATTGCCGATAGCAAGCTTGCTGCCACTCTTGCAGCAAATGATTCCCCCATTTGGGTCAGTACGGGGAGTCCAGCCCACAGTGCATCGCTCGCGGTTGTGTGTGCGTTGTATGGCAGGGTGTCAACGAACAAGTCAGCAGCGCGGTGCCGGGCCAGGTGATCTTCCAATGTCATGCGTGGTGCAAAGACCAGTCGGGCTGGATTTACCCCTCTTTTTTCTGCTTCTTTTCGCAAGTGTTTAGCGGCAGTGGGGTTGTCTTGTAATAGCCACAGGACACTGCCGTTCACTGTCTTAAGCAGTCGCATCCAGACGTCGAATGTTTCTGGAAGGATTTTGTAGTTATTGTTAAAACAGCAGAACACAAAGCCACTTTCGGGTAGCCCCAGCTCCTGGCGTGTGAAGACTTTGTCAGAGATTTTGCGCTTGGAGTCGTTGACTTGGTAGCTGTGAGGCAGATAGATGATTTTTTCAGTGTAGAAATCCTGACTCTCTCGCGGGATGAGGTTTTTGTCTGCAACGATGTAGTCAAAGTATGGCGCGGCTAAGGTTCCTGGATACCCAAGATAGTTGACTTGGAGTGGGGCACACCGTTCTGCGAAGATTCCTATTCTGGAATCTTGGGTAAAGCCTTTTAAGTCAACTGCAATGTCGATGCCAAGATCCATCGACATTTGAGCGATTTCACGATCGCTCTTTTTCGCGACATCGAAAAAATGACAAAAGGTACTGGAGATCCGGCTGCGCATCTCATCTTGCTTGTCAGGTCCGAAGGAGAAACCGTACAACTCAATCTTCCGTTTGTCATGCGCCTCAAACAACTCTGCCATCAAGAACGAGGTAGCATGGTTGTGAAAGTCAGCAGAGTAGTATCCGATTCGAATCTTTCCGTCTGAGGGTCGGTTTTTGAAGGGTTCTATTTTGCCAGGCGCAGGGTATTTTTCATTGGCATAAATCCTTGATGCCTTCATGTGAAGTGCAGGCTTATCCATCAGGCCTAATAAGGGAAATGGAGGAATCACCTTTTGATCTTTAGCAAGGGATGCTTCAAGCTCTTCCATTTGATTTTGTAGATTACTCCAATCGCATAGATGCATTTGAGTGTGTAGCTTGATTCCGTATAGAAAATCGTAGTCCGGTTTTAGAGTGATTGCATCGTTGTAGCTCAAAAGGGCCTCGTCAAGCAGCTTGAGTTCTTGCAGTGCAAGGCCGCGATTGTAAAAGGCATCAACATAATCAGATTTAAGGGAGATTGCCCTGTCGTAGCTCGACAGAGCGTCCTCGAATCGATAGAGTTCTTTCACTGCATTGCCGCGGTTGTTAAACGCATAAGCATGATCATTTTTGAGGGCGATTGCATTGTCGTAGTCCGATAGGGCGTCCTCTAGTCGCCTCATTTCTTTCAGCACAATGCCACGATTATTGAATGCATCGGCGTAATCTGGTTTTAGAGCGATTGCTTTGTCATAGCTCGATAGTGCATCTTCTTGTCGCAAGAGTTCGTGCAGTGTAATGCCACGGTTATAGAAGGCATCAATGTAATCTGGTTTGAGGGCGATTGCTTCGTGGTAGCTCGACAGGGCGTCCTCCAGTCGCTTCATTTCCTTCAGCACATTGCCACGATTATTAAATGCATCAGCGTAATCCGGCTTGAGGGTGATTGCCTTGTCGTAACTCGACAGCGCATCCTCTAGTCGTTTCATTTCTTTCAACACGTTGCCACGGTTGTTGAGCGCATCAGCATAATCTGGTTTGAGGGTGATTGCTCTGTCATAGCTCAACAGGGCATCATCGAGTAGTTTGAGTTCTTTCAGTGCAATGCCGCGGTGGTAGAATGCTGCAGCATAATCCGGCTTGAGGATGATGGCTTGGTTATGGCTCAGCACTGCATCGCCTGGGCGTTTGAGTTTTGTTAGCACAACGCCACGGTTATATAACGCATCCGCGTAATCCGGTTTGAGTGCGATGGCCTTGTCGTAGCTCAACAGTGCGGCCTCTAGATGCTTGAGTTCTTGCAATGCATTGCCGCGATTGTAAAATGCATCAGCATAATCAGGCTTGAGGGCAATTGCCTTGTCGAAGCTTAATATGGCCTCGTCGAAACGTTTGAGTTCTTGCAGCGCGTTGCCACGGTTGGAGAAGGCTGGCGCGCAGTTTGGATTAATCTCGATTGCTTTTCCGATGAGCTCTTCTGCCAGAGCTGGATTATTGCTCTGTGCAGCGATGACGCCAAGCAGATGCAATGCGTCAAAATGTTGCGGCTGTTTGGCAAGTACTTGTTCATATGCAGTCTTGGCCTGTGCTAGCTGCCCGCGCTGGTGTGAAGCCAAACCATGCTGAAAAACTATTGCTGTCTCTGGATCAAGCTCAACGAGCTGCGGTGCAGGTTGCTGTGATTGATTGGAAA
>NZ_JBKDRI010000106.1:0-7091 GCF_046341535.1 Acidovorax sp. | reverse complement strand
CGGCACCTTTGAACTTGAACCAGCCGTTCGGGCTGAGCCTGTCGAAGCCTTGCGCAGAGCTTCGAACCGCATCAACGCATTCAAGTTGGTTGATGCCGACTCAATAAAAACGGCAGTTGGATGCATTTGCCAGCGCTGCTGTTGGGATGCCAGGCAAGGCGCGAGTCCACGCGGTGTGCGGCAAGATGACAAGCGGTCCACTGCCGTTTTTAGGTTCATAGCAAACAGCACCCTGCCAATAGACGTCCGATCATGTCTTGGTTCCGTTGCATGGCGCATTCCGTGCCTGCGATCCCCGGTTCGCCCCCAGGCTATCCCTTGCCGCCTAAGATGACTTGCCCATGTCCACCGCTGACCTGATCGTGCATCGCCCCGAGGGGCTGTACTGCCCGCCCGGCGATTTTTATATCGACCCCTGGCGTCCGGTGCAGCGTGCCGTGATCACGCACGCGCATTCCGACCATGCTCGCCGGGGGTCGGCCCGTTACCTGGCCCACGAGGCCAGCGCGGGCACGCTGCGCAACCGGCTCGGGGCCGACATTGCGTTGCAGACGGTGGCGTACGGCGAAGTCATCCACCACCAGGGCGTGAACGTATCGCTGCATCCCGCAGGCCATGTGCTGGGCTCGGCCCAGGTGCGCATCGAGCACGGCGGCCAGGTGTGGGTGGCCTCGGGCGACTACAAGCTCGACGAGGACGGCACCTGCGCGCCGTTCGAGCCCGTGCACTGCCACACCTTCATCACCGAATCCACCTTCGGCCTGCCGATTTACCGCTGGCCATCCCAAGCGGTGCTGTTGGCCGACATCAACGCCTGGTGGGCCGCCAACGCAGCGGCGGGCAAGGCCAGCGTGCTGTATGCCTACGCGTTTGGCAAGGCGCAACGCCTGTTGCATGGCGTGGACGCCAGCACCGGGCCCATCGTGGTGCATGGCGCGGTGGAACCGCTGAACGCCGTGTACCGCGCCGCCGGCGTGGCCCTGCCCGCCACGCACCGCGCCACCGACCCGGCGCTCACCAAGGCCGACCTGCGCCGCGCCCTGGTGCTGGCGCCGCCCTCGGCCGCGGGCACGCCGTGGCTCAAGCGCTTTGGCGAGCATTCCGATGCCTTTGCCAGCGGCTGGATGCTGGTGCGCGGCGCGCGACGCCGCCGGGGCGTGGACCGGGGTTTTGTGATGAGCGACCATGCCGACTGGCCCAGCCTGCAAAAGGCCATTGGCGCCACCGGGGCCGAACGCGTGATCGTCACCCATGGCAGCACCGCCGTGATGGTGCGCTGGCTGTGCGAGCAGGGTCTGGATGCGCAGGTATTTGCCACCGAATACGGCGCAGACGACCACGAGGACGATACCGCTGCCGCGCCCGATGCCCCCGCCAGCACACCCGCCGCCGGGGCCGCGCCATGAAGCAGTTTGCCGCCCTCTTCCAGGCACTCGATGCCACCACCGCCCAGTCGGCCAAGCTGGCCGCACTGGTGGCCTACCTGCGCGTGGCGCCCCCCGGCGATGCGGCCTGGGCCGTGTACTTTCTGGCCGGGGGCAAGCCGCGCCAGATGGTGCCCACCAAGCGCCTGAAGGCCCTGGCGCAAGACGCTGCGGGCCTGCCCGAATGGCTGTTCGACGAAAGCTACGAGGCCGTGGGCGACCTGGCCGAAACCCTGGCCCTGCTGCTGCCCCCACCCACCGCGCCTGCCGACCTGCCCCTGGCCGAGTGGATGGCGCTGCTGCTGCCGCTGCGCGCTCTGCCCGCCGACGAGGCCGATGCGCGCCTGCGGGCGCAGTGGAACCTGCTGGCATCCGGGCAACGCCTGGTGTACTTCAAGCTCATCACCGGCAACTTCCGCGTGGGGGTGTCACGCCTGCAGGTCACGCAGGCGCTGGCGACCGTGAGCGGGCTGGACGCCAAGCGCATCGCGCACCGGCTGATGGGCTACACCCAGATCGGCCGCCAGCCCCAGGCCGCCGATTACGCTGCACTGGTGGCCCCGGCCGATGGCGAAGCAGGCTCGCCCAGCGATGGCGCCGCCGGACACCCCTATCCCTTTTTTCTGGCCCATCCGTTCAACCAGGCCGTGGCCGACATGCCCGCACTGCTGGGGCCGGTGGCCGACTGGCAGGTGGAGTGGAAGTGGGACGGCATTCGCGCGCAGATCGTGCGCCGCGCCGGGGCGGCGTGGGTCTGGTCACGCGGCGAAGAACTGGTGACCGACCGCTTCCCCGAACTGGCCGACGCCGCGCTGCAGAGCCTGCCCGATGGCACGGTGATTGACGGCGAAATCCTGGTGTGGCTGCCCGATGAGCCAGGGCCCCGCCCCTTTGCCGACCTGCAAAAACGCCTGGGCCGCAAAACGCTGGGCGCGAAGCTGCTGCGCGAACTGCCGGTGGTGCTGGTGGCCTACGACCTGCTGGAGCACGCGGGGCAGGATGTGCGCGCGCAGCCCCAGCATGCGCGGCGGGCGCTGCTGGAGGATATGCTTCACCCACCGCCTGAGGTATCCATAGAGGTCACACCAAACACCGAACCGTTCACGCTGAGCTTGTCGAAGCGCGGCGCAGGACTTCGACAGGCTCAGTCCGAACGGGTTGTAGCGTACGAAACAGAGCCAATGCCGCCCGATGCCGTAGGCAGCCCGTTACCCCACACCGCACCGTTCACGCTGAGCTTGTCGAAGCGCGGGGCAGGACTTCGACACGCTCAGTCCGAACGGGTGGGGGAGAGTCCCGCCGAACCGGAGCGGCCCTCCACCATCCCTGCAGCCGATGCGCCTCCCGATCCGTTCACGCTGAGCCTGTCGAAGCGCGGCACAGAACTTCGACAAGCTCAGTCCGAACGGGTGGGCGAGAGTCCCGCCGAACCAGAGCGGCCCTCCACCATCCCTGCAGCCGATGCGCCTCCCGAACCGTTCACGCTGAGCCTGTCGAAGCGCGGGGCAGAACTTCGACAAGCTCAGTCCGAACGGGTGGGCGAGAGTCCCGCCGAACCAGAGCGGCCCTCCACCATCCCTGCAGCCGATACGCCTCCCGAACCGTTCACGCTGAGCTTGTCGAAGCGCGGGGCAGGACTTCGACAAGCTCAGTCCGAACGGGTTGTAGCGCCCGATGCAATGGGCAGCGCGCTGCCCGACACCGCACCGTTCACGCTGAGCCTGTCGAAGCGCGAGGCAGGACTTCGACAGGCTCAGTCCGAACGGGTGGAAAGGTTCACGCTGCACCCCTCCCCCGCGCCGCACATCGCCTGCACCCTGCGCCTGAGCCCCCTGCTGCAAGGGGCTGACTGGCCCGACCTGGCCCGCCAGCGCGGGGCCGCGCGCAGCCTGGGCACCGAGGGCTTCATGCTCAAGCACCGCATGGCGCACTACGGGGTAGGCCGCACCAAGGACGCGGGTGTCTGGTGGAAATGGAAGATCGACCCCATGAGCGTGGATGCCGTGCTGATCTACGCCCAGCGCGGCCATGGCCGCCGCGCCAGTCTGTACACCGACTACACCTTTGCCGTGTGGAGCGGCCCGCCGCAAGACCCAGCCCGGCAACTGGTGCCCTTTGCCAAGGCCTACTCGGGCCTCACCGACGCCGAGATCGCGCAGGTGGATGCCATCATCCGCAAGACCACGCGCGAAAGCTTTGGCCCCGTGCGCAGCGTCGAGGCCACACAGGTGTTCGAACTGGGCTTTGAAGGCATTGCGCGCAGCTCGCGCCACAAAAGCGGCATCGCAGTGCGTTTTCCACGCATGCTGCGCTGGCGGCCAGACAAGCCGGTGGCCGAGGCCGACACGCTGCAAACACTGGCGGCGCTGTTGCCGGGAGGCAGCGCATGAGAGAAGGCGGCGCAGCCCGCTGGGTGGCG
This sequence comes from Acidovorax sp., assembly GCF_046341535.1. Lineage (GTDB taxonomy): Bacteria > Pseudomonadota > Gammaproteobacteria > Burkholderiales > Burkholderiaceae_C > Acidovorax. Next base: position 3,248 of record NZ_JBKDRI010000106.1, on the reverse strand, counting down.
GTGCGCGGCTGGCAGCCGTTCGCCTTTCAGCAGCAGGTCTGGCAGGCCCTGGCCGAGGGCCGATCGGGCCTGCTGCACGCCACCACCGGCGCGGGCAAAACCTACGCGGTGTGGCTGGGCGCACTGCAGCACCTGGCGCCCGACCCGCCCGACCCCACCGTTCGGGCTGAGCCTGGCGACGCCGGGACACGCCCCCTCACCATTCCGGCTGAGCCTGCCGAAGCCGCAGCACCCCCCCCCCCCGCTCAGGCTGAGCCTGTCGACGCCGCAGCACCCTCCCCCACCGTTCGGGCTGAGCCTGTCGAAGCCGCAGCACCCCCCCCACCGTTCAGGCTGAGCCTGCCGAAGCCGCAGCACGCCCCCCCACCATTCCGGCTGAGCCCGTCGAAGCCACAGCACCCCCCCCCACCGTTCGGGCTGAGCCTGTCGAAGCCACAGCACACTCCCCCACCGTTCAGGCTGAGCCTGTCGAAGCCGCCGCGCTGTCCGCAGGCTCCCCCCGCTGCACCAGCCCTTCGCCAAGCTCAGGGCGAACGGCCGCGGCGGCACCACAGGCCCTGGCCGCAGATGCCGAAGTCCGCAGGAACGGCCGCACCCGCCGCGCCGCCGCCCCACCGCTCACCGTGCTGTGGATCACGCCCATGCGCGCCCTGGCCACCGACACGCTGCGCGCCCTGCAAGAACCCCTGCCCGATCTGGCCCCGCACTGGACCAGCGGCCTGCGCACCGGCGACACCACCAGCGGCGAGCGCGCCGCGCAAGACCGCCGCCTGCCCACCGTGCTGGTGACCACGCCCGAGAGCGTGTCGCTGCTGCTGGCCCGCGCGGATGCCCGCGAGCGGCTGGCCAGCGTGCGCCTGGTGGTGGTGGACGAGTGGCACGAGCTGGTGGGCAACAAGCGCGGCGTGCAGGTGCAACTGGCGCTGGCCCGCCTGTCGGGCTGGAACCCGCGCCTGCAGGTGTGGGGCATGTCGGCCACACTGGGCAACCTGCCTGACGCGCTGGCCACGCTGATGCCCACCCTGCCGCCGCGTGCACCGCGCCGGCCCAAGCCGCTGCTGCTGCAGGGCCGCATCGACAAGGCCCTGCAAGTGCAGGTGCTGCTGCCCGGGCGCGCAGAGCGCTTTGCCTGGGCGGGGCACATGGGCCTGTCGCTGCTGCCGCAGGTGGTGCAGTCCATCGAGGCCAGCGCTTCCACACTGGTCTTTACCAACACCCGCTCGCAGGCCGAGCGCTGGTACCAGGCGCTGCTGGAGGCGCGGCCCGACTGGGCCGGCACGCTGGCCCTGCACCACGGCTCGCTCAGCGGCGAGGTGCGCGGCTGGGTCGAGGCGGGGCTGAAAACCGGCACCTTGAAGGCGGTGGTGTGCACGTCCAGCCTGGACCTGGGCGTGGACTTTTTGCCGGTGGAGCAGGTGCTGCAGATCGGCTCGGCCAAGGGCGTGGCGCGGCTGGTGCAGCGCGCGGGGCGCTCGGGCCATGCGCCCGGGCGCACCTCCAGCATCACGCTGGCGCCCACGCACAGCCTGGAGCTGGTGGAGGCCGCCGCCGCCCGCCAGGCGCTGGCCGAGGGCCACATCGAAGACCGCCACACGCCGCGCGCGCCGCTGGATGTGCTGGTGCAGCACCTGGTCACCATCGCCCTGGGCGGCGGCTTTGTGCCCGATGCCCTGCTGGCCGAAGTGCGCCGCGCTCCGGCCTACGCCACCCTGGCCGACAGCGATTGGCAATGGGCGCTGCAGTTTGTGCGCCAGGGCGGCGCATCGCTGGCCAACTACCCAGACTTTCATCGCGTGGTGCCCGATGACGATGGCGTGTGGCGCATGCCCGATGCGCGGCTGGCGCGACGCCACCGCAGCAACATCGGCACCATCGTGAGCGATGCCAGCATGCAGGTGCAGTTTGTCAGCGGCGGGCGGCTGGGCTCGGTGGACGAGAGCTTCATCGCGCGCCTGAAGCCCGGCGATGTGTTCATGTTCGCAGGCCGCCTGCTGGCGCTGGTGCGCACGCAGCAGATGACGGCCTATGTGCGCGCCGCCCCCCCGGGCAGCGCCGCGCTGCCGCGCTGGAACGGCGGGCGCATGCCGCTGTCAGACACGCTGGCCGATGCCATGCTGCGCCAGCTGGAGCAGGCCGAGCGCGGCGTGTTCGCCTCGCCCGAGATGCGCTGCGCGCAGCCGCTGCTGGCGCTGCAGGCCGCCTGGTCGGCCCTGCCCACGCCCGCCCGCCTGGTGGCCGAGGTGCTGCATACGCGCGAGGGCTGGCACCTGTACCTGTACCCGCTGGCGGGGCGGCTGGTGCACCTGGGGCTGGCGGGGCTGCTGGCCTGGCGTGCCGCGCAGCAGGTGCCCAACACGTTTTCCATCGCCGTCAATGACTACGGTCTGGAGCTGCTGTCGGCCAAGCCGGTGGACTGGCCCGCGCTGCTGCCGCACCTGATCGGGCAAGCCACCCGCAGCGCCATGGGCAGCGGGCTGCAGGCCGAGGTGCTGGCCAGCCTGAACGCCACCGAGATGGCGCGCAGGCGCTTTCGGGAGATTGCGCGCATTGCCGGGCTCATCTTCCAAAGCCACCCTGGCGAGCAACGCAGCAGCCGCCAGCTGCAGGCATCTTCGTCGCTGTACTACGACGTGTTTGCGCAGTACGACCCCGACAACCTGTTGCTGGCCCAGGCCCGCGCCGAGCTGCTGGCGCAGGAGCTGGACATGCACCGCCTGGCGCACACCCTGCAGCGCATGCAGGGCCAGCAGCTATCAGTGCACCGGCTGGAGCGCCCCACGCCGTTCGCCCTGCCGCTGATGGTGGAGCGCTTTCGCGAGCGCCTGAGCACCGAAACCCTGGCCGACCGGCTGGCGCGCATGGTGCAGGCGCTGGAGGTGGCGGCCGACGCGACCATGGGCACCGCCCGCGCAGACGGCCTGACTGTGCCCGTGATGCTGGAGCCCGCCGACGAGCCCGGCGCGCCAAGACCCCGCCGCGCCCGAGGCCATCGGGCTGCGCGATGATCCTCAAAACGGCAGTTGGATGCATTTGCCGGCGCTGCTGTTGGGGTGCCAGGCAAGGCGCGACGACGCGGCAGGCTCGTGCCTGCAAGGAGGACCAACACCGCATGGCGCTCCAAAAGCGGTGCTGGCAAGTGCATAGCGCTGTCACCCCCAAGGTGAGGATGCGAAAACACGCAAGGCCCGCGTTCACGCGGTGTGCGGCAAGATGACAAGCGGTCAACTGCCGTTTTTAGGATGATGCAA
>NZ_JBKDRI010000105.1:0-13379 GCF_046341535.1 Acidovorax sp. | reverse complement strand
GGCAGTTGGATGCATTTGCCAGCGCTGCTGTTGGGGCGCCAGGCAAGGCGCGACGACGCGGCAGGCTCGTGCCTGCAAGGAGGAGCAACACCGCATGGCGCTCCAAAAGCGGTGCTGGCAAGTGCATAGCGCTGTCACCCCAAAGGTGGGGCTGCAAAAACAACCCAAGGCCCGAGTCCATGCGGTGTGCGGCAAGATGACAAGCGGTCAACTGCCGTTTTTAGGTTGATTGGGTTTTGGGTGCCGTGGCCGGGTGTCATGCCGCGCGGGGCTGTTGCAGGCGGGCCGCGGCCCATAGCACCTGGTCCACCACGGCGCGCACGCGGTCGCGGTGGGCGGGTTGCACCAGGGCGCCGCTGTCGTCAAACGCGGTGGCCGCGCTGCCCAGCGCAAAGGCCTTGGGTGCCAGCCAGCATTCCAGGTTGGTCAGCAGCGGGCCCAGGTGGCTTTGCGAACGCAGGCCGCCCAGTGCGCCGGGCGATGCGCTGAGCATGCCCACCACCTTGCCGCGAAAGCTGCGTGTGCCGTCCTGCCAGTCAGCGTGGCCCTTGACGGGGCTGGACGCCCAGTCGATGGTGTTCTTGAGCAGGGCGGTGTAGCTGCCGTTGTACTCGGGCGAGCAGATGATCCAGGCCGGGTGCTGGAACAGGATGTCCTTGAGCCGAAGCACATCGGCCGGTGTGCCCTGGGCTTCGAGGTCGGCGTTGTACAGCGGGATGTCCAGCATGCCCAGCTCCAGCACGGTGACGGAGGCACCGGCCTCGCGGGCGATGGCGGCCGTGGCGTGGGCGAGCTTGCGGTTCAAGGATTGCTGGCGGGTGCTGCCCGCAAAGACGAGGAGGGAGGCTGCTGGGTGTGTCATGGTGCCCGTGATTGAAGCACAGGTGCGGGGCAGGAATCCTGCGTGGACGCGGGGGGCGTTGGAGGCCCTAGGACCCTGTCGGACTTGGAGCGTCGAAAGCGAAAATCGGCGAGAGCGAGGACAGTTTTTGCCGAATTTGCAGCCCCATAGCTGAGCTATGGGGCAAAAAGGCGGTTAAAAATGGACCGCTGCGGTCGATTTGCAGCCGACGATTTCCAGGTCCGACAGTCTCCTAGACTACAAGACCATCAATCCCCGTCATCTTCTGGAGCATTCATGCACTTTCCGCCAGGCCGCCTGCCTGCCCGTCGGCGCTTTTTCTTGTCGGTGCTTGCTGCCTGGGTCGCTGGCGCGGCGGGTTGTGGGGGTGGCGGCGGTAATGACGCGGGTGGCTCGGCGCAAGCGAAGCCTGTGGCTACCTGGGCGGCTGTGCTGAGCGACTTGCAGGAAGACGTGCGGTTTTTGAACATTCCCGCGCCCGCGCGCAGGGCGTTCCAGAATGAGACGCTCCGGCAGACCGCCCAGGTTTCGCTCGGTGGTGACCAGTTCCGCATCCAGTTCGCCAATCCCTACGGTAAGGCACCGTTGCCACTGGCGCGGGTGCGGGCAGCGTTGAGCACCGGCCCGGGCAGCGTGGATGTGGCGACCGATGTGGCGGTGACCTTTCAGGGGCAGGCGTCGGTGTCGATCCCTCCGGGCGGTCAGGTCTGGAGCGACGCGGTGTCGATCCGGGTGCCCGATGGCGGGGCGGTGGCCGTGAGCGCGTATGTGCGTGATGCGGCCGATGCGTTTTCGGCCCACCGGTACGCGAACGTTGTGCACCATGTGGGGCCGGGCGACCTGAGCAGTGCCGCCGCCATGCCGCTGGGCGCGGAGAACCAGATCACGGCGTCGTACTGGATGAGCGCCATCGACGTATTCCGGACGACGCCCGCCCGCGTGGTGGTGGCGTTTGGCGACTCGCTGACTGACGGCAATGGTTCAACGCTGGGCGCTAACCGTCGCTATCCAGACCTGCTGTCTGCGCGCCTGCGCCCTGGCATGGCGGGGGCGCCTGTGTCGGTGGTCAACGCCGGGCTGGGGGGCAACCGCTGGCTGCACGACCGGTTTGGCCCCAGGGGCGTGGACCGTTTTCGGCGCGATGTGCTGGCCATGACGGGGGTGACGGATGTCATCATCCAGATGGGGATCAACGACATTGGCTTTCAGCAGGCGTGGACGCCTGACGAGAAGGCCGTGCCAGCGGACTTGATGGCCAGCCTGTCGAGCGCTGTGGCCGCCGCCCAGGCGGCCGGGGTGCGGGTGTACCTGGGCACGCTCACGCCGTTCAAGGGCCATGTGTACTTTTCAGAGCAGGGCGAGCAGATGCGCCAGGCGGTCAACCAATGGATTCGCGCCAATACCCAAGTCGCTGGTGTTTTCGATTTTGACGCGGCGGTACGCGACCCGGTGGAGCCGGAGCGCATTTTGGCCGCGTACCGCGATGAGGACCATCTGCACCTGAATGACCTGGGCTATGCACGGCTGGCCGAGATCATTGCGCTCGACCGGTTTCGTTGAGCCGGTCGCCGTGGCCTTTGCGGTGAGGGTGTTTCACGTGAAACACGGCATGGCAGGGTGTGTGGCCCCGCTGGGGACAGACGCGGTCGGCACAAAGTGAGAAAATCCCGGGTTGCCCGCCGGGGCGCCGCGCACGGCGCCTGCAGCGGGGCCGGTGTGCGGGGCTTGTCGAGCCTGCGCGTGCGCCGGGATTTTTGACCAACGGGCCCACTCGGCCCCGGAGCGCTGTGATGTTGTACCCCCAGGAATTTGACGTGATCGTGGTCGGCGGCGGCCATGCAGGCACCGAGGCGGCGCTGGCTGCGGCGCGCATGGGCAGCAAGACGCTGCTGCTGACGCACAACATCGAGACGCTGGGGCAGATGAGCTGCAACCCCAGCATCGGCGGCATCGGCAAGGGCCATCTGGTCAAAGAGGTGGACGCCTTGGGTGGCGCCATGGCGCTGGCCACGGATGAGGGTGGCATCCAGTTCCGCATCCTCAATAGCTCCAAGGGCCCGGCTGTGCGCGCCACGCGGGCGCAGGCCGACCGCATTCTGTACAAGGCCGCCATCCGCCGCATGCTGGAGAACCAGCCCAACCTGTGGCTGTTCCAGCAGGCGGTGGATGACCTGATGGTGGAGGGCGACCGCGTGGTGGGCGCAGTGACGCAGGTGGGTATCCGCTTTCGCAGCCGCACGGTGGTGCTCACCGCCGGTACCTTCTTGGACGGCAAGATCCATGTGGGCCTGAACAACTACGCCGCTGGCCGGGCGGGGGACCCGCCTGCGGTGTCGCTGTCGGCGCGCCTGAAGGAACTGAGGCTGCCGCAAGGGCGCCTGAAGACGGGCACGCCGCCGCGCATCGACGGGCGCAGCATCGACTTCTCGAAGTGCACCGAGCAGCCCGGCGATGGCATGCCCGGCGGCGTGAACGAGGGCACGGTGCCCGTGTTCAGTTTCATGGGCAATGCACAAATGCACCCCCGGCAGGTGCCTTGCTGGATCACCCACACCAACGAGCGCACGCACGACATCATCCGCAGCGGCTTTGACCGCAGCCCCATGTTCACCGGCAAGATCGAAGGCGTGGGCCCGCGCTACTGCCCCAGCGTCGAGGACAAAATCAACCGCTTTGCCGACAAGGACAGCCACCAGATTTTTCTGGAGCCCGAGGGCCTGACCACGCACGAGTTTTACCCCAACGGCATCAGCACCAGCCTGCCGTTTGACATCCAGTACGACCTGGTTCGCAGCATGCCCGGGCTGGAAAACGCGCACATCCTGCGCCCCGGCTACGCCATCGAATACGACTACTTTGACCCGCGCTCGCTCAAGAGCAGCTTTGAAACGCGCCAGATCCACGGGCTGTTTTTTGCCGGGCAGATCAATGGCACCACCGGCTATGAAGAGGCGGCGGCCCAGGGGCTGTTTGCTGGCATCAACGCCGCGCTGCAGTGCCGTGAGATCAAGTGCGAACCCAACGCGTTCGGAGCCGCCTGGCTGCCCGGCCGCGACGAGGCCTACCTGGGCGTGCTGGTGGACGACCTGATCACCAAGGGCGTGACCGAGCCCTACCGCATGTTCACCAGCCGCGCCGAGTTTCGCCTGCAACTGCGCGAGGACAACGCCGACATGCGCCTGACCGAAGCAGGGCGGCGCATGGGTCTGGTGGATGATGCGCGCTGGGATGCGTTCAGCCGCAAGCGCGATGCCGTGGCGCGTGAAACAGAGCGCCTGAAGGCCACCTGGGTCAACCCGCGCAACCTGCCTGCGGCCGAATCCGAGCGCGTGCTGGGCAAGCGCATCGAGCATGAATACAACCTGTTTGAACTGCTGCGTCGGCCGGATGTGAGCTACGCCGGCCTGATGACGCTCGATGGCGGCAAGTACGCCAGCGCCGATGTTTCACGTGAAACGCTGGGCGAGCTGGCGGAACCCGTGCTGGAGCAGGTGGAAATTGCCGCCAAGTACGCAGGCTACATCGACCGCCAAAAGGACGAGGTGGAGCGTGCCGCCCATTTTGAAAAGCTGCGCCTGCCAGCCGACCTGGACTACATGCAGGTCACGGCGCTGAGCATCGAGGCCCGCCAGGTGCTCAACCGCCACCGGCCTGAGACCTTGGGCCACGCGTCGCGCATCACGGGCATCACGCCCGCATCGATTTCGCTGTTGATGGTGCACCTCAAAAAAGGGGGCTTCCGGGAATTTGCTGCCGTGGCCACCAAGGCCGAGGGCGAAGTCGCGGCATGAGCGCAGCAGCCACCGACAAAAGCCTGCGTGACCCGCTGAAGTCCGGTGCGACCGCGCTCGGGCTGGCGCTGAGCGATGCGCAGCTCGACCAGCTCATGGCCTTCATGGCCCAGTTGCACCAGTGGAACAAGGTCTACAACCTGACGGCCGTGCGCGAGCCGCAAGAGATGCTCACCCACCATCTGCTCGACAGTCTGGCGGCTGTCGCGCCACTGCGTCGGCACCTGGCTGGGCTGGCCGGGCGGGGCGGGGCGGCTGCGCCGGTGCGCCTGCTGGATGTCGGGTCTGGCGGTGGCCTGCCCGGCGTGGTGTTTGCCATTTGCTGCCCCGATCTGGATGTGAGTTGCGTGGATGCCGTGGGCAAAAAAGCGGCGTTCATTCAGCAGGTGGCGGCAGTGCTGCGGCTGCGCAATCTGCACGGCATTCATGCGCGGGTGGAAACGCTGACCGCGCCCTTTGACGTGGTGAGCTGCCGGGCCTTTGCCTCGCTGCCTGACTTCGTCACCTGGTCGCGCGGCGCGCTCGCCGCACCGCAGGGTGTGTGGCTGGCCATGAAGGGCAAACACCCCCAGGATGAAATCGCCGCACTGCCTGCCGATGCATCGGTGTTTCACGTGGAACCACTCGCCGTGCCGGGGCTGGATGCGGAGCGCTGCATCGTCTGGATGCGGCCGCAGTTCGCCATTTAGTTGGCCGATTACACTTGCGCCCTCGGGTGCAAGCAAAAAGGTGAGGGGCTCGTGCTGAAAAAATTCTGGAGCGGGATTGTGTTTGGAGCCGGATTTTCCGTAGCCGTGGCACTGGCTGCGTGGCTGATGATTCACGTTTCGTCTATGAGGTCCGATGGCCGTCCTGTCTATTTTGGCAGTGCGCCGGCCCCCAGGGAGTCTGGGCAGCAAGAGGTGATCGGCACCCAATACCCTCTGTTGCACGACTTACCGATTGAACAGCGAGTCGAACGTGCGTCGGTCATCATCGTGACGAAGTTTGAAAGCGCGGCTGACGGACGCAAAAAAGCGGTCGTAGCGGAGATTCTCAAGCAGGCGTCAGGCACGCGGTTTAACTACAAGGTCGGAGATGAATATCCCGCAGCGAGCTACTACCCAAGAGAGGGCGTAGATCGTGGCGATGGATCGGTGGTCTTCTTTGAGGGCGTGCCCGCCGAAATGCGGTACTCATCTACGTACCGCGACGGTCGCATCAGCGGGTTGGGGGATATTCCCCTGGAATTGTTTCGGGATAAATGCGCTCGGGCGCGGGCGGGGTGAACCATGTTTGGCATTGCTGACTACGGCGCGTTTGTGGCCGCCATTGTGCTGTTCCTGGCCATTCCGGGCCCGGGCAATCTGGCGCTCATCACATCGACCGGCAAGGGCGGCGTGCGGGGCGGTCTGGCGGCCACCCTGGGTGTGATTGCGGGTGACCAGGTGCTGATGTGGGCGGCAGTGGCAGGCGTGGCTGCGCTGCTGGCAACGTATCCGGCGGCGTTTCATGCGGTGCAGTGGCTGGGCGCCCTCTATCTGGCCTGGCTGGGTTTCAAGATGGTCACGGCCAAGCCGGGCGCGCGGCCTATTCTGAACATCCAGCCGCGCCATTACTTCCGGCAAGCCGGGCTGATCACCTTGCTCAATCCCAAAGCCATCGTTTTTTACATGGCCTTCTTCCCGCTGTTTGTGGACCCGGCCCGCCACCAGGGCCTCATCACGTTTGGTGTGATGGCGGCGACCATTGCGGCGCTCACCTTTGCCTACGGCCTGATCGTGGTGCTGCTCACGCACCATCTGGCCGAGCGCATGCGCGCCAACCCGCGCATCGGCCGCGCGTTGGAAAAGCTGGCGGGCGTTTGTCTGATCGGCTTTGGGGTCAAACTCGCCATCGCCCGGTAACCCGATTTTTCACCCCACTGACTGCAGCACCACATGGCCAAGATTTTTTGTGTCGCTAACCAAAAGGGTGGCGTCGGCAAGACCACCACCACCGTCAACCTGGCTGCCGGTCTGGCCAAGGTGGGCCAGCGCGTGCTGATGGTGGACCTGGACCCCCAGGGCAACGCCACCATGGGCTCGGGTGTGGACAAGCGCAGCCTGCCGCTGTCGGTGTATGACGTGCTGCTCGAATCGGCCTCGGTCAAGGAGGCGGCGGTGCTGTCGGACAAATGCGGCTTCTGGGTGCTGGGCGCTAACCGCGAACTGGCCGGTGCCGAGGTGGAGCTGGTGGCGCTGGACCACCGCGAAAAGCGCCTGAAGACCGCCCTGGCCGAAGCCAGCGGCGACTACGACTTTGTGCTCATCGACTGCCCGCCCAGCCTGTCGATGCTCACGCTCAACGGCCTGTGCAGCGCCCATGGGGTCATCGTGCCCATGCAGTGCGAATACTTCGCGCTCGAAGGTCTGACCGATCTGGTCAACACCATCAAGCAGGTGCACGCCAATCTCAACGCCGACCTGCAGATCATCGGCCTGCTGCGCGTGATGTTCGACCCGCGCATCACGCTGCAGCAGCAGGTGAGCGACCAGCTCAAGAGCCACTTTGGCGACAAGGTGTTCAACAGCGTGATCCCGCGCAACGTGCGCCTGGCCGAGGCCCCCAGCTACGGGCTGCCGGGCGTGGTGTTCGACCCGGCCGCCAAGGGCAGCCAGGCTTTTGTGGAGTTTGCGCACGAGATGGTGGAGCGCGTCAAAAGCATGCCCACCACGGCAACTTCTATAGTCAAAATGGCCAGTCGCGCTTGATGCGCAAGCATAAGCAGCTATTAAAGTAATAGCAATGAAGGCGTCCAGCATCCTGTTGCTGCCCGGCTGGCAGAACTCTGGCCCCGGGCACTGGCAAAGCCGGTGGGAGGCCTTGCACGGCTATCGCCGCGTAGAGCAGCACGACTGGATGCGCCCGCTGCGCGGCGACTGGTCGGCACGCCTGGAAGAATCCGTGGCCGATGCGGATGGCCCCGTGGTGCTGGTGGCGCACAGCCTGGGCTGCATCCTCACGGCCTGGTGGGCCGCGCACACGCGCCATGCGGCCAGGGTGCGGGCCGCATTGCTGGTGGCGCCCGGGGATGTTGAGCAGCCCGAGCTGGCCGCGCAGATCCATGGCTGGGCCCCGATCGCGCGCCAGCGGCTGCCGTTCCCGGCAGTGCTGGTGGGCAGCCAAAATGACCCGTATTGCAGCGTGGACCGTGCGCAGGAACTGGCCGGTGCCTGGGGCGCGCGGTTTGTGGACTACGGCGAGCGTGGGCATATCAATGCCGACTCCGGGCTGGGCGACTGGGACGAGGGCCACGGCTGGTTGCGTTCGCTGACAGGCGGGGCTGCATGACGCGCTGGGCGTTTTGGCGCAGGCAGGCCGCGCCCTCAGCGCAGCCGGTTGCGCCAGCGCAGCCGCCCAGGCGGGTCGATCCGGGCTGGGCAGAGGTGCCGCTGGCCGTGCTGTCGTGGTGTTTGCCAGGCAGCGCCGTGGTGGTGGGTGTGCTGGGGCAGATTGCGCTGGCCGTGGTTCTGCTTGCCTTGGCCGTGGGCATTTGGCTGCGCTTGTGGCGGGGTCGCCGGCGGCGCCAATCCTGAATATCGTTAGAGAAAGTTGTTGCAATGGTCACCAAAAAACCCAAGGGCCTCGGCCGCGGCCTCGAAGCACTGCTGGGCCCCAAGGTCGAAGACAAGGCCGAGCAGGCCCAAACCGCCGAGGCCGGGTTGCCCAGCACGCTGCCCTTGAGCGCGCTGGTGCCCGGCATGTACCAGCCCCGCACCCGCATGGACGAGGGCGCGCTGTACGAGCTGGCCGAGTCGATCAAGGCGCAGGGCATCATGCAGCCGATTCTTGTTCGTCGCCTCGACGACGAACAGGCCCGGCTGCGCCGACAGGAACGCGCATCGCAGGGGCCTTCCTCCGCAATGGGTGCCCTCAGCGAAACGGGGCCGTTGTATGAAATCATCGCGGGCGAGCGGCGCTTTCGCGCATCGCGCCTGGCGGGGCTGGCCGAGGTGCCGGTGCTGGTGCGCGACGTGCCCAACGAGGCCGCTGCGGCCATGGCGCTCATCGAGAACATCCAGCGCGAAGACCTGAACCCGCTGGAAGAAGCGCAGGGCCTGCAGCGCCTGGTGCGCGAGTTCGGCCTCACGCACGAGCAGGCCGCGCAGGCCGTGGGCCGCTCGCGCAGCGCGGCCAGCAACCTGCTGCGCCTGTTGAACCTGGCCGAGCCGGTGCAGACCATGCTGATGGCCGGCGACATCGACATGGGCCATGCCCGGGCGCTGCTGGCGCTGGACCGCGCCGCGCAGATCACGGCCGGCAACCAGATCGCGGCCAAGAAGCTGTCCGTGCGCGAGGCCGAGGCGCTGGTCAAGAAGATCGGGGCCGAGTTCAGCCTGGTGCCTCAAAAGCCCCAGAAAGAAAAGTCGCGCGACTTGAAGCGCGTGGAAGAAGAACTCTCAGACCTGCTCATGGCCGAGGTCGAGGTGCGCGTGAAAAAACGCGTCAAGCGCCATGGCCGGGTGGAAGACATGGGCGAGCTGGCGATCCAGTTCGGGTCGCTGGAGGCCTTGAACGGCCTGATCGACCGCCTGCGGGGGTAACACGCCAGCGCCAGTGGCCGCGCTTGCGGCACAGAGCGCTGCGGTGGGCGGCATCTTTGGTGGCGGCATCCGATGGGCAGGGCCATGGTCGCGACAGGCCCGTGGCCCGTGCAAGCCCGCGGCCTTGGTGTGTTGGGACAGGCGGTTCGCACGCTCCCTTCAGGAACCTCTCCCACAGGCCTTGGCCGTTTTTTAGTTTCGTACACTCACGTTCGCCCCCGAGCCCAGCCCCATCCATGAACGGTTGCTGCGCCACGGCAGCAAGAAAGGCCCCATGCTGCGTCGCCTCCTGTTGTGTCATGCTTTGGCCACGGCAGCCACGCTGGGTGCGGGCCTGGTTGCCTTGCCAGCCGCAGCGCAGGGCCGCATCGGTGTGCTGATGCTGCATGGCAAAAATCCGGGTAACAACCAAGATCCTTATTTCGGTCCGCTGAAGGGCCTGTTTGAACGCCAGGGTTGGCTGGTCCTCTATCCCGACATGCCGTGGTCGCGCGGGCGCTATCTGGATGGCAGTCTCGACAAAGCCATGGCCGAGATCGCAGGCCACATCAAAAGCCTGCGCGACCAGGGCGCAACCCACATCGTGATCGTGGGGCACAGCATGGGCTCACCCGCAGGCATGGCGCATGCGGCACGCGGCGGCGATGTCCATGCGCTGGTGCTGCTGGCGCCCGGCCATGTTCCGGTCGGCTACTACACGCAGCCCTGGGGCAAGCCGGTGCATGACAGCATCAACGAAGCGCGCGCGCTGGTCGCTGCAGGCAAAGGGGATTCGCGTGAACGTTTCAGCGACATCAATCAGGGGCGCCAGCAAACGGTAGTGACCACCGCCAGGGACTACCTGTCGTGGTTTGACCCGGCGTCCGATGCCGAAATGTCGGTGACCGCGCCCCGCATCCCGGCTCACACGGCGGTCATGACGGTCGTTGGCCAGAAAGACCCGTTGTTCAACGCGATCAAGACTTACTTTGTCGACAAGTTGCCCGCCAACCCGAAGAACCAATACCTGGAAGTCTCCGGCGGCCATCTCGACACCCCCCGGGTGGCCAGCGACGAGATCATTGCCTGGATCAAGACCGCGGTCGCTCCCTGAGCCGCCCTGCCGATCGGTGACTTATTGAGTCGGCACCTTTGAACTTGAACCAGCCGTTCGGGCTGAGCCTGTCGAAGCCTTGCGCAGAGCTTCGAACCGCATCAACGCATTCAAGTTGGTTGATGCCGACTCAATAGCGCACGCCAACGGTTTCCGAACGGCGTTTGCGCGGGCAGAATGCGGGCTGCGGTGCCTGCACTGCGCTGCGTTCAACACACCCGGGTTGACCGCAAGCTCTCACCAAGCGGCGGCGGTGCTGCTTGGTGGCCGACGATGGATGGCCGGGTGATCCATGGATGTTCTGGAGCGAAGCTGATGATGACTCCTTTGCGCTCTCTGCCCCCCGCCTGCCTGGCAGCCGCCCTGTGCATCGCCAGCCTGGGCGCCCCCGCCCAAACCACCAAGGCGCCCAAGGTGCAGCTGTGGATGGATCTGTCCACCAGCACCATGGCCGGCATGCCCGAGATGGACAGCTTGCCCGGCGGCGGGGGCATGCTCGGCGGCCTCATGGGTGGCATGGGCGGCATAGGTGGCATGGGCGGCAGCGGCAACACGGCTTACGGTAACGCCCGCGCCATGTCCATCATGCCGCCGCGGGTCATCGACATCGCCCTGTACAACAGCCTGCGCCCTGGCGTCGAGGCCAGCCAGTCCATCCCGCCGGGCATGCGCATGGGCGAATCCCTGCCGCTGATTCCGCCGCGCGCCCAGCCCACCCAGAGTGAGCCCGGCGAGGTGCCGCAGGAATACCAGCAGCAACAGCCCAAGGGCCGCATCCTGCTGTACTGGGGATGCAGTGCCACGGTGCCTGCGGGCCAGCCCCGCGTCATCGACCTGGCGCGTGCCAAGCCATTGGACTTTGCCCAGGCCTTCGCCGGCCGTGCCGTGCCCGACCGCGGCCCGCGTGTGGGCCCCGCCTATGCGCTGTACCCCAACGAACGCAACCGGGTGAGCCTATCGCGGGACAGCTCGGTGGTGGGCGAGCATCAGGTGCACGGCGATGGCGTGCCTGCCTCGATGAAATTCACGCTGGGCGCAGCGCAAGATCTGATGCCCGCCATCGACCTGCGCACCACCGGCAAGCTGCCCGACAGCATGGGCACCAGCTGGCAGCCCGTGCGCCATGCGCGTGCCTACTACCTGCATGCCCTGTCGCAGATCGGAGACGACCTCGTGATGTGGTCCAGCGCCGAAACGCCGGACACCGGCATGGGCCTGTTCGACTACCTCTCGCCGGCCACCATCGACCGCTGGCTCAAGGAGCGTGTGCTGCTGCCACCCGAGACCACGCAATGCGCCATTCCCCAGGGCATCTTTGCGGGCGGCGGGCGCGATGCCACGCCCATGCTGCGCATGATGGCCTACGGTGGCGAGAGCTACATCGTGCACCCGCCCCGACCGACCGACCCCAAAGCCGCGTGGGAGCCTGAATGGTCGGTGCGCGTGCGCGTGAAGTCGCACACCATGGCCATGTTGGGCGAAGAGGCGCAGGAGCGCCGAGGCAGCAGGGGCGCAGTCCCGCCGGCTCCGTCGGGGGGCACCGGCGCTTACTCCAGCGGCATGGGCGGCGCGCCCGCAGGTCAGCCGCCGGCGGGCGATGCTGGCACCGACGCAGGCAATGTGGTCAACCCCCTTAATCTGTTGCGCGGCATTTTGGGCCGCTGACACCCCGGGCCGGTTCACACAACGATGGCAAGTTTGAGCAGGCCCTGAACCATGCTGGCCCCGCGCATACCCTGGCCCCTGCCCGCGCTGGCGACATGGGCCTGTGCCTGGCTGATCTTCGTGGCGCTGCAGCGCGTGGCGGTGCCGCCTATCGGCGCTCTGGTGCTGGCCTGCCTGCTGGGCACGGCCGCCAGTGTGCTGGGCGACACCTGGTGGCAGCGCGCTCTGATCGCCGCCGGGTTCCCTTTGTCGCTGGCGCTGCTCGGGGCGGCCAGCCTGCCCGCCTGGACATGGTTGGTGCCGCTGGGGCTGCTGCTACTGGTCTACCCCCTGAACGCCTGGCGCGATGCGCCGCTGTTTCCCACGCCGCACCACGCGCTGCACGCGCTGGCCGGGCAGGCGCCGCTGCCGCCGGGTGCGCGGGTGCTGGATGCCGGCAGCGGCCTGGGCGACGGCCTCATGGCGCTGCGGCACGCGTACCCGGCAGCCCAACTCGAAGGCCTGGAATGGAGCTGGCCCCTGCGCCTGCTGTGCGCGCTGCGCTTCCCCTGGGCGCGCGTGCGCCGGGCCGACATGTGGACGGCCGACTGGAGCGGCTACCAGATGGTGTATCTGTTCCAGCGCCCCGAAAGCATGGCCCGCGCCGCCGCCAAGGCGCGGGCCGAACTGGCGCCGGGTGCCTGGCTGGTCAGCCTGGAGTTTGCCGTGCCCGGCGTGCTGCCCAGCGCCCAATTGCGTCCCGCCGGAGGGCGCGTCGTGTGGCTCTACCGCATGCCCCTGGTCGCGGTACCGAATCCCTGAACCTAAAAACGGCAGTTGACCGCTTGTCATCTTGCCGCACACCGCACGGACTCGGGCCTTGCGTTGTTTTCGCAGCCTCACCTTTGGGGTGACAGCGCTATGCACTTGCCAGCACCGTTTTTGGAGCGCCATGCGGCGTTTCTCCTCCTTGCAGGCACGAGCCTGCCGCGTCGTCGCGCCTTGCCTGGCGCCCCAACAGCAGCGCTGGCAAATGCATCCAACTGCCGTTTTTAGGTTCAACCTAAAAATGGCAGTTGACCGCTTGTCATCTTGCCGCACACCGCGTGGACTCGAGCCTTGCGTTGTTTTCGCAGACTCACCTTTGGGGTGATAGCGCTATGCACTTGCCAGCACCGCTTTTGGAGCGCCATGCGGCGTTGCTTCTCCTTGCAGGCACGAGCCTGCCGCGTCGTCGCGCCTTGCCTGGCACCCCGACAGCAGCGCTAGGAGCCTGTCGGACTTGGAAATCGTCGGCTGCAAATCGACCGCAGCGGTCCATTTTTATTGAGTCGGCATCAACCAACTTGAATGCGTTGATGCGGTTCGAAGCTCTGCGCAAGGCTTCGACAGGCTCAGCCCGAACGGCTGGTTCAAGTTCAAAG
>NZ_JBKDRI010000104.1:0-3378 GCF_046341535.1 Acidovorax sp. | reverse complement strand
CCTTGCTTGTGCAGCCTCACAACCTGCTTGCGCCTCTCGTGCAGCTCGCCCAGCGTCTGGTATCTCGCGTCTTCTTTGTCCATGAACTCTCTGATGCCAAAAACCCAGGAAAGTTCAATTTTTATGGGGCCGGATCAATAGTACAAGTGACGTACATTGTCGAGTCGCACTGGTAACTGGGCGCCTTGGTTGACGATAAACCGCCGTGTGTAAGTCGCATGGTCAACCTGAACACGCTGGCACCTGACATTGTGGCTGCTGCCCTGGATGACGCCTGGCCGAACCATGTCACGCTGTTTGATCTGGCGGATGATGCTCCAACTTGCGTTGGGGGCGTCAGTTGTTGCTCATGGCCCGGACTTCGTCCAGGGTGGTCAGGCCTTGCAACACCTTTTCAATGCCGTCCTGGCGCAGGGTGTGCATGCCCTCTTGCAGGGCTTGGCGCTGCAGTTCCTCGGCGCGTTCGCTTTTCTGAATCATGCGGCGCAGGTCGCGCGAGACGGTGAGCAATTCGTGCAGGCCCACGCGGCCTTTGAAGCCTTTTTGCTCGCAGGTGTCGCAGCCGGGGCTGTGGTAGTGCATGAGCTGACCGTTCACGCCAAAGCGTTCCTTCCATTCGGCCAATAGGGCTTCCCGGGTGAACGGGGCATGGCCGGCGTATGCGTGGAGATAGTCGTCCAGCAGTTCGTTGATCTGGTCTGCCGTGGCAGGCGTGGACACGCGGCAGGCCTTGCACTGGCGCCGCGCCAACCGTTGGGCCAACAGGGCCAGCAGCGAGTCGGCAAAGTTGAATGGGTCCATGCCCATATCCAGCAACCGGGTGATGGTCTCGGGTGCGCTGTTGGTGTGCAGGGTGGACAGCACCAAGTGGCCGGTGAGCGAGGCTTCAATCGCCATGCCGGCGGTCTCGGCGTCACGCACCTCGCCCACCATGATGACGTCGGGGTCGGCCCGCAGGAAGGACTTGAGCGCCTTGGCGAAGGTCCAGTCGATTTTGGGATTGACCTGCACCTGCCGCAGCCCAGGCTGGGTGATTTCCACCGGATCTTCGGCCGTCCAGATTTTGGTGCTCTCGTCGTTGATGTGGCCCAGCGCCGAATGCAGCGTGGTGGTTTTGCCCGAGCCGGTGGGCCCCACGCACAGCACCATGCCGTACGGGCGTTTGACGGACCAACTGAGCTTTTCGTAGTTCTTGGGCGACAGGCCAATTTGGTCCAGCGGCAACGGCTTGGACGCGGCCAGCAAACGCATCACGACGTCCTCGACGCCATTGGCCGTGGGAATGGTGGCCACGCGCAATTCCAGCTTGTTGCCGGAGGCGTATTTGGCAAAGTTGATCTTGCCGTCTTGGGCGCGGCGGCGCTCGGAAATGTCAAGGTCGCACATGATCTTGATGCGCGCAACCAGGGCCGATCGGTAGTTGGGAGGCAATTCCAAGTAGTTGCGCAACTGGCCATCTTTGCGAAACCGCACCCGGATTTTGGCCTTGCCCGTGGGGCATTCGATGTGGATGTCGGACACGCCCTGCGCCTGGGCCTCCAAAATCATCGTGTTGATGAGGCGCACCAACTGGTTGTCGTTTTGCTCAATGGCCTTGAGGTCCACAGGCATCTCGTCGGCCGTGTCGGCGTGGTCCGACTCCATTTGGGCCAGCAGCGCGCCGCCGTCGATGGGGGTCATGTCGGCGGCACGGCCGCTGGCGGTCACCTCCAGCCCGTTGCGGCGGTAAGCTTCGGCTAGCGAGCCCTTCACAGAGCCCAACTTGGCCAGCGCCGACACCACCTTGCATTGGGTAGTGAATTCCAATTCGCTGATGGCGCTGCGACGCGTGGGGTCCTCCATGGCCACCACCAACCGGCCCTCACGCAGGATCAGGGGCAACACTTCCAGCCGTTCGGCCATGGCGAAGGGCACGGCCTTGACGGCGGCAGCCTCCACCGGGAAGGTATCGGTGTCCACAACGGGGTAGCCCATTTTGTGGGCCAGCGCGGTTTGCAGATTTTCGCGGGTAACCAGGCTTTTCTTAACCAACAGCTCCCCCAGCGGGGTGCCCTGTTCTTTGCTTTGGATGCGCAGCGAATCTTTCAGTTGCTCCTCAGAGATCATGCCCAGCGACACCAGCGACTCGCCCAGCCGCATGACGGGCAGGCGGGCCTGCATCTCAATGGCCTCGAGCAACTGCTCGGGCGAAATGATCTGGTTGCCCACCAGCACATCACCCAGCTTGCGCTTGCGTAACTGGTCCTGCTCGCCGATGGCCTGGTCGAGCTGACCTGGCGTGACCTGCGCCTGGGCCACCAAAATTTCACCCACCCGTTCGCCCACGTTGAAGCTGCTGTAAGCGTGTTTGGGAATGAACACCCGCGAAGTCTGCCCGTTTGCATCCAGCGGCGGAAACAAAAACAACCCCTGCTCCAGCTCCACATGGCCAATGGTTTTACCTTCCAGCACCTGCCCGTCGGTGTAGGTCACCATGAACGGCGACACCGGCCGGTGCGCCATCAGGGCGGCGTGGGCGTCGGCGCCGGCTATGGGCTCGGGCTTGACGGGCTCTTCCAGCTCCAGGCAACGCAACTGCTTGAACCGAACCGAAATGGGGCTTTGGCCCTGGGAGATTTGCACCGTGATCATGCAGCCACGCAAGTCGAAATGCATGAGCCGGGTGCGCGTAGTGCGATGGTTCATGCCTTCCAGCAAGCAACTCATGGGGCCCGACGACGGCTGCACCTGCGGGTAGGCCGCAAACGGCGGCGTGGGCCACCAGAAGGCGTTGGGGTTGCCGTCGTCGATGGTGGCGGGTCGGGTGTCGTAAAAAGACATGGTGGCTCCTGGGGGTGCGAACGCACGCTCGCGGATGCAAAGCGAGCGGGCATGGCAGCTGACCAGATTAACTAACCCCGCAGGTTGGGGCCATGCAGTGAAACCCGTAGTGCTCCACCCACCAAAGCAGGCACCATGTTTTGCACTACACCGGGCAAAAAATCGTCCGTCTACTGCACCCTGTCACCTGACTCCGCAAAAGTTCGTGCAGCCCGGAGCGTAACCCCAACGGACCCGAGCCGCTCGCAGTTGGTGCTGTGGGTGCTGAGGGTGCCGATAGCCTTCGGCCCGTGGATGGCTCTACAACCACCCGCATGGGGCCAAGACCCGGCACCCACACTGGGGTCAGAGCAGCCGCTGAGCGCCCCCAAAGTGGACGCCAACGCCGCCACCGAGGCAGATCTGGATAAGTTCACCGCTTAGCCCGAATATTTCACGGCAATTGGTCGAAGGCGGAGCGAAGCGAGTTTTTCTGTTGATTTTGGGCTGCCAAGTGCTCTGGCCAGGGCTTTGATGTGCTGCAAAAGGCTATGGCGTGGTAACCAGGCACACCGGCCC
>NZ_JBKDRI010000103.1:0-2189 GCF_046341535.1 Acidovorax sp. | reverse complement strand
CAGCGACTTGCTCATCTTGCGGCCCTGGCTGTCCACGGTGAAGCCGTGGGTCAGCAGGCCGCGGTAGGGCGCGCGGCCTTCCAGCGCCGATGCCAGCAGCAGCGAGCTATGAAACCAGCCGCGATGCTGGTCGTGGCCTTCCAGGTACAGGTCGGCCTCGGGGCCCCGGTCATGGAACTGGGGCGCATGGGTGCCGCGCAGCACATGGCTGAAGGTGGAGCCGGAGTCAAACCACACCTCCAGGATGTCGGTGCTCTTGGTGTAGTGGGGCGCGTCTTCAGCGCCCAGGATGTCTTGCGCCGTCACGCGGCTCCAGGCCTCGATGCCGCCCTTTTCCACGATGTCGGCGGCCTGGTCCATGATCTCCATAGTGCGCGGGTGCAACTCGCCCGAATCCTTGTGCAAAAAGAACGGGATGGGCACGCCCCAGCTGCGCTGGCGCGAGATGCACCAGTCGGGCCGCCCGGCGATCATGTCGTGCAGGCGGGACTTGCCGTTTTCGGGGTAGAAGCTGGTGTGGTTGATGGCATCCAGGGCAATCTGGCGCAGCGTCTTGGCGGGCTTCATGCCCGGCTTGGTGAACACGCCTTCGCCTTCGTCCATGCGGATGAACCACTGGGCCGCCGCGCGGTAGATCACCGGCGTCTTGTGGCGCCAGCAGTGCGGGTAGCTGTGGGTGATGTCCTTGGTGGTCATCAGCCGGCCCGCGTTGCGCAGTGCTTCGATGATGACGGGCACGGCCTTCCAGATATGCTGGCCCCCAAAGAGCGGGAAGTCCGCCGCGTAGGCGCCGTTGCCCTGCACGGGATTGAGGATCTCGTCCAGCGCCATGCCATGCGCGCGGCAGGAGTTGAAGTCTTCCAGGCCATACGCGGGCGAGGAGTGCACGATACCGGTGCCGTCGTCGGCCGTGGCGTAGTCGGCCAGGTACACGGGCGACAGGCGGCGGTAGCCAAAGCTGCCGTCTTGGCTGGCCACGTCGTACAGTGGGTGTTCAAACGTGAGGCCACCCAGGTTCTTGCCCAGGGTGGTGGCCAGCACGCTGCCCGTGAGACCGTAGCGCTCCAGGCACGAGGCGACCAGCGGCTCGGCCACCAGCAGGATGCGCTCGCCCGCGTCCACCAGCGCGTAGGTGATTTCGGGGTTCAGGTTCAGCGCCTGGTTGGCGGGGATGGTCCAGGCGGTGGTGGTCCAGATGACGACGAAGGCATCCTTGGCGAGCGCGGGCAGGCCGAAGGCGGCGGCCAGCTTGGCCGGGTCATGCGACTTGAAGGCCACGTCCAGCGTGGTGCTCTTTTTGTCTGCATACTCGATCTCGAACTCGGCCAGCGAACTGCCGCAGTCAAAACACCAGTACACGGGCTTGAGGCCGCGGTAGACAAAACCGCGCTCCATCACGCGCTTGAACGCGCGGATCTCGCCGGCCTCGTTGGCGGGGTTCATGGTCTTGTAGGGGTTGTCCCATTCGCCCAGCACGCCCAGGCGCTTGAAGTCCAGCATCTGCAGCGCGATCTGCTCGGTGGCAAACGCGCGGCTCTTGGCCTGCATGTCGTCGCGCGAGAGGTTGCGGCCGTGCTTTTTTTCGATGGCGTTCTCGATGGGCAGGCCGTGGCAGTCCCACCCGGGCACGTACAGCGCATCAAAGCCCTCGAGCTGGCGCGCCTTGGTGATCATGTCCTTCAAGATCTTGTTGACCGCGTGGCCCATGTGGATCTGCCCGTTGGCATAGGGCGGGCCGTCGTGCAGGATGAACTTGGGCGCACCCCGGCGGGCGTCGCGCAGGCGCTTGTAGATGCCTTTGTCTTCCCACTCTTTGACCCAGCCCGGTTCGCGCTTGGGCAGGTCGCCGCGCATGGGGAAAGGTGTGTCCGGCAGGTTCAGGGTGCTGCGGTAGTCCGTGGTGGTGGATGCGTTGCTGGCGTTGTCGTCGGACATGGAGAGCCTTCAAAACAGGGCGTTCCGGGGCGTACCCGGAGCAAGAACGGGGTTGGGGCGAGGCAGGCAGTGGGTAGGGTGTGCCCGCCGGGCGGGCGCTGCGGGGCGCAGCCGCCTCAAATTCGGTCGCGCGTGGTCTGGCGCCGGGTCTCGGTGTGCAGTGGTGCGCGGGCTGATGCAAAGTACGCGCGCGCGTTGTCGCAGTCCCTGGCAATGCCCGCTGTCAGGGCCTCCAGACTGTCGTATTTCAGCTC
>NZ_JBKDRI010000102.1:0-47923 GCF_046341535.1 Acidovorax sp. | reverse complement strand
AGCGAAAATCGGCCCCAGCGAGGACAGTTTTTGCCGAATTTGCAGCCCCATAGCCGAGCTATGGGGCAAAAAGGCGGTGAAAAATGGACCGCTGCGGTCGATTTGCAGCCGACGATTTCCAAGTCCGACAGGCTCCTAGCAGGAGCATGGCCGCGCAGGCTGGCCCGCCCCTGACGTGCCATTGTTGTCAATGAAATAGCCCGGTTGCGCCTGCCAGTCAGGCGCTGAGAGCTTCTTTTTTGATAGCAATTACCGGGGGCCAACGGTCGGCCCAGGGCTGGCATTGACGCCGATAATGCGGGGCAAGCCTGCGCGGTGGCGGCACTGCGGGCCACTTGATCCCCCATTCCATGACGCAACTTGACATCCTCATCATGGCGGCCGGCAAGGGCACGCGCATGAAAAGCCGCATCCCCAAGGTGCTGCAACGCCTGGCCGGACGCCCGCTGCTGCACCATGTGCTGGACCAGGCCGCGCACTTGCAGGCCCGCAGCGCCATCGTCATCACGGGGCATGGCGCTACAGAAGTAGAAGCAGCCACCGCTGGCGCAGCAAGCGCGACGGGCAGTTTTAACCTTCAGTTTGTGCGGCAGGAGCCGCAACTGGGCACGGGCCACGCCGTGCAGCAGGCCGCGCCCCGCCTGCCTGACGATGGCATGGCGGTCGTCCTCTCGGGCGATGTGCCCCTGACCCAGCCCGACACCCTGCGCGCGCTGGTGGCCGCCAGCGGTGGCGAGCGGTTGGCGCTGCTCACCGTCACGCTGCCCGACCCCACAGGTTATGGCCGCATCGTGCGTAATGCCGACGGTGCCGTGCAAGCCATCGTCGAGCACAAGGACGCCACCGAGGCCCAGCGCGCCATTGCCGAGGTGTACAGCGGCATCATGGCCGTGCCTGCCCGGCTGCTCAAGCCATGGCTGGCGCGGCTAACCAATGACAACGCCCAGGGCGAGTACTACCTGACCGACATCGTCGCCATGGCCGTGGCGGACGGCGTACCCGTGGCGGCCCACCGAATCACCGATGCGCTGCAGGTAGCGGGCGTGAACAGCCCGCTGCAACTGGCCGAACTGGAGCGCGCGCAACAGCAGCGCACGGCGCGCAGCCTGATGGAGCAAGGCGTGCGCCTGGCCGACCCGGCCCGGTTTGATCTGCGCGACGATGCCCGCAGCGGCGTGCGCGGTGAACTGGTGTGCGGGCCTGACGTCGAGATCGACGTGAACTGCATCTTCACCGGCCGCGTGGAATTGGGCGAGGGTGTGCGCATCGGCGCGCACTGCTGCATCGCCAACGCCCGCATTGCCGCCGGTGCCGTGATCCATCCCTACACCCACATCGACGGCGAAAACGCTGGCGTCACCGTGGGCGAAGGGGCGTTGATTGGCCCCTTTGCCCGCCTGCGCCCCGGCGCGCAGCTCGGCCGCGAGGTGCACATCGGCAACTTTGTGGAAGTCAAGAACAGCACGCTGGCCGATGGCGCCAAGGCCAACCACCTGGCCTACCTGGGCGACGCCACCGTGGGCGAGCGCGTGAACTACGGCGCAGGCAGCATCACCGCCAACTACGACGGCGCCCACAAGCACCGCACCGTGATCGAAGCCGATGTGCATGTGGGCAGCAACTGCGTTCTGATAGCGCCCGTGACCATCGGCGCGGGCGGCACCGTGGGCGGCGGCAGCACCATCACCAAGAGCACCGCGCCCGGCGCGCTCAGCGTGACGCGAGCCAAGCAGCTGAGCATTGCCAACTGGCAACGCCCCGTGAAGTCCCCCAAGGCCTGACACCCCCACCCCATGCACCCAGACGAACTGACGCCCGATGCGCTGCGCGCCGCGCTGGCCGCCAGCCAGCGGCACGTGGCCGAGATGGCCGCCACGCAAGACGAGTTCTTGCGTGCCGTGTCGCATGACCTGCGCGCGCCCTTGCGGCATGTCACATCGTTCGGGGCGCTGGTGCGCGAGGTGCTGTCCGACCTGCCGGCCGATGTGGGCACTCGCCCGGAGATTCAGGAAGCCCAGCATTTTCTGGACACCATGGACCAGTCTGCCCGCCGCATGGGGCACATGCTCGACGGGCTGCTGGCCATCGCCCGCGCGGGCCAGTCGCCGCTGCGGCCCGCGCCCGTGCCACTGGCGCAGGCAGTGCCACAAGCCCTGGAGCAGGCCCAGGAGCAGGCCGTCGCAAAGCAGGCGCCCCCCGCTGGGCTGAATGCAGCCACCCGGGCCACACCCCGGTGGCATGTGGCACCCGATCTGCCCGTGCTGCAGGCCGATGCGGCGCTGCTGCACGACCTGCTCGTGCACCTGCTGGGCAACGCGCTCAAGTTCTCGCGCAACGCTGCGCTGCCGGTGATTGCCATTGCCCCGGTGCCAGCGCCGCCGGGTCAGGTGGCCTTCACCATCGAGGACAACGGCGTCGGCTTCGACCCCGCGCGCGCCGGGCAGTTGTTTGGCGTGTTCCAGCGGCTGCACCGCGAGTCGGACTTCGAAGGCGTGGGTGCCGGGCTGGCCCTGTGCAGGCTGATTGCCAAGCGGCACGGGGGCGAGGTCACGGCAACCGCCCGCCCCGGCGCTGGATGCACCGTGCGGGTGCAGTGGCCCGCCGTTGCGCGGGGCGCCTGACCGCGCTGCGGGCCGTTGCCGCCAGCACTGGGGGGCACGACGCCCCTGGCAGCTCAGCCGCCAACCCCGGCATGCGATGATGCGTCAGATGCTATGTATTTAATAGCATCAAGTTGAATTCAGACAAGCGTAAGCGGCAGTTTTGTATCAAACTTTGCGCGCTTGGTGCTGAAGAACGCCTTCACATTGCGCACGTTGGCATCTGCCGTGAACAGGCGCTGCGACAGTGCCAGATAGCCCGGCATGTCGCGCGTGTGAACCACCAGCATGAAGTCCGGCCCCGGCGCAACGCGCCAGCACTGCCGCACCGCGGGCTCGGCCACCGCCCGGGCCTCGAAGGCATCTATCTGCTCGGCCCCCTGGCGGTCGAGCGACACCTCCACGATGCATGCAAGGCCATGCCCCTGGAAGGCCGCCAGCCGATCGGGCTGAAGGATGGCCACCTGCCGCTCGATCAGGCCCGCCTCATGCAGCCGCCGCACCCGCCGCAGGCAGGTCGGCGCAGACACACCCACCTGCGCGGCAAGCCACTGGTTGCTGCGACTGGCATCCTCCTGAAGCAAGGCAAGCAGCCGAAGATCCACGGCGTCTATGAAATTTTGTTCCATTGTGGATATTAATTTGAAACAACTTTACTTTTTACACCATCGCAGAAATAAAAACAAAAATCAGATTTCAATTTTGATCAGATATTTCTTGTTGCAAGCCCTACGATCACGCCCAACGTTCCCGCCCCCAAGGAGTCTTCATGTGTGGCATCGTCGGCGCAGTTTCCACGCGCAATATCGTTCCCCTGCTCGTCCAGGGACTGCAACGGCTCGAATACCGGGGCTATGACTCGTGCGGCGTGGCGGTGCATGCCGCCAGCCTGGACGCATCGCGCCCCGCCGGATTGCAACGTGCGCGCAGCACAGCCCGCGTGGCCGAACTGCTCGAGCAGGTCATGGCCGACCAGGTGCAAGGCGCCACCGGCATCGCCCACACCCGCTGGGCCACCCACGGGGCACCTGCAGTGCACAACGCCCACCCACACTTCAGCCACGGCAGCGGCCCTGCGGGCGGCGCGCCTGGCCACAACGCGGGGCGCGATCCGGTCAAGCCCGGTCGTGTCGCCCTGGTGCACAACGGCATCATCGAAAACCACGAAGACCTGCGCCAGGCCCTGCAAGCGCGCGGCTATGTGTTTGCCAGCCAGACCGACACCGAGGTCATCGCCCACCTGGTGGACAGCCACTACAACGGCGACCTGTTCGATGCCGTGCAAGCTGCGGTGGCCGAACTGCAAGGCGCCTACGCCATCGCCGTGATGCACAAGGACGAACCCCACCGCGTGGTGGGCGCACGCGCAGGCTCGCCGCTGATCCTGGGGGTTGGCAGCGGCGGATCGGAGCATTTCCTGGCCAGCGATGCCATGGCCCTGGCCGGCGTGACCGACCAGATCGTGTACCTGGAAGAAGGCGACCTGGCAGACCTGCAACAGGGCCGCTACTGGATCGTGGGCAAGGACGGCAGCGCGCGCACCCCCGCGCAGCGCCCGGTGCGTACCGTGCAGGCCCACAGCGGCGCGGCCGAGCTCGGGCCCTACCGCCACTACATGCAAAAGGAAATCTTCGAGCAGCCACGCGCCATCGCCGACACGCTGGAAGGCGTGGAAGGCATCGTGCCCGAGCTGTTTGACGGCCACAGCCAGCACGGCCAACCCGGGGCGGCCGCCTGGCGCGTTTTCAAGGACATCGACAGCGTACTCATCCTGGCCTGCGGCACCAGCTACTACAGCGGCTGCACCGCCAAATACTGGCTGGAGGACATCGCCGGCATCCCCACGCAAGTGGAGGTGGCCAGCGAATACCGCTACCGCACCAGCGTGCCCAACCCGCGGACGCTGGTCGTCACCATCAGCCAAAGCGGCGAAACCGCCGACACGCTGGCCGCGCTGCGCCATGCGCAATCACTGGGCATGCAGCACACGCTCACCATTTGCAACGTTGCCACCAGCGCCATGGTGCGCGAATGCAAGCTGGCCTACATCACCCGCGCCGGGGTGGAAATTGGCGTGGCCAGCACCAAGGCCTTCACCACGCAGCTGGCGGGCCTGTTCTTGCTGACGCTGGCGCTGGCCCAAAGCAAAGGCCGCCTGAGCGAAGCGCAGGAGGCCGAACACCTCAAGGCCATGCGCCACCTGCCCGTGGCCCTGCAGGCCGTGCTGGCCCTGGAGCCGCAGATCATCAGCTGGGCCGAAGACTTTGCACGTATGGAAAACGCCCTCTTTCTGGGCCGGGGCCTGCACTACCCCATCGCCCTGGAAGGCGCGCTCAAGCTCAAGGAAATCAGCTACATCCACGCCGAGGCCTACCCGGCTGGCGAGCTCAAGCACGGCCCGCTGGCACTGGTGACCAGCGCCATGCCCGTCGTCACGGTGGCACCCAACGACGCGCTGCTGGAAAAGCTCAAGAGCAACATGCAGGAAGTACGCGCCCGCGCCGGTGTGCTGTATGTGCTGGCCGACACCGACACCCGCATCGAAAGCAGCGAGGGCCTGCACGTCATCCGCATGC
The DNA here is from genome assembly GCF_046341535.1 of Acidovorax sp. Taxonomy (GTDB): domain Bacteria; phylum Pseudomonadota; class Gammaproteobacteria; order Burkholderiales; family Burkholderiaceae_C; genus Acidovorax. The sequence continues at coordinate 42,747 of NZ_JBKDRI010000102.1, read as the reverse complement.
CCGAGCACTACGGCGCGCTCAGCCCCCTGCTGCACGTGGTACCACTGCAACTGCTGGCCTACCACACCGCCTGCGCGCGCGGCACCGACGTGGACAAGCCACGCAATCTGGCCAAGAGTGTGACGGTGGAGTAGTGCAGCGAAGGGGGCATCAGCGACACCCCGCACCGACGCGGTCATGGTCGTCAAGGTCAAACGCCAGCTACCATTTTGTGGTGCGTTGCCAAATGCTATTTAACTGATAGCGCTATAAGCCCTGTGGGCAGGCGCGATGGCTGGTTTTCTTACCTATTGAGTCGGCATCAACCAACTTGAATGCGTTGATGCGGTTCGAAGCACTGCGCAAGGCTTCGACAGGCTCAGCCCGAACGGCTGGTTCAAGTTCAAAGGTGCCGACTCAATAATTGTGCTGCCCCGGCATCACCGGCTGCGCAGTGTGCGGCTGAGCAGGATCACCGGCACCAGGCCCACGGCCACCAGCGCCAGCGATGGCAGGGCCGCCTCGCCCAGGCGCTCATCGCGCGCCAGCTGGTAGGCCACCACGGCCAGCGTGTCGCTGTTGAAGGGGCGCAGGACCATGGTGGCGGGCAGCTCTTTCATCACATCGACAAACACCAGCAGCGCCGCTGCCGCCGTTGAGCGCTTGAGCAGCGGCCAGTGCACGCGCGACAGCAGGCCCAGGCTGCCCACGCCCAGCATGCGGGCCAAATCGTCCAGGCTGACCGGGATGCGGGCATACCCGCTTTGCACCGACTGCAGCGCCACGGCGCAAAAGCGCACCAGGTAGGCCCACACGATGCCAAAGCTGGTGGCGGTGACCAGCGCGCCCACGCCCCAGTGCGGCACCACGGCCTGCAGCCAGCCCACCGGCAGCAGCAGCCCCACGACGATGACTGCGCCCGGCACGGCATAGCCCAGGCTGGCCAGCCGGACCACGCCGCGGGTCACCGGGTCAGGACGGCGGCGCAGGGCAAACGCCAGCGTCAGCGCAGCCAGTACGGCCAGCACGGCGGTGATGCCGCCCAGCCGCACGCTGTGCCAGGCCCACTCCAGAAAACGCTCCCACGGCAGGGCGGCCCAGTCGGCCGCCAGCGGGCGCAGCATGAAGGCCACCGGCGCGACAAAACCCATCAGCACCGGCAGCGCGCAGACGGCCCAGGCCAACCAGCGCCGCCCGCCCCGCAGCACCAGGGGCTGCGCCTCGGTGGAGCCTCCGCGCCCACCCACCGAGGCAAAGCGCATGCGCTGCTGGGCGCGCTGCTCCAGATGCAGCAGCAGCACCACCACCGCCAGCAACATGGTGGCCAACTGCGCGGCGGCCAGGCGGTTGTCCATGGACAGCCAGGCCTTGTAGATGCCGGTGGTGAAGGTCTGGATGCCGAAGTAGCTGGACACGCCAAAGTCGGCCAGGGTTTCCATCAGCACCAGCGCCACGCCCGCTGCCACTGCGGGGCGCGCCAGCGGCAGGGCCACGGCGCGGATGCGGCGCGGCAGCGGCGCGCCCAGCAGGCGCGCGGCCTCCATCAGGTGCGCGGCGCGCTCGCCCAGCGCCGTGCGCGCCAGCAGGTACACGTAGGGATACAGGCTGAAGATGAACACCCACACCGCCCCGCCCAGGCTGCGGATCTCGGGGAGCACGCGCCCCTCCAGCCCGAAGGCGCTGCGCAGCCCCGCCTGCAGCGGCCCGCTGAACTGCAAAAAGTCGGTGTATGCGTAGGCCGTCACGTAGGCGGGCATGGCCAGCGGCAGCAGCAGCAGCCACTCTAAGGTGCGGCGGCCCGGAAAGTCAAACAGCGTCACGGCGGCGGCGGTGCAGGTGCCGACCACGGCAGCGCCCACAGCCACCAGCACGCCCAGCCACAGCGTGGTCCAGGCATAGCGCGGCAGCACGGTGGCGGCCATCTCATGCAGGATGTGCCAGGCCTGTCCGTCGCCCTGCCCCCACGGCCACCACGATCCCAACACGGCCAGCACGGGCAGCGCCAGAAAGCCCGCAAACAGGATCAGCAGCAAGCTGCGACAGAAGATGGACGTGCGGTGCACCAAGGAAAGCTCGGCAAGGGAGATCGACGCATCGAGGCCGCTGGCGCGCGTGCCGCGAGGGCCGGAAATGCAAATGCGAATTCTAAGCATTCACGACCACAGCCTAAAATGCGGGGATGTTTCTTGAGGTCTCCCAACTCGAAGTCCGCTATGCAGGCCGCAGCCAGGCCGCTGTGCAGGGCGTGACCCTGGGCCTGCACGCGGGTGATATCGGCGTGCTGATTGGGCCATCGGGCTGCGGCAAGACCACCCTGCTGCGCGCCGTGGCGGGCCTGGAGCGCGTGACGGGCGGGGAGATCCGGCTGACCAGGGGTCTGGTGGGCAGCGCCACGCTCAGCGTGCCGCCCGAGCAACGCCGCATCGGCATGGTGTTTCAGGACTACGCCCTCTTCCCGCACCTGAGCGTGGGCCGCAACGTGGCGTTTGGCATTGACCAGCTCCCACGCGCCGAGCAGGCCGCCCGCGTGCGCGAGGTGCTGCAACTGGTGGGGCTCGAGGGCAGCGAGCACCGCTACCCGCATGAACTGTCGGGCGGCCAGCAGCAGCGCGTGGCCCTGGCGCGCGCGCTGGCGCCCCGCCCGCAGCTCATGCTGCTCGATGAGCCCTTCTCCAACCTCGACGTGGACCTGCGCGAGCGCTTGGCGCACGAGGTGCGCGGCATCCTGAAGGCCGCGGGCGCGACCGCCCTGCTGGTCACGCACGACCAGTTTGAGGCCTTTGCCATGGGCGATGTGATTGGCGTGATGCACGAGGGCCGCCTGCACCAGTGGGACGACGCCTACACGCTGTACCACCGCCCGGCCACCCGCTTTGTGGCCGACTTCATCGGCCATGGCGTGTTCGCACCCGCCACGCTGGTGCAGCGCGGCAACAACGTGGTGGCGCAGACGCCGCTGGGCGATCTGACCGACCTGCACGAATGCCCGCTGCCCAGCAGCTACCCCGCTGGCGAGTGCGATGTGCTGCTGCGCGCCGACGACATCGTGCACGACGACCATGCACCGGTGCAGGCGCAAATCGTGCGCAAATCGTTTCGGGGCTCGGAGTTCCTCTACACGCTGCGCCTGGCCAGCGGCCACGCGGTGCTGGCGCATGTGCCCAGCCACCACGACCACGCCGTGGGCGAATGGATCGGCATCCGCGCGCAGGTGGACCATGTGGTGACCTTCCCGCGCGCGCCCCACGCGGCCACCTGAGGCCGCTGCATCCAAGGCGTTGCTGGCGCAGTCACCACGCCAGCGGCCGCACCAGCTCCAGGCCCACATATGCGGCGCGCCTGCCGCCCGGCTCATAAAACCGGCCATTGCCCTCGTTGACGATCACCGAGCCCACGTGGCGGCGGTTGGCAACGTTGTCGATGCGCACAAACTCGCGCAGCGTCCAGCCTTGCAGCCTTTGCTCCAGGCGCAGGCCCAGGTTGACCAGCGTGCTGGCCGGGGCAAGGTCCGTGTTGACATCGTTGGCCACCAAGCGGCCCGTGTGCGTGGCCTCCAGGGTGAACACGCTGCCCGCCCAACCGGGCTCCCAGGCGATCTGCACATAGCCCTGCTGCCTGGCCAGCCCCGGCAGCCGGTTGCCGGCAGGCACTGCCACGGACGGGCTGCTGCACGGTGCAGCGGTGCAGGTGGCAAAGCCGTCGCGGTAGCGCGCATCCATCCAGGTGAAGGCAGGCGTCACCGTCACGGGGCCCCACTGCATGACGCCCGCCAGCTCCACCCCCCGGCGGCGCGTGCGCCCGGCGTTCTGAAAGGTGGCGCGCCCGCCCGTGTTGGACAGCACCACGATCTCATCGCGCGTGCGGGTATCGAACAGGGTCGCACTCCACTGGCCCCAGCCCTGGCGGCCGCGCAGTCCTGCCTCTGCGCTCAGGCTGCGCGACGGTGCCAGCGCCGCATTCAGCCCGGTCTGGCCCGACGGGCGGTAGGCCACCTCGTTCAAGGTGGGCGTTTCAAAGCCGCGCCCCACGCTGGCAAAGGCCTGTAGTGCAGGCGTGATCTCGCGGCGCACGCCCAGCATCGGGCTCATGCCGCTGTAGCGCACTGCGCCGCTGTCGTCGGGGTTGCCGGGGGCCACATAGCGGTCGGCCGATGCAAACCGCACACTGGAATGCCGCAGCCCCGCCGTGAGCGTGGTGACCGCCGAGCGCCACTGCGCCTGCACATACGGGTCAACGCTGGCCACGCGATTGGTCTCATCGCGCCGCAGCCGGCCCTGCACGCCCAGCAGCGCACCGGCAAAGTTGTCATAGCCACGGCGGACCTCGCTCTGCACATCGGCGGCCAGGCCCGCGGCGAGGCTGAGGTCTGCGCCGTCCAGGCTGCGTTGCAGCCGCCAGCGGGCATTCATGCCGCCGTACTGCCGGGCCAGGTCGATCACCCCGCCTGCGCTGCCAGCAGGCCCCTGCGCGGCCACAGGGATGGCCTGAAACTGGACCACATTGCGCTCGCCGCCATAGAGCATGACTTCCACGCGCTGGCTCTGGCCCAGCGGTTGCTCCCATGCCAGCCCCAGTTGGCTTTGCCCTACCGTCTTGCGCGTATCAAACAGCGTGGCGGCTGGCGTGGTTCCGCCGGGCCGGGCGGCCCACTCGGCCCGGGTCAGGCCCAACGGGTCCTGCGCGCGGCTGGTGTGGCGGTGAAAGACCAGCACGGTGCGGGCGCCATCCTCGCCGGTGCGTGACAGCTTGAGGCTGGCGGTGCTGCGCGACGCCGCCGACTGCGGCCGCGGGCCGTCGGTCGCGAACCCCGTGGCCTCCAGCGTGTACGCCCAGCCCGGCGCAGCGTCGGTGCCCGTTTGCCCGCTGACCTGCGTGGACAGGCGCCACAGCCCGTCGCCCCCCGCCACCGCGCCGCTGCGCCACTCGCCCGGTCGCTGCCCGTCCTGGGTGTAGAGCGCCACCACACCGCCCGCCGATGCGCCATAGAGCACCGAAAACGGCCCGCGCACCACCTCGACGCGGTCGGCGCTGCCCAGCGGGAAATGCGCCACCTGTCCCTGGCCATCGGGTGTGGTGGCAGGGATGCCATCCACAAACAAGCGCACCCCGCGCACGCCAAACGGTGCCCGCGCGCCGAAGCCGCGCACAGAAATCTGCAGGTCCTGCGCATAGTTGTTGCGGTGACGAACCACCAGACCGGGTACCCGGCCCAGCCCTTCCGACAGGTTGATCTGCAATTGCCCCGCCCGCAGTTCATCGCCATCGACCACATCAATCGAGCCTGGAGACAACCAGCCGTCGCGCCAGCTTGCGCCGCCGGTGACCACCACGGGCGCCAGCGCGCCTGCGTCGGGCGCACTCTGCGCCGCCCAGGCATCTGGCGCGGTCGCACTGGCAAGCAGCCACGCCGCCATCAGCAGCGCCGCTGCCTGGCCAGTCGGGCGAACACGCCAGCGCGCGGGCAAACCGGCAAGCACAGGCGATGCCGTCTGGGAAATCAGCATGAAAAAACCAAAGGGAGGTGGGGTAGGCCGGCGGCCAACGGCGACGGGCCTTGTCTCATTGTGTGCCCAATGGGCATCCGGGCAGCGCAACAGGGCTTTGGTGCTGCGCGCACACCACACGCCTTGCGCCATGCCGGGTTTGCCCCGGTACAGCGCCATCGGTGCGTCAGGTCTGGCGCAAGCTATCCACCACGGTGTGCAGGTGCTGAGCCCATGCGCGGCGGTCTCGGTCGGCGGCGCTCTCCGGCTGGCCGTAGTGCACCACGGCCTCGATGGGGGGCGCGCACAGCGTGCGCCAGATCGACCCCACCAGCGTTTCATCACCGATATAGCTCGGCGCAAAGCTGGTGACGCCCTGGGCTTTGTCGACAAAACGCAGCCCCACCGGCTGCACGGGCGCGCCAGCCATCACGGGGGCCTGCAGCAGGTTGGCATGAAACGGCAGCATGGCGCGGCCGTCGCCCGTGGTGCCTTCGGGAAACACGGCCAGCACCTCGCCGCGCTCCAGAGCCTCCTGCATCGTACGCACCATCCGCAGCGCGTCACGGCGCGAGCTGCGCTCGATGTACAGCGTGCCCGCCGCCGTGGCCAACATGCCGATCAACGGCCAGCCCTGCACGTCGGATTTGGAGACAAAGCGGCAGTACCGGGCTGCGTGCATGACCGGGATGTCCAGCCACGACAGATGGTTGGCCACCAGCATCACCGGCCCGATGACGGGCGCGCTGCCCGCGATGCGCAGGCTGACGCCCGCGTGGGCCAGCAGCTGCAAAGACCACGCCTGCACATGGGCCTGCTGCTGGTCGGGGGGCAGCGTCGGAAAGCGCAGCGCCACGATCCACAGACCTTTGCCGATATGCCCGAGCAGGCGCAGCAGCCGCCAGCAGGCGCGCAGTTGCCTCATTTCAATCACCCTTAGCGTTGTGCCACCACAGCGCGAAGCCGCGCTGCACCAGCGATAGCCGAAGCGCAACCGTCTTGGCAGCGGGCCGCCTGCAGTGACCCTGGCCGCATGACAGCCTATCGGTCAAAAGCCACCTGACCGCCCACGAGCGTTGCCCGGACCCGGCCGGGCACTTCGTAGCCGGAAAACGGCGTGTGCTTGCCCTGGCTGCAAAGGGCATCGGCCTGCACCGTCCACGCGGCATGCGGGTCCACAATGCACAGATCGCCCACACCGCCTTCCACGATCTGGCCCACGCTGGCTTGCAGCGTGCCCAGGGCGCTGCCCAGCACGCGTGCGGGCTCTGACGTGACCACGGCCAGGGCGCGCTGCAGCGGGATGCCGCTGTCCTGGGACCATTTGAGGGCCAGGCTGAGCAAGAGCTCCAGACCGGTAGCGCCGGGCTCCGCCTCGGCAAAGGGCAGGGTCTTGGCGTCTTCGTCCACCGGGTTGTGGTCGGACACCAGCGCGTCGATGGTGCCATCGGCCAGCGCCGCATTCAGCGCCGTGCGGTCGCGCTGCTGGCGCAGCGGCGGCGACAGGCGGGCGCGGCTGTCAAAAAAGCCGATGTCCACATCGGTGAGGTGCAGCGAGTTGATGCTCACATCGGCCGTGACGTTCAGGCCGTCGGCCTTGGCGCGGCGGATAAGCTCCACCCCCGCAGCGCTGCTGATACGGCACAAGTGCACGCGCGCGCCGGTGGTCTTGAGCAGCTCGAAGATGGTGTGCAAGGCAATCGTCTCGGCCGCCACAGGCACGCCCGACAAGCCCAGGCGCGTCACCAGCGGCCCGCTGGCGGCCACTCCCTTGCCCAGGTGCATGTCCTGCGGGCGCAGCCAAACCGTGTAGCCAAAGGTGGCGGCGTACTGCAGCGCGCGCTGCAGCACCTGCGTGCTGGCCAGTGGCACCTCGGCCTGGCCAAAGCCTACGCAGCCGGATTCGGTGAGCTCGGCCATTTCGGTCAGCACTTCGCCCGCCAGATTGCGCGTGAGCGCACCCAGCGGGAACAGGCGCGACTGGTGCAGCTTCTCGGCGCGGAACTTGAGCATCTCCACCAGACCGGGCTCGTCGAGCACCGGGTCGGTGTCGGGCGGGCACACCAGGCTGGTCACGCCACCGGCCACCGCCGCCGCCATTTCGGATTCGAGCATGCCTTCATGCTCGTGCCCCGGCTCGCGCAAACGCGCCGCCAGATCCACCAGGCCGGGCAGCACGATGCAGCCGCTGGCATCGAGCACCCGCGCGGGCGTGAAGTCGGCCGGTGTGCGGTTCAGGCCCACGATGCGCCCGGCCGCCACGGCGATATCACAGGTCTGGTCAAGGCCCGAGGCGGGGTCGATCACACGGCCGTTTTGGATCAGGATTTTCATGATTTCAAACAAAATTGGGCACTTGCGCGCGATGGATAAGCGATAACAGCTATCGAATTTATAGCAACCGTGCCGCTCGATACGTGCCCGACCGTTCGCGCCACAGCCAGCCCGGTGCCAGCGCCCCCGTGGAACCGGCTTTGCCGGGCCAGGGCTGGCGTCCCCCTTGGCGGATGACGCGAAGCGGCACAGGGGGGCATTTCTTGACGGGGGTCAGGCTTCATTGCCGGCCACGATGCTCATGACCGCCATGCGCACAGCGATGCCAAAAGTCACCTGCGGCAGGATGACGCTTTGCTTGCCATCAACCACGGCAGAGTCGATTTCGACGCCGCGGTTGATGGGGCCGGGGTGCATGACGATGGCGTCCGGCTTGGCCAGCTGCAGCTTCTCCTGCGTGAGGCCAAAGCTCTTGAAGTATTCCTGGCTGGAGGGCAACAGCGCGCCGCTCATGCGCTCGTTTTGCAGGCGCAGCATGATGACCACATCGGCGTCCTTGATGCCCTCTTCGAGCGTGTGACACACCCGCACGCCCATCTGCGCCATGTCGCCAGGCACCAGCGTGCGCGGGCCCACCACGCGCACCTCGGCACAGCCCAGCGTGGTCAGGCCGTGGATGTCGGAGCGCGCCACGCGCGAGTGCAGCACATCGCCGACGATGGCCACTGTGAGGTTACTGAAATCCTTCTTGAAGTGGCGAATGGTGTACATGTCCAGCAACCCCTGCGTGGGGTGGGCATGGCGACCATCGCCCGCGTTGATCACGTGCACGTGGGGCGCTACGTGGCGGGCGATCAGGTAGGGCGCGCCGGACTCGCTGTGGCGCACCACGAAAAGGTCGGCCGCCATCGCGCTCAGGTTGGCAATGGTGTCCAGCAGCGACTCGCCCTTGCTGGCCGAGCTGCGCGCGATGTCCAGGTTGAGCACGTCGGCAGACAGCCGTTTGGCTGCGATCTCGAACGTGGTGCGCGTGCGCGTGCTGTTCTCAAAAAACAGATTGAACACGCTCTTGCCGCGCAACAGGGGCACCTTTTTGACTTCGCGGTCGTTCACGCTCACGAAGTTGGCCGCCGTGTCAAGGATGTGCGTGACGATGTCACGCGGCAGGCCCTCGATGGAGAGCAGGTGGATCAGCTCGCCGTTCTTGTTGAGTTGGGGGTTGCGCTTGTGCAGCACGGTCACGCCTCTTTGACTTGGAATTGGAAGTTGCCCTGCCCGTCCCGCGCCAGGGCCAGCGACTGTGCGGCGGGCAACGCCACGCGGGCCGCCGCAAAGTCGGCCTGCACGGGCAGCTCGCGCCCACCGCGATCGACCAGCACGGCCAGGCGCACACTGGCGGGACGGCCGTAGTCGAACAGTTCGTTGAGCACGGCGCGGATGGTGCGGCCGGTGTAGAGCACATCATCGAGCACCAGCACATCAGCACCGTTCACATCGAACGGCAGCGAGGTCTGCGCGCTGGCCGACAGTCCGCGCTGGGCAAAGTCGTCGCGGTGCATCACGGACGACAGCACCCCGGCAGGGCCGTGCAGATTCAGGTCACGTTGCAGGCGTTCGGCCAGCCAGGCACCGCCCGAAGCAATGCCCGCCAGATGCGTGGTCGGGGTGAGCATGCTGCGCACGCCGCGCAGCAGCTCGCGGTACAGCGCCTCGGCGTCGAGGGACAACGCCCCCACGCTGGGCGCTGTTGGGGAGGGGTGGGTCATGGGAGATTCCTCAAAAACTGTTCCAGGATGATGCAGGCCGACGCGGCGTCTGCATCCTTGGCGCCCCCAGCAAACCCGGAACTGCCGCGCGAGCGCTCGGCATGGGCCTCGGTGGTGCTGTAGCGCTCGTCCACTTCAAAGACCTGCAGGCCAAAGCGCCCACGCAGCTGGCGGCCAAACTTGAGCGCGCGCTCGGTGTTGTCGTGGCTGGCGCCGTCGGGGTGGTAGGGCACGCCGATCACCAATGCGTCGGGCTGCCATTCCTTGATGCGCTGGGCCACCTGCACAAAGCGGGCATCGCCCTCGGCCTGGATGGTGGGCTGGGCCGTGGCGCTGCGCAGCAAGCGGTTGCCCGACGCGACCCCGGTGCGCTTGAGGCCAAAGTCGAAAGCAAGAAAGGTCTGAAAATGCGCAGGAACCGCCGGCTGAACGGGCAAGCCGGTCATGCGTGCCCCGCCTCGGGCGACAGCATCCAGGCCTGAAGGCCCAGCAGCGCCAGCGCCCGGTCGTAACGCTCGGGCGCGGGTGTATCGAAGATGACCGACAAATCGGCGCCGACGGTGAGCCAGGCGTTCTCAGCCAGCTCGGATTCCAGTTGCCCCTCGCCCCAGGACGAATATCCCAGGGTGATGAGCACCCGCCGAGGCCCGGCCCCGGTGGAGAGGGCTTCGAGTACGTCTTTGGAGGTGGTCATCTCCAGCCCGCCTGGGATGACCATGGTCGAAGCGTAGGCCGATTCATCGGTCTCGGCCGGGTTCATGAGCAGGGGCTCGTGCAGCACAAAGCCACGGTCGGTTTGCACCGGCCCGCCCTGAAACACGGGTTCACCGCTGAGGTCCTCGCGCAGCAGCGAAAGGTCCACCTTGTCAAACAGGCCCTTGAGGGTGATATCGGTGGGTTTGTTGATGATGAGACCAAGCGCGCCGCGCTCGCTGTGCTCGCACAGGTAGATGACACTGCGCGCGAAAGACTCATCTTCCAGACCGGGCATCGCAATGAGGAAATGATGCGTGAGGTTGATGGGCGCAGAATCGGAAGCCATTGCTTCATTTTAACGGCGAACATGACGCCCACTTCTTCCTCAAACACCTACCGCTGCGGCCTGGTCTGGTTTCGCCGCGACCTGCGCGCACAGGATCAAGCCGCACTTCACCACGCCCTGAGCCAGTGCCAGCAAGTGCATTGCATGTTTGTCTTCGACACGGACATTCTCAATGACTTGCCCAAAGTGGACCGCCGGGTGGAATTCCTGCGCGAAAGCCTGGTCGAGCTTGATGCCGCACTGCGAAGCCTCTCGCCACAGGGCGCGGGTGGGCTGATTGTGGTGCATGGGCGGGCGGCAGATGCCGTGCCGCAACTGGCGGTCGAACTGGGCGCGCAGGCTGTGTTTGCCAACCACGATGACGAGCCCCAGGCACTGCTGCGCGACGCGCAGGTCCGCACCCGGCTGGCGGCTGCGGGCCAGGCATTCCACACCTTCAAAGACCACATGATTCTGGAGCGCAGCGAAGTCCTCACCCAATCGGGAACGGCTTACAGCGTATTCACCCCCTACAAGAATGCGTGGCTCCGCAGGGCAGACCCCCAGGCACTGGCCGAGCTGCCCGTGGAACCCCTGGCCCACAGGCTGGCACCCGTGCCAGCGAATCGCCGCCGCGCTGTGCCGACCCTGGCGGAGCTTGGCTTTGAACCGGCGGGTCTTTCCGCGCTGAAATTGCCGACGGGCAGTTCGGGCGGACAGGCACTTTTCAAGGATTTCCTGGAGCGTATCGACCGCTATGAAGACACGCGCAATTTCCCGGCGGTCAAGGGGCCCAGCTACCTGAGCGTGCATCTGCGCTTTGGCACGATTTCGCCGCGCCTGCTCGCCCGCACCGCGCTCGGCCGCGCGCAGTCCGGCAGCGCGGGCGCCAGCGTCTGGCTCGGTGAGCTGATCTGGCGGGACTTTTACTTTCAGATCCTGCACCACCACCCGCACGTCGTCGAGCGCAGCTTCAAGCCCGCCTACGATGCCATTGAGTGGGAGACGGGCGCGCATGCGCAAGAGCTGTTTGCCGCCTGGTGCGATGGGCGAACCGGCTACCCGCTCGTCGATGCCGCCATGGCGCAAATCAACCAGACGGGTTACATGCACAACCGCCTGCGGATGGTGGTCGCCAGCTTTCTAGTCAAGGATTTGGGCATCGACTGGCGCTGGGGCGAGCGGTACTTTGCGCGGCAGCTCAACGACTTCGACCTGGCTGCCAACAACGGCGGTTGGCAGTGGGCCAGCTCCAGCGGCTGCGATGCACAACCGTACTTCCGCATTTTCAATCCGGTCAGCCAGAGTCAGAAGTTCGACCCTGAGGGCAAGTTCATCCGCCGTTACCTGCCCCAGCTGGCCGCGCTACCCACACCCGCACTGCATGCGCCCTGGGCGGCGCGCCCGCTGGATCTTCAGGCGGCAGGCATCACGCTGGGGCAGCAATACCCGGCGCCCGTGGTCGACCACGACACAGCACGCCAAAAGACCTTGCAGCGGTACGCCGTGGTCAAGCAGGCCGTGGCGTAAGCGCCAGCACCGTCAAGGTCTGTACGGCGTCATTGGGTTGGGATGAGGCCTGCGCCACGTCGCAGACGATCAGTACTGCGTGATAGGGTCCGCCTGGCGTACCAGTTCGGTCATGTCCATACCCGCAATTTCGAGCGAATTACCAGCGGCCAGCCGAAGCCGCAGACGGACATCGGTGCGGTTGTCCGCATGGGCAATCGCCTCCTGCGGAGAGATCGAACCTGCGTCCACCATGGCCAGCAGCGACTGGTCAAAACTGCACATGCCCTGCTCTGTGCCGCGGATGATGGCGGTCTTGAGTTCGTCAATCTGGCCTTTTTGGATCAGCTCTGCCACAAAGGGCGTCAGCAGCATGATCTCGGTGGCGGGCACCAGCCGACTCGCCAGGCCTGGGATCAGCCGCAGGGCAATCACGGCGCTGAGGTTGAGCGAAAGGTCCATCAACAGCTGGCGCTGAGCGGTTTCAGGGAAGAAGTTGAGGATCCGCTGCACGGCCTGGTTGGCATTGTTGGCGTGCAGGGTTGATACGCACAGGTGTCCCGATTCCGCGTAGTGCAGCGCATGCTGCATGGTCGCACGGTCACGGATCTCCCCGATCATGATCACGTTGGGCGCCTCACGCATCGCCCGGCGCAGCGCCTCGTCGTAGCTGTGGGTATCGAGCCCCACCTCACGCTGTGTGACCAGCGACTTCTTGTGCGTGTGCAGAAATTCAATGGGGTCTTCCACCGTGAGGATGTGACCGCATGTATTGGCATTGCGGTGGTCCAAAATGGAGGCCAGTGTGGTGGTCTTGCCAGAGCCCGCGGAGCCCACAGTCAGCACAAGGCCCCGCTTGAGCAAGGCCAGCTTGCCGAGCACCGGGGGCAACCCCAGTTCATCCAGGCGCGGAATCGAGGCAGCCACATGGCGCACAACCATCCCGACCTGGCCACGCTGCATGTGAACGTTCACCCGAAACCGTTCACCTTCAGGAGTATCGATGGACAGGTCACACTCCATCGTGGTTTCGAATTCATGTTGCTGGTCCGGCCGCATGATCGAGTAGGCCAGTTGCCGAACGCTCTCGGGCGTGAGCAGTTGCTGACCCAGGGGCACAAACAGACCCTGGCGCTTGATCGTGGGTTTGGCACCCGCCATCAAAAACAGGTCGGAGGCCCGCTCGCGCACCAAGACGGCAAGGCATGCAAGCAGCCGGGGATCAGGGGTTACCGGCGAAGCAGGAGAGGATGTCATGCATCTTCCTTGAATGAAACGGTTCGATCCGCAGTGAGAAATTGGACGTATGTTCAGTTCGCTGGCGTGTCACCCCGAAAACGCCGTGGGCCTGCCCGGTTGAGCAGGCCCACGCGAACTCAGGTTGCCGCCATGAAGATCATCAGGCCTCGACAGCTTGCTCCAACCGCGCGTAGTGCTGGATCAGACTGAGCAGCTCTTCGTCCGAGTAGGGCTTGCCCAGGTAATGGTTGACACCGAGCTCCATCGCGTGCTCGCGGTGCTTCTCGGCAATCCGCGATGTGATCATGATGATCGGCAGGTCTCGCAGGGCACCGTCTGCGCGGATGTTGCGCGCCAGGTCGAAACCGTCCATTCGCGGCATTTCGATATCGGACAGAACCACGGTCGGCCGCTCTTCCTGCAACCGCTCCAGCGCTTGAAGACCATCGGCAGCCAGCGCCACACGGTAGCCCTCCCGCTGCAGCAGGCGCTGGGTGACACGGCGCACGGTGATGGAGTCGTCCACCACGAGAACCAGAGGCACCTGACTCGGCGCTGCCAGCGGAGCGACACCGCCAGGCTCACCGCCGGTCGCAACCTCCGCCTCAGTCTTGGGCTGCGAACTCGCAGCAGCAGCGGCGGCGCGTACCTGGTCGCCATACACCGTCGACAAAGCCACCGGGTTGTACACCAGAACCACGGCACCGGAGGCCAACACAGACATTCCAGCCAGACCAGGCAGCCGCGAAAGCTGTGGGCCAAGGTTCTTCACCACGACTTCCTGGTTGCCCAGCACTTCGTCGACGTGCATCGCAATGCGCTGTGCCGCGCTTCGGAAAACGATGACAGGCCGGGTTTTGCCGCCGGGCTCGCTGCTGCGCGCCGAAGCCTGCAACAAGGCTCCCGACCAGAAGAACGGAATCTTCTCGGTGCCATCGTCGTACAAGCCAGTCCTGTAAGCCTCTTCCAGGTCCGCCGCCGGGGTGCGACGCACAATCTCCACCACGCTCGCAGGCACGCCAATTGCCAGTTTGCCGGCGCGCAGCATCACCACCTGGGTCACGGCGGTGGTCAGCGGCAGCACCATTCGGAAGGCCGCTCCCTTGCCCGCCTCGGTCGAGGTTTCAATCCGGCCACCCAAGCCGTTGATTTCCGCGCGTACCACGTCCATGCCGATGCCTCGCCCGGCCAGTCCGGTCACTTCGGCGGCCGTCGAGAATCCAGGCATGAAGATCAGGTCGGCCGCATCGGCATCACTGAGCACCACGTCAGGGCCTACGATGCCCTGGGCCCGCGCTTTTTCCCGGATGCGCGGCAGATCCAGACCCGCCCCATCGTCACGGAACTCTACGGACACGTCGTTGCCTTCCTGACGCAGGGCAACCGTAATCGTGCCCGTGGCAGGCTTGCCAGCGGCGACCCGGACATCCGGGTTCTCGATGCCGTGGGCAACGCAGTTACGCAGAAGGTGCTCGAAAGCGGGCGTCATGCGGTCGAGCACGCCGCGGTCCATCTCGATGGAGCCTCCGGTGATGTCGAGCTTGATCTGTTTAGCCGTTTCCTTGGAGGCCTGACGCACCACAGCGTAAAGGCGTTCGGCGATCCCTTCGAACTCCACCATACGGGTTTTCAGAAGGTCCCGCTGCAGCTCGCGCGCCTGCCGGCCCTGCGCGATCAGGTCGTCTTCAGCGCCTTCCATGGCGCGCTGCAGATTGCGCTGAACCGTCGCCACGTCGTTGACCGACTCGGCCATCATGCGGGTCAGTTCCTGCACGCGAGTGAATCGATCGAACTCCAGCGGATCAAATCCGGCTGCAGAGTCCTTGGAGAGCGCCAGACGCGACTGCATCTGTGACTCCGCCTGAACTTCAATGTCTCGCAATTGCTGGCGCAGACGATCCAGGTTGCCCGACAGATCATTGAGCGAGCTGCGGAACTGCCCCAGACGCACATCCAGGCGTGAGCGGCTGATCAGCACCTCACCCGCCTGATTCACCATGCGATCCAACAACTGGGCACGCACACGCACCGATTGGTTGGCGGCAGCGCGCACAGGCCCGAGCTGTGCAGCGGCAGGCAGCTTGACTGGCGCCACAGGCACAGAGGCCGCGGGGCCCGTTTCGCTGCGGACTCCGGCGTCGTCAGCCCGCTGTGGCAGCGCCTTTTCGGCCGTTGGCAATGGCAGAGCCACCACGGTATCCGCCGAGTCCTGCCCGATGGCGCGCAACGCATCAAAATTGGCCTGCAAACCATCAAAGCTGGCCTGAAGTGGCTCGATTTGGTCGGTCGTGACGGTCTCGGCATCCAGAGCCTCGATGGCCGATTCCAGCCGGTGGGCCATTTCACCCAGGCGCATGGCACCGGCAAGCCGTGAGCTCCCCTTGAGCGTGTGGAGGGCACGCAGCAATTCACTGCGCGCGCCGAGGTTGTCCGGACGCGAAGCCCATTGACGCAGAGCGCCGCCGAGTTCCGGCAGCAGTTCCAAAGCTTCTTCTTCGAAGATCGGGAAGAGGTCCGGGTCAATGACGTCGATCGCGTCAATATCGTCATCCATGTCGGTGCCCATGGCCACAGCTCGCGCGATGGCGTCATCGACACGCTGGTCCTGGTCCCGAGCGACCACCGAAAGGGCGGGTGCGACATGCCCAGGCTGAACGACGGGCTGGGCCTCAACCAACTCATTTGCGGCTGGTGTTTCGACCGTTTGCGGCGCAACAGGCGACAAATCTTGCGCAGCCAGTGACTCGGACTCTTGGGCCAGCGATGCTGCCAGCATGGCCTCGGCGTCCTCCTCGGGTGGAGACAGGGTACTTTGGACCTCCGCTTGCAAAATGCTGTGCAGTTGACCCATCACCTCGGCACTGGGCTCCTTGAGGAAACCGGCTGCGAACTGATGGAGCAGGCGACGGACGTCCTCGGCTGCAGCTTTGAACACAGCCGCCTGAGCCTCAGTGCCTGCAGACTGCAACTGCACGTGCTGCAGCGCGTGCTCCAACACACGTGCCAGCTCCGAAAGGGCGGTGAAACCGACCGTTGCAGAACTTCCCGCCAGCGAATGGGACAGCGCGACAGCCGTGTCGGGCAGGGGTTCGTGAAGCTCAAGCGACCACTCCTGCAGGCATGTCACCAGGCGGCGGGACCACTCATCAGCCTCGTTGAGATAGACGTTGTACAGGGGTAAGCTGATGCGCAGGGTATCAATCACCTTGACGGCATCGTCCTCGGCTCCTCCATGGCTTGCATCACGGTCAAGCGGCTGCTCGAGTGGCATCGTTTGTGACTCGGATTCGTGACCACTGTGCACATCCGCGAGTTCCGGAGCAGACTGCGTCTCGTCGGCCCGCAGCCCGATGGAAGCGCTTTCTTCCCCGGCGGCGCCAAGATGGGGGCCGGCCTCCGGTTCGAGGGCGGCGTCAGAAGGCGCTTCGATGCCCAGCAGCGCAGGAGTGCCTTCGTCTAGCACCAACTCAGGCTCATCCCCCACAACCGGCAACGGGACCGCCTCGTTTTCTTCAGGTTGAGCGCCGATGGCGTCAGAGCCCTCCAGCACAGGCAAATCAAGCTCGAAATCGACCCCTTCCGGACTGGGCATCGATGCGGCTTGATCCGCTGCGGGCTTGTTGAGAGCCGCCTCGAAAACGGAAAAATCAATCTCTTGCACAGCAACAGGCTCGGATACGTCCAAAGGCTCGGCTTTCGCCTCCGGCAGCACCTCGGATATCTCGGTCACCTGGAAGTCAGGCATCGCCACCACGTCGTCCAGCGCAGCCGATGCCGCCTCGGGTTCTGGAGCGGGACTGACGTCCAAAATCTCAGCGGGCTGCAACCCACCAGGCACTTCCTCGGAAGGCATCTTCGCGCTTCCACCGGGCACGGAAAGCGGAACGCTCGTGCCCTCCAGGCGCATGGCATCGGCGGAGGTCCGGAAAGCCTTCGGATCCCATGCAAAGGCTTCGCCGGCGGCGATATCGTCTGTCCAGCGACCAAATGCCTGCAACGCATCAGTCGACAGACTCAGCAGGCCCGGGTGCACCGGCTTTTGCTCTGCCAACCAGGCGTTCAGGAGCTGCTCCATGGACCAGGCTGCCTCGCCAAAATCGTTGAGGCCCACCATACGCGAACTGCCCTTGAGGGTATGGAACGCACGGCGCAACGTTGTCTGTTCACTCAGATCGCCAGGCTCGTCCCGCAGCACATCCAGGGCCGCAAGGCCGGTGGCGACAACCTCGCGGGCCTCCTCGAGGAACACCTCAAGGAGCTCGTCCTCCACAGCGGGACGCAAGACCGGGGATACGGCCGCGTCAGCCACTGGACCGCCCGCCTCGACGGCAGGTGCAGGTGCAGGTGCAGGTGCAGGTGCAGGTGCAGGTGCAACCGCTGGTGCGAAAGATATCTCGGCTGCGAGTTCTTCGCCCGTCGAGGCAGTGCGATCAGCTGACCCCGCGTGTTCGCTAGGCTGCTCAGGCAAGGCCCCCAAGTTGACCGACTCGCTGAGCTGCGCCTCGACGGCGAGTCTCGGAACCACGTCTGACAAGACTGTAGATGCACGCTCGTCCAACTTGGGAGGAGCCTCTTCCAATGCATCCGAGGTACGAGCCCGGGCCTTACCCATGAGGATGCGCAGCTCTCCGAGCTCTTCGTCATACACAAAAAGCTTGCGCGCCAGCGTACGCTGGTAGCTGAGCATGTCGATCAAGAAGCCCAGTGAACCCAGATTGTTACCCAGCTTCTCGAAGACCCCTTGCCTATCGGCTTCTGGCACCTCATTGATCAGCAGCCGCTCCACCGTGTCGCGCATACGGACCACGGCCAGAGACGCCTGATCCAACCCCAGGACCGACAACACGCCGCGCATCTGCGCCAAGTGACCCGGGACCGGGCCAAGCAATGAGGCATCCCCGGGGTCACGAAAGTACTGGTCTAGCGCCTTTTCCACCTCTCCGAGGGTCGAACGCAACTCGCCCACCACGCTACCCATGGTCTGGTTGTCGCTCACCCGTCGGTAGAGCTCCTCCATCCATTGCTCCAGCGGCTCTGGCTCTGCCCCTGCAACGACCGCATCGAGCCTTTCGGCAAGTCGGTTGGCGCGGGCCTCCATCTGGCTATCGGCGGTGTCTAGCTGCTCGAACGCAGCCTGCAAATACAGCACGGAAGTGGCTACCTCCATTGCCAGGGCCGGCGAAGGCGGTTCACCTGAACGCGTAGTCGCCTCCATCGCACCGGTGAGAGATTGCGCCAATCCCTCGCCTCCGGTGTGCAGCTTGCGCAGCGAGTCACAGACGAGCATGAACTGATCCGCAGCAGGCTTGAGCTTGTTGCGGTCGCCTCCGGACAAGGCCGACCATGTCTCAGTTGCAGCGGCTATCCGCTTTCTTGCCTGTGCCAGCATCGCCGGATCGAAACGGCCAAATCGGGCAGTTTCGTAATCCACCGGCTGGAAGCGGTCGAGCGCAAAAGCTTGCCGAACGGCACGCAACGCGGGCGCGGCCTGAACGCCCGATTCAGGCGGCCGGGCCTGCGAACAGAAAAAGAGTAGATCCTGGACCAGACGGTCAGCAATATTCGGATCGCCTTTTGCAAGCGTTGCGTATTGCAGCAGCACACGGGATGCGACGCGCTTCACGTAAACATCAGCAGGCAACAAACCTAAGCCGATTGCTTCGAAGAACCCGGCGCATATTTTCCAAAAGGCGCGCGGCTCACGCTCCGTGCAAGCAGCCACAAAACCGAGACAAGTGTCCCTGAGATTGAGGGCCGCTCGGCCATCTCCTGACTTGACGATACGCAGGACTGCTGCGTCCAGCCGCGCACGGGCCTCGGCACCGTAAGTCAGTGGAGGTGCAGACGGCACGCCCTCTGGCTCGCGGAACCTGCGTTCTACGGGCCACAAGTCCGCCGGATGCACCCGGTCGGTGCCAGCCAGGGCCTGGGCGTCGCGGTACTGCGGAAACAAGCCAACTGGCGAAATCGCCTTACCCGCAAGAACACCCTCGAGGTACTCGATCAGGGCGAAACTGCCCCGCTCAATCACTGCAGCGGCCTGGTCAGTGCACATCTCGGGACGCTGCACGAACTTTTGGACCGCCATTTCCATCGATCGCAAAACCAGCGATGCCGGTCCCAGGCCGACCATTTCAAGGGCACCGCATGCCTGATGAAGTTGCTGCCGTGCAATCCGCAAAGGCCCCGCATCCAAGGACGCAAGATCAGACTCACGCGCAGTTTCAGAATCGCGCACGAATCTGCGCATGGCCTTGACTGCACCTTCAAGCGTTTTTCGTAATTCATCAAGCACCCAGGCGAGCGGACCCAGGTCCTGACCCGCCTGCAGCCCGTCGGCACCCGCTAAGTTGTTGACATCGATAGATGACATGGATTCGTCCCCGGCCTCTGTGAGCCAGCTGATTGATGAGTGCCGCGGTCTGGTCAGGCGATCTTGAACCTGGCCACCGACTGGCGCAGTTCTTCGGCCATGTGCGAGAGCTCTCGAACCTGTTGTGCCGTGGTGCGAGTACCTTCACCGGTCTGCTCGGTCACTGCAAAAATGTGCTGGATGTTGTCGGCTACCTCGTTGGCCAGAACGGCTTCGCGGGACGCTGACGACGAGATCTGCTCAATCAGTTCAGCGAGACGGCGGGACACACGGTCAATTTCGGTCAGAGCAGTACCTGCGCTGTCAGACAGCCGCGCCCCTTCCACCACACCCTGGGTGGACCGTTCCATAGCGGCAACGGCATCCTGTGTGTCCGTCTGAATCGCTTTCACCAGCGCAGAAATCTGACGGGTGGCGTCCGCAGAGCGCTCAGCAAGTCGCTGCACTTCTTCTGCCACCACCGAGAAGCCGCGACCGGCTTCACCGGCGGAGGCTGCCTGGATGGCAGCGTTCAGGGCCAGAACGTTGGTTTGCTCGGTAATGTCCGAAATCAGTTCAGTGATTTCACCGATCTCCTGCGACGACTCACCCAGGCGCTTGATTCGCTTGGAGGTATCCTGAATCTGATCACGGATGGAGTTCATACCACCGATGGCGTTTTGCACCGCCTGCAGACCCGAGTCGGCGGCTTGTAGCGACTGGCGGGCCACGGTGGCGGACTCTTGCGCCTGGGTGGACACCTCGTTGATTCGGGTGGCCATGTCCAGAACGGAACGGCCGGTTTCGCGGATCTCTCGCAGCTGTTCGGTCGAAGCCGCCAGCAGCTCGGTCGATGTACTGTCCACTTGGGCTGTCGTCTGGGCCACACGGGTGGCCGTATTTTGAACGCTGCCCACCAGCTGCCGCAACTCCTCAACCGTGTAATTCACCGAGTCGGCGATGGCACCGGTGATGTCTTCCGTCACGGTGGCTTCCTGGGTCAAGTCGCCTTCAGCAACCGACTGCAATTCGTTCATCAAACGCAAAATAGCAGCCTGGTTGGCGTCATTGATACGCTTGGCTTCCTGCTCCTGGCGCCGGGCGTCTCTTTGCTGCATTTCAGCAGCAGCCTGACGTGCGCGGCTGTCAAGCAGCTGCACGCGGGAAATCCCAACGCCGCAAAGAATGACGAACAGACCGGCGAGTATCAGCGCAGCCAACGCGGCACCACCCACACCCGTCTGGGCAGACAGTTTGCCCTGTAGACCCTCAAGCTGGCGACGCAGCGGTTCACTGTCGGCAATGATTGCGGATTGGGCCTCCCGGGCCGACACCAGGCCCTGCAGGTTGCCCAGAATGGCACTTGCTTGCGTGCGAGTCTGCTCATACAACTTGATCAGCGCCGCAAGCTGTTCGCGTGTCTGTGCATCCTTGGTGGCAGCCAGACGCAATTCGGGGCTGCCATCGAGCAGGCCTTGTGCAATTTCCTTGAAAGAATTCAAGTCCTTGCCGAGCAGGAACACGGCTTCAGGACTCACGCCTTCCATGGTCTGGAATTCGTTGGCCGATTTGCCGATGCGCTGGGTCAGCATCACCAACTGACCGGCCGCAGAGATTTCCGCAGCAGGCGCGTTTTGTTGAAGCTTCAGCGAAGAAACCGTTTCAGCGATTTCAAGAAGGTCGGAAGACTGGCGGTTGATGGTGCGCAGAGCGTCGCCCACCTGCGTCAGGATCTTTTGCTGCCCCATCACCACCGAAGCATTACGTTCAGCACGCTCCATCAACGGGTTGACCGCATCGAGGTCGGGCTTGAAGGGTTCCCCAAGGGACTGCACGTTCAGCTCAGTATCACCGGCACTCAGAGCGCGCACGTTGCGGGCCAACACGCCGGAGCTTTCCACCACATCAGGAAACGCCTGGGGGCTGCCCACGAGGGCCTGGGAAACAGACTTTGCAAGACGCTGCGACTGCATCAGCGACTGGCCCGTGGCAGCCAGCTGCTGCGCTGAACGGTCGGCCTGCTGAAGCACCCAACCTGCGATGAGCGCCAGCACGATCACGCCAATACCGAGCAAGCCCAGCAAACGCCGCTGGTGCGCCGCGGCAGTGGCCCGCCCGAGCATCGGAAGCGCAATCAGGTCATCGTCGGAATCGGGCCCGGTCAGTTCCGGCATGTGCTCCCCATCAGGGTCGCCTTGCACACTGATCAGTGCGTCGGCCTGGTAGCTGTCCCGTAACGGGCTACCGTCCATGGCACCGCTGGCAAGGCCCTGCCCGTCATCGGCGGCGCCTGCAGCCGGTGTGTCAGGTTTCCGGTTGAACATTTTTGCAAGTTGATTGACGACGGACATGGTGCAGCCTTACAGAAAAACTCAAGCACTGATGCTCAGGAAAGCGGGATGTTGCGACAGGACCTGCAGGTTCAGTTCTTGCCAGCGTGTGCCGCTCGAATCGATATAGGTGGTGCCAAAAAATGATGGCGCATCGGGTCCCGGCGGTTCCGACGAAACAAACGAATCGGTTCCGCGAAGGCCTGCGAGGCGATCCACCAGCAACGCCGCGTTCACTTCCAGCGCAGTATTTAGAGATAACAGACTGGCTTCCGACAAGGCCTGCTCAGTCCGTGTGGCGTTTGAGCCCAGAAGGCCGGCCAAATCGACCACGCCCACCAAGGCGCCGCGCAGATTGGCCACACCCAAAAACCAGCGCTGCGTGTATGGAACCGCCTGAACGGCAACCAGGGGGAATATCTCCCCCGATTGCCCCAGCGGCAGCAAGTAAAGACCCCCGGCGGACTCGACAGCCAGCCAGGATGAGACGGAGGTGCCCTCAGTTCTCGCCGCCTGGAGTCGGCTGGCAAGACGGATCTGGAGCTCTCTGAGGGCTTCGCGATTGGCCATGAACGCGCTGCAGCCTCAGTTCAGGGCGTCGATCTTGGCCTGCAGTTCGGCAGGGTCCACCGGCTTGGTGATGTAGCCCCGCGCGCCCTGACGCATGCCCCATACCCGATCGGTCTCCTGGTTCTTGCTGGTGCACATGATGATGGGCACATCCGCATAGAGTGGGTCGCGGGTAATCGCGCGAGTCAGTTGGAAACCGTTTTGCCCAGGCATCACTACATCCATCAGAATGAGATCGGGCTTTTCTTCGGCCAGCCGACGAAAGGCATCTTCGGCGTTTTCAGCGGTACGCACCTGCATGCCTTTTTTTTGAAGCAGGTCGGTCATGAACATCAACTCGGTCTTCGAGTCGTCGACGACCAGTACTTTGTGAATGGGCATTAGATGGCTCCTTGTTGCGGGTTGCCAAATTGCTGAACGGCCTGCAGCAACTGGTCTTTGGTGAATGGCTTGGTGAGATATTCCTGGCATCCGACCATGCGTCCCCGCGCTTTGTCGAATACGCCATCCTTGGATGAGAGCATGACCACGGGGGTATCTGCAAATCGGGCGTTGCGCTTGATGATGGCGCAGGTTTGATAGCCATCAAGCTTAGGCATCAAGATGTCACAAAAAATCAGCTGGGGCTGGTAATCGTTCACCTTGGCCAACGCATCAAATCCGTCGTCAGCGAGGAGTACCTCATGCCCGCCCTGCTTGAGAAAAATTTCGGCACTCCGACGGATGGTATTGCTGTCATCTACCACGAGCACCTTGAAGGTTGCGCCTTTTGTAGTCAATTGTCACCGCTCCCCGATGGAAAAACGAACGATGCAGCCGGGGCTGCGTATCAAATATGAACCATCTCGAAGTCCTCTTTGCGGGCCCCACATTCAGGACAGGTCCAGTTCATGGGCACGTCACTCCAGCGCGTATTCGGCGCGATCCCGTGCTCAGGAGAACCCAGCACCTCGTCGTAAATCCAGCCGCAAATCAAACACATCCAAGTTTTAGTCTCTGACACAGCTTAAATGGCCTTCACATAGAATGCAACGATTGTATCTAGCCATCTCAGCGGGCAGGGCAGCGAGGCTCTCCACCAGCACGATCAGGTCCATGACCAGCAGCGTAACCCCCTTTCCCACCGACCCATCCCACACGGACGCAGACGACGGCCCCGACGAGAGTCCGGCATGCATTCTGATTTTCAACGCCAGCGACCCCAGTGGTGCAGGGGGACTCACCGCAGACATCACGACCGTAGCTTCCGTTGGCGGACACCCCGTCGCGGTTGTTTGTGGTGCTTATGCCCGTGATACCGCGCAGATTTTTGATCATTTTCCCTTCGATGACGAGGCCGTGGCGGACCAGGCGCGCGCCGTGCTGGAGGACCTTCCCGTGCAGGCCATCAAGATCGGATTCGTTGGAAGCCCCGAGAACATCAGTGCGATTGCGGAGATCACGGCGGATTACGATGAAATCCCGGTCGTTGCATACATGCCCAACCTGTCCTGGTGGCGTGAGGAACTGATCGACGAGTATCTCGACGCTTTCAAAGAATTGTTGTTACCGCAGACGTCGGTGTTGGTAGGAAACCACAGTACGCTGTGGCGGTGGCTACTGCCAGACTGGACCGGCGCGCGCAACCCCACCGCGCGCGACATCGCGCGGGCGGCTTCCGAGATGGGGGTGCCGTACACCCTGGTCACAGGCATCCCCCTGCCCGAGCAGTTCGTTGAAAACGTGCTGGCGTCGCCGCAGACAGTGCTCGGAAGCGGCAAATTCGAGCTGTTTGACGCGACCTTCTCAGGTGCCGGCGATACGCTGTCGGCCGCGCTGACCGCGCTCGTGGGCGCGGGCAATGACCTGGGCGAGGCAACCAGCGAGGCACTGAGCTACCTGGACCGGTGCCTGGACGCGGGATTTCGCCCGGGCATGGGTCATATCGTTCCCGACCGGATGTTCTGGGCCCAGCCCGACGACGGTGACGATGAAGACGATGATGATGAAACCGACGCGGGCCAGACCCCTGGTGCCGCCCTAGTAGAGACGCAGGCCCTTGAGGGCTTCGTGATGCCGCCCCATGACACCAAGCACTGATCTCAACATCCCTCTTTTCGAACGCGCCAAGCGGCTGATCCCTGGCGGCGTTAACTCGCCCGTTCGCGCATTCAAGGCGGTAGGTGGCACCCCCCGCTTCGTCAAGCGGGCGCAGGGAGCGTATTTTTGGGATGCCAACGATCAGCGGTTTATCGATTACATCGGCTCCTGGGGCCCCATGATCCTGGGACATGGCCACCCGGCTGTGCTGGAGGCAGTACAAAAGGCCGCGCTCGAAGGATTCAGCTTTGGCGCACCTACCGAGCGGGAGGTCGAGCTGGCCGAAGAGATCTTGAGCCTCATGCCCTCCATGGAAATGGTGCGACTGGTCAGCTCTGGTACCGAAGCGGGCATGAGCGCCATCCGCCTGGCACGCGGCGCCACGGGCCGCAGCAAGTTCATCAAGTTCGAGGGCTGCTACCACGGCCATGCCGATGCGCTGCTGGTCAAGGCTGGCTCAGGCCTGGCCACCTTTGGCAACGCCACCAGTGCGGGTGTGCCGCCCGAGGTCGTGCAACACACGCTGGTGCTCCAGTACAACGACGTTGCCCAGTTGGAGGAAGCCTTTGCACGGCATGGCAAGGAACTGGCCTGCGTGATGATCGAGCCTATTGCAGGCAACATGAACTTCGTGCGTGCGAGCGTTCCCTTCATGCAACGCTGCCGCGATCTCTGCACTGAATACGGCGCGCTGCTGGTGTTCGACGAGGTCATGACCGGTTTCCGCGTAGCCCTGGGCGGTGCGCAAAGCGTGTACGCGAAAAGCATTCCGGACTTCAAGCCCGACATGACCGTGCTGGGCAAGGTCATTGGTGGCGGCATGCCTCTGGCTGCCTTTGGCGGCCCCCGCGCCATCATGGAACAGCTGGCGCCGCTGGGGGCGGTGTACCAGGCCGGAACCCTGTCGGGCAATCCCGTGGCCACAGCCTGTGGTCTGACCACACTGCGCGAAATCCGCAAACCAGGCTTCTTCGATGCCCTGAAGGCCACCACCCGTTCGCTGGTGGATGGCTTGACCCATGCCGCCCGCGAGGAAGGCGTGAGCTTCAGCGCCGATTGCGAAGGCGGTATGTTCGGCTTTTTCCTGCTGCCCGATCTGCCGCAGCACTACGCCGCCGTGCTCAAGACCGACAGCGCGCGCTTCAACCAGTTATTCCACGGTCTGCTGGATCGCGGCGTCTACATCGCGCCGGCGCTGTACGAGGCGGGCTTCGTGAGCGGCGCACACACGGCCGACGATATTGGCGCCACAGTAGCAGCCGCCCGTGAGGTTTTCAAATCGCTATCAAAATCGTAGCTATCAGGCCAAGCGGGACAGGCGCAATCACCCGCTTGAACTGAGTTTTTTACTTGTCTGCCGACCGCAGCTCGAAATGCAAACGGCCGCCTTTTGGGAGCCTGTCGGACTTGGAGCGTCGAAAGCGAAAATCTGCCCCAGCGAGGACAGTTTTTGCCGAATTTGCAGCCCCGTAGCCGAGCTATGGGGCAAAAAGGCGGTTAAAAATGGACCGCTGCGGTCGAGTTGCAGCCGACGATTTCCAAGTCCGACAGGCTCCTAGGCCGCACTCTTCGGCTGCCCGCGCCGACGACGCGAGGTTATGCAGAGAAGCTGGAACCGCAGCCGCAGGTGGTCGTTGCGTTGGGGTTCTTGATCACGAACTGCGCGCCCTGCAGGTCTTCCTTGTAGTCGATCTCAGCGCCTATCAGGTACTGGTAGCTCATGGCATCGATCAGCAACGACACACCATTCTTGGTCATGGTCGTGTCATCTTCATTCGTGATCTCGTCAAACGTGAATCCGTACTGGAAACCGGAGCAACCGCCGCCCTGCACGAACACCCGCAGCTTCAGATCGGGGTTGCCTTCTTCGGCGATCAAGTCGGCGACCTTGGCCGCCGCGCTGTCCGTGAACAGGATCGGGGCGGGCATTTCGGTCTGGATGTTTTCGGCAACGGCGCTCATGGGGTACTCCAAGATCAACTTCGGCAGCAATAGTACTGCACAACGCTCGGGAATTCAGGTCAGGGGTTGTTTGACGCTAGCTGCAGTGTGGGCTTTTCGTCGACCAGGACAGCGGTGGGGCATAACTGCCCCGCAATCGTCGCGCCCTGGTGCATTTCAAGGGCCTTGTAGTGGATGTTGCCAGTGATTCGCGCCTTGGGTTGCAGCTCCAGCAGCTCAGGCGCATGCACTGGCCCGATCACCTCACCGTTGATGATGACGTGGTCGGCGTGGACCGTCCCCTCCACACGCGCAGACTCCGAGATGACGAGGATGCTGGGCTGGTCGGCGCCCGCACGGATATCGCCGACCACTTCGCCATCAATCCGCATGCCCTCTGCAAAATGCACGTCTCCCAGGATTCGGGTCCCCTGGGCCACCAGGCTTTTGATCGGTGGCTGCTTCTTGCGTGAAAACATGTGAACTCCTCAAACGCGCACCCCACAGGGCGGGTGCGCAGATAGCAAAACGAAACCCGAGCCATTGGTGCGAAGGCCTGCGCGGTTGGGGCAGCGGATTCATGCAATGCGCCACGCGTCAGACTCTCGAAGACGTTGCGGGCGGACAGCCCGTCAAAACCCTGCTGCCGATTGAGGCATTCGGGGCAAGCATCGGTCATTCCAGCGTCATTGACAGGGTCGCCTTCACGCTGACATCGTCCAGCACCCGCGCGGTGACGGTTTTTACCACGACATTGGGCGGCAAACTGACCAGCCCTTCAACGCGGCGGTATTGCTTGACTTGCAGCGGTTGACTCTGGGCTGGAATGGTCTGGGACCATGGCTGTTCATTGCGCGTACCGGCCAGCACGAGTTCGAGCCGCCCCTGGAACTCTGGCGCGTTGCGCGAGGACTGAATGACCAGCACATGCCAGCGCAACTGCATGCCAGCGAGCACCTCTGCCTGCAGGCTTCGGATCGCCAGGCCTTCACTGGCAGTGGCTGGCATCAGCTTCTCAAAAAAACCGAGATCCTCGCGCAGCACGCGATTGTCTGCCTCGAGTTGCTTGACCTGCCCCAGCAAACCTTCCCTGATCGCGCGCTCCGCAACCAATGTGCTCTCAGCCGTATGGGCTGTGGTCTGCAGTCCCTGCTCCTGCTCACGCAGCCTTGCCACTTCGGCCCGCAATTGCAAAAGCTCGTCTTGCGAAACCACATCCAGCCCGGCAATCGATTTGCCAAACTCGAACGCCCATAGCGCCACCGCCCCGCAAAACCCCAGCAATACGGCCACGGCCAGCCAGCGCAAAGGCCAGGGCATGGCGCTGCGCACCGCCACCCGCGGCGCGCTGATGGTCAGCCGGCGGCGCAATAGACGGAATCGCATGGCATCGACAACTGCAACTTCATGAACTCTCCCACCCGGGCCACAGGAAAACCCGCACCATAAACGAAAAAACCGCCCGGAGGCGGTTTCTTGCACTATCAAGCAGCCAACAGGCTGTCTGGTAAACAGCCCCAGGTTTAACGCTTGGAGAACTGCTTGGCGCGACGGGCGGAGTGCAGACCGACCTTTTTACGCTCGACTTCACGGGCATCGCGGGTCACAAAGCCAGCCTGGCTCAGGACGGGCTTCAAGGATGCGTCGTAATCGATCAGGGCGCGGGTGATGCCATGGCGGGCAGCGCCCGCCTGGCCGGATTCACCACCACCGTGCACGTTGATCTGGATGTCGAAGGTTTCGACATGGTTGGTCAACGCCAGGGGTTGCTTGGCAATCATGATCGAGGTCTCGCGGCCGAAGTAGGACTGGATGTCTTTGCCGTTCACCGTGATCTTGCCGGAGCCTTTTTTCAGAAACACGCGGGCGACGCTGGACTTGCGACGGCCGGTGCCATTGTTCCATTCACCAATCATCTCAAGGCTCCTTAGATTTCCAGCGCTTTGGGCTGCTGGGCGGTGTGGGGATGCTCAGCACCACCGTACACCTTGAGTTTCTTGATCATCGCGTAGCCAAGAGGGCCCTTGGGCAGCATGCCCTTGACTGCCTTTTCCAGCGCGCGGCCGGGGTGCTTGGCTTGCATGTCGCGGAAGTTGGTCGCCGTGATGCCGCCGGGGAAACCCGAGTGACGGTAGTACACCTTGTCCAGGGACTTGGTGCCGGTGACCTTGAGTTGGGCTGCGTTGATAACGACGATGAAATCACCGGTATCGACATGAGGCGTGTAGATGGCCTTGTGTTTGCCGCGCAAACGGAGAGCAACTTCGCTGGCTACTCGTCCGAGGACCTTGTTGGTCGCGTCAATCACAAACCACTCGTGCACGACCTCAGCGGGCTTGGCGCTGAAAGTAGTAGTCATGAGGTCTCTCTTCAAAAGAGGGTTTGGCGGGTCCTTTTCCACGGTCGGTGCTTCTCTCTAGGAAGCCTCTTAGGTGGCGATGAATCTTCGCCGCGGGACCACAAAGGCGCTGCGAAGCCCTCCATTATACAAAGGCCTAACGCAGGCACACAACCAGGCGTTTTGTCAGCACGTGGTCCTTGCAAGGCCGAGCACGGTCAGCTGGGCGACTGACGGCGGTTTTGCTCTTCCGCCTCGTACTTGCGCCGGTTTTCAACACAGATCGGCTGGTTGGCCTGCGAGGGCTTTTGGCATTCCTGGTGCACGCACATGGGGCGCGCCAGGAAGCCCGCGTCGGCACAGACCTCCTGGGGGGATGGCAGGCGCGACACGGGAGCAGGTCGGGGCTGGGGGGGCTCGGGCGGTGGCGGCGGCGGTGACGGCGCAGGGGGTGCCTCCCGCACAACTACCGTCTCCACGACGGGCTCGGGGGCTGGCCGACGCGACGCGCGCGCACCGGATCGGGGTGTGGTGGGCGCGCTGACGACCGCTGGTGCGGGTGAAGGGGTCGCTGCCGATGGAGCAACAGGCGCCGCTGGCAATGCCTCTGCCGCTCGCACGGGCTCAACGGCCAGCGCCGGGTTGACGCCAGGCGAGGTGGCCAAATCGGCAAGCCCACTCGCAGGCGCAGACGCCGCTACCGAGGGGCGCTCCGCTAGCTCAGTGATGATGTCGTCGCCGTCCCGGGACGCGGGCGCGGGCTTCCACCGCAGCGCCGCGGCCGACGTGAGCACCGCCACGGCCGCCAGCGACAGCCAAACAATTGCGTTGCGCCGACCCGCCCACGCATGACTGGCGTCCCCGCCCCGCTTGCGACGGCGATGGGAACGAGATCTGCGCTCCCGCTTGACATCTGAATCCGAAAAGCGGTTAAGAACGAGTTCCTCGTAGCGTGAATCGTCAAACGCCACCGTATCGCCAGCGTCGATGAACACGGTGTCTGCGCCCGCAGTCGAGCCGACCCGCGTGGGCGCAGGCACCACTGCACCCGATGCGGAACGGTCCGTGGCTTTGATGTCCGTGGCCCGCCGGCCCGCACGGACCCGATCCGGCGGAGCAGCCGCCCACTCAGGAACCCCCGGCACGTCGGGCAAGGCCACACTGATGTCCACAGCACGTTCGGCGGGTTCCACCCATACATCGCCGAGATCGGCCCGAAAATCGAACGACTCCAGGCCTTTGGGGGGCGAGGTCATTCGCATCGCCTGCAAAAACGCGTCGATATCCTGCAGGCGATCTTCGGGGCGCAGGGCAAGCGACTGGGAAATGGCAGCCACAAACGAGGGCGAATATTCCACGCCAAACTGCCGCTTGACGGTCTTGGTCACCCGCGAGAACGACACCATCCGATCGCGGATCGAACGGAGCGTGGCCGGCAAGGGCGTATCGTTGCAAACGCAGCCATACACCACGGCCGCCAGCGAATACAGATCGCTCCAGGGCCCTTGGCGCAGATCATGGTCGCCATCGGCATATTGCTCGATGGGCGCGTAGTTCACCTTGAGCACGGACGTATGCTTGCGGTCCTGATCGTTGATGGCATGGCGCGAAGCGCCCAGATCCAGCAGCACCGGCGGGCCGCTGTCCTGCAGGAAGATGTTGTCCGGCGAGATGTCGCGGTGCAGGGTCTTGCCATCGTGCAGCACCCGAAGCGCACCCAGTATCGACCACAGCAGCTTGCGCAGCCAGGCTTCCGAAGGCGGCGTTCGCATGTGCACACGCGCCTGCTTGAGGGTCATGCCGGAGTACAGCGGCATCACCATGTACGCCGTGTTGTTGACCTGCCAGAACCGAAACACCTTGACCAGCGAGGGATGGTCAAACTGGGCGAGCAGGCGCGCCTCGCCCACGAAGGAGGCTAGGCCCGCCTGATACGCGGCTTGGTCGGAAGACGCTCGCACCCTGAGCGTTTGTCCAATGTCACGCCCGGCCAGCGCGGAGGGCATGTACTCCTTGATCGCAACGGCGCGGTGCAGCGAATGGTCGAATGCCCTGTACACCATGCCGAAACCGCCCACCCCCAGCAGAGAGAGGATTTCAAATTCGCCCAGGCGGCTGCCCGGCGGCAGGGCGTCGACATGGCTCATGTCGGCGTCGCGGGAGGGTCTGGCGAACTCGGTCATGGCACACCAGGCCCCGCATTGAGGTCCAAGCCAGCCGCGCGGTGGCCGGAAACTGCCGCGGCCCGCGATACCAAAACCTGGCAACCATCCATAAGCGCTCTGTCGTTACGCATCAAAAACTGGGCTCCCTTCCCCAAAACCACTGCCTGCGGGCTGGCTCAAAGCACCGATTGTGCCGCGCCGCAATCTTTCACACCACGGCATGCCCGCCCTTCCTAGTCGTTACCATTGGCCGATGTTCAGTTACCGACACGCCTTCCACGCGGGCAACCATGCCGATGTGCTCAAGCACACCGTGCTGATTGCTGCCCTGCAACACCTTACCGAGAAAGACGCGGCGCTGACCGTGCTGGACACCCACGCGGGCGCAGGCCTGTACCGCCTGGATGGCGACTATGCCAGCACCAGCGGCGAGGCAGCCGATGGCGTGGCCCGCCTTTTTGCACCGGCTGCGCCCACGCTCGCACCTGCTTTGCAGGCCTATGTGGACATGGTTCGCACATTCAATCAGGGCAACCAGTTGCGTGTGTACCCCGGATCACCGTTCATCTGCCAGCGACTGTTGCGTAGCCGCGACAAACTCAAGCTGTTTGAGCTGCATCCGACCGATCTGAGGTCGCTGGCGGGCAACGTCGCCCAGCTCGAAGCCGGCCGCCAGGTGGCCGTGCTGCACGAAGACGGCTTCGAAGGTATTCGGAAGTTTTTGCCTCCCCCTTCCCGCCGTGCCCTGGTGTTGTGCGATCCAAGCTATGAAATCAAAAGCGACTACGGCAAGGTGCTGAGCATGGCCACTGATTCGCTCCAACGGTTTGCCACCGGAACCTATGCGTTCTGGTACCCCATCATTCCGCGGCCCGAGGCGCACGACCTGCCCCGGCGCCTGAAGACGCTGGCCACAAAGGCTGGCAAGGCCTGGCTGCACGCCACGCTGACCGTCAAGAACAGCAAGCTCACCGCAAACGCGGCCGGGCAGGTCAAGCGCCCAGGCCTGCCGGCCAGTGGCATGTTCCTGATCAACCCGCCCTTCACCCTGAAGGCCGCGCTGAAGGCCGCCCTGCCGCAGATGGCCGAACTGCTGGCGCAGGACCAGCACGCCACGCACACGCTCGAATCGGGCGGCTGAACGCATCCCCAGGGGGCAAACCCCGGCGTTGCGCCGCGTGGGCAGCGCCTCACGGCGCGGGGCAGGCCCGGGTGCCCTCTTGCAGCGCAAACAGCTCCACAGGCTTGAGCCCCAGGCCGACCATGCCCAGCACCTCGGCAGCGCCGCGGCTCAGGTCGATCACGCGGTTGCCGGTGTAGGGGCCGCGGTCATTGATGCGCACCACCACCGAGCGCCCGGTGATCTGGCTGCGCACGCAGACATGGGAGCCAAACGGCAGCGTGGGGTGCGCTGCGGTCAAGGCCTTCATGTCGAACAGCTCGCCACTGGCAGTGCGCCGCCTGTGAAAGCGCGGGCCGTACCACGATGCCAGCCCGACCTCGTCGGCTGACAGCTCAAGCACGGGCGGGGGAACCAGTGGCGCTTGCGGAAGCGTGGTGGCCTCGGTCTCGGGCGGGTCCATCAACATGGCTTCCCCGGGCACGCTCAGCAGGTGCGGGGCCAGCGCATCAGGCTCGGCGACCAGGCCCTGCTGCGCTGCGGCGGGTAGCCCGCAGGCCCACAGCCATCCGCCCGCCAGCGCGGCACAGGCAGCCCGCAACCACGGCGTGAGCCATGGGCTGGGGTGCCGCGCGGAGCCACGGCCGAGCGGCCCGTGCATCAGATGCCCAGCCGACGGCAGATCTCCAGCGTCGCCTCGCTTTGGTTCATGGTGTAAAAGTGCAGGGCAGGCACACCCGCCGTGCGCAGCTGATCGCACAGATCGGTCACCACGTCCAGACCAAAGGCCTTGATGCTTGCCGTGTCATCGCCAAAGGCCTGCAGGCGCAAGCGGATCCAGCGCGGGATCTCGGCACCGCAGGCGTCTGAAAAACGCATCAGCTGGGCCGAGCTGGCAATCGGCATGATGCCAGGCACCACCGGGACGTCAGCGCCCAGGCGGTGCGCGTCGTCCACAAAGCGGAAGTACGCGTCGCTGTTGTAGAAGTACTGGGTGATGGCGGCATCGGCCCCGGCCTGCACCTTGGCGACGTAGGCCTTGAGGTCGGCCTCGGGCGAGCGCGCCTGCGGATGCACCTCGGGATAGGCCGCCACCTCGATGTGAAAGTCGCGCCCCGTCTCGGCACGGATGAAGGCCACCAGGTCGCTGGCGTAGTGAAACTCGCCGCCAGCCCCGTAGCCGCTGGGCAGGTCGCCGCGCAGTGCCACCAGTCGGCGCACGCCCATGACCTTCAAGGTCGCCAGTTGCTCACGCACCGACTGGCGTGTCGCGCCGATGCACGAAAAGTGGGACGCTGCGCTCACGCCTTCGGAAAGGATTTCGCGCACGGTGGCAAACGTGCCTTCCTGCGTGGAGCCCCCGGCCCCATAGGTTACCGAACAAAAATCGGGCTGCAGCGCATACAGATGCTGGCGAGCCGCCCGCAGCTTGTCCGCGCCCTGCGGCGTCTTGGGCGGGAAAAATTCAAAACTCACCGGAAATCCGGTGCCTTGTGCATTGGCGGCATTCATGCGGCACTGCTCCTGTTGGCGTACACAAAAAATTCGCGGTTCCCGTCACCGCCTTCGATGGGGCTGTCGATCCAGGCCAGGACGGCCAGGCCCAGCTCGGCGCAGCAGTCGCGGATGCGCTGCTCCACCACGGCATACAGCGCCGGGTCGCGGACGATGCCACCTTTGCCGACCTGGCCTGGTTGCAGCTCGAACTGCGGCTTGACCAGCATCAGCAGATGGCCGCCTGTGGCCAGCAGTGGCACCAGCGCAGGCAGCACCAGCGTGAGCGAGATGAACGACAGATCGCCCGTGACCACATCAAAACTCGGTGTGATGTCCACCGCTGCGCGGTCAGCGCGTCGCCGCCGCTCTACGGGCAAGGCGCCCTGGGCACGGGCCTCGGCCCGCCGCGCGCGTTCGGCCTTGAAGGCTTCGATGTCGTGCTCCTTGGCGTCGCCACTGTCGTCGTAGGCCTCGTCCACCAGACCGCCGTTGCGCATCCAGCTGTAGGGCGCCTCGGGCTGGGTGTCGTTGTCCTCGTCCACTTCGACCACTTCCGAGAGCGCCAGCTCGCAGCCTGCCTCCAGCGCCTGGGCCGTCATCGAGCGGGCATTCAAACCCTCGACGCAGACCACGCGGGCGTCGTCGCGCAAGCGCTCATGCAGTTGGGCATGGCCCACGTCCACGCCGATCACCTGCGCCGCGCCGTGTTGCAACAGGCAGTCGGTAAAGCCGCCGGTGCTCTGGCCCACGTCCAGACAGCGCTTGCCCGCCACAGACAGGCCCACCGCACGCAGCGCGCCCTCGAGCTTGAGGCCCCCGCGCGAGATGTACCTGGCCTCCGCGTCGTCGAGCAGGCGCACCTCGGCCACGGCCGGGATGTCGTCGCCGTTCTTGCCCACCTTCTGCCAGGGCGCCAGGGGCGACAGCCGCCACTCGACCCCCGCAGCGATCAGGCGCTGCGCCTGCGACCGCGTGGCCGCATGGCCGGAATCCACCAGAAATACGTCTGCGCGCATCGCGCTCATCCTCTTTGTTTGATTGAAATGGCCCACTTGCGCGCGGCTGCATTGCACTTTTAGCTATTAAATCAGGAGCAATTGATCCTGCACAAGCCAGTGCCGTGTGGCGGCTGCCTTGCGGCGGGCAAGCCAGGGCAAGCGCCAGCCGCGCTCGCGCGAGGGCGGCCGCGGCCAGTGGGTCCTAAGGCGGGGCCCAACCCTCGCGCACTGCGCTCAGACGGGCCCAGCGCCACCGTGGCTCAATATCGGTAGGTGTTGGCCTTGTAGGGGCCTTGCTTGGGCACGCCGATGTAGGCCGCCTGCTCGTCGGTCAGCTCGGTCAGCATGGCCCCGACCTTCTTGAGGTGCAGGCGCGCAACCTTCTCGTCCAGGTGCTTGGGCAGCACATAGACCTTGCCCGCTTCGTACTGGTCTTGCTTGGTGAACAGCTCGATCTGCGCGATGGTCTGGTTGGCAAAGCTGGAGCTCATCACAAAGCTGGGGTGGCCGGTGGCGCAACCCAGATTGACCAGGCGGCCCTTGGCCAGCAGCGTGATCTTTTTGCCGTCCGGGAAGATGACATGGTCCACCTGGGGCTTGATCTCGTCCCACTGCAGCTTCTCCAGGCTGGCGACATCGATCTCGTTGTCAAAGTGGCCGATGTTGCAGACGATGGCTTCGTCCTTCATGGCGGCCATGTGCTCGTAGCGGATCACGTTCTTGTTGCCGGTGGCCGACACGAAAATGTCGCACTTGTCGGCAGCGTAGTCCATGGTGACGACCTTGAAGCCTTCCATCGCGGCCTGCAGGGCGTTGATGGGGTCGATCTCGGTCACCCACACCTGGGCCGAGAGGGCGCGCAGGGCCTGGGCCGAGCCCTTGCCCACATCGCCGTAGCCCGCCACGCAGGCGACCTTGCCGGCAATCATCACGTCGGTGGCGCGCTTGATGGAATCGACCAGCGATTCGCGGCAGCCGTACAGGTTGTCGAACTTGCTTTTGGTCACCGAGTCGTTCACGTTGATGGCGCGGAACATCAGGTTGCCCTTGGCCGCCATTTCATTGAGGCGCAGCACGCCGGTGGTGGTTTCTTCGGTCACGCCGATGATCTGCGCGCTCTTGCGGCTGTACCAGGTCGGATCCACCGCCAGTTTGGCCTTGATGGCGTTGAACAGGCAGGTCTCTTCTTCGCTGGTGGGGTTGGCGATCAGGGACGCGTCTTTTTCAGCGCGCTTGCCCAGATGCATGAGCAGCGTGGCGTCGCCGCCGTCGTCCAGGATCATGTTCGGGCCTTCGGCCTCGGTGCCCGGCGTACCGGCCGCTGCGCCTGGGACGCCCGCGCCAAAGTCGAAGATGCGGTGGGTGTAGTCCCAGTAGTCGGCCAGGGTTTCGCCCTTGATGGCAAACACAGGGGTGCCAGCGGCGGCGATGGCGGCGGCGGCATGGTCCTGTGTGGAGAAGATGTTGCACGAGGCCCAGCGCACCTGCGCCCCAAGGGCCTGCAGCGTTTCAATCAGCACGGCCGTCTGGATGGTCATGTGCAGCGAGCCCGTGATGCGCGCGCCCTTCAAGGGCTGCGCCTTGGCGAACTCTTCGCGAATGGCCATCAGGCCGGGCATCTCGGTTTCAGCGATCTTGATTTCTTTGCGGCCCCATTCGGCCAGGCCGATGTCGGCAATGATGCAATCGGTGTTGACGGGGGCGTTGACGCGGGCGTTCATGCTGGTTTGCTCCAAAGCGAGTTTGAAAAAACCACTGATCGCGCAAGTGAAATGACACAGCTCACCCCACGAAAAGTGGATGAGCGTCGTTGCGAGATGACTCCGAGCCTCACGCCCCGCTGTGTGCTGGGGACGCTGCAACGCTCCTCGGATGCTCGGATTTTATGACAACCAGGCCAGGCCCGCACGGGCTTGGGCTTCTTGCCGTCACGCCCACGGCGAAGCACATCGATGCGGCCAGAGGCAGCGCCCTGACGCGGCCTCGCCGCCCCGGCCGCAGGGCGCGGGATAATCGTCCGTTTTTTGCCACTTACTGCGCCACGCACCCTCGCCTGGCCCCCCGCCCGCATGTCTGCTCCGTTCCATGACGAAACCCGCCGCCGCCGCACGTTTGCCATCATCTCGCACCCCGACGCCGGTAAAACCACGCTGACGGAAAAGCTCCTGCTGTTTTCGGGCGCGATCCAGATTGCGGGCGCCGTCAAGGGCCGCAAGGCCAGCCGCCACGCGACGTCCGACTGGATGGAGATCGAAAAGCAGCGCGGTATTTCGGTGGCGTCATCGGTCATGCAAATGCTGTACCGCGAGCACGTCATCAACCTGCTCGATACGCCGGGCCACAAAGACTTTTCCGAAGACACCTACCGCGTGCTCACCGCCGTCGATTCCGCCCTGATGGTGATCGACGCGGCCAACGGCGTGGAAGCGCAGACCCGCCGCCTGATCGAGGTATGCCGCCAGCGCGATACGCCCATCATCACCTTCGTGAACAAGATGGACCGCGAGGTGCGTGACCCGCTGGACATCATGGACGAAGTCGAGCGCGAGCTGGGCATGCCCTGCTGCCCCATGACCTGGCCCGTGGGCCAGGGCAAGCGCTTTGGCGGCATCATCAACCTGCGCACGCAGACCATGACGGTGTTCGAATCCGGCAGCGAGCGCCGCCCCGAGGACTTTGAAGCCATCCCGTTGACCGACGTGGACACCTTGCGCGCCCGGTTTGGTGCCGAGTTCGACGCGGCCCTGGAGAGCATGGAGCTGGCCGTGGGCGCCTCACCCGCGTGGGACCACGAGGCCTTTTTGGCGGGCAAGCTGACCCCGGTGTTCTTTGGCTCCGGCGTGAACAACTTCGGGGTGATGGAGGTGCTTGATGCCCTGGTGGACATGGCTCCGCCCCCCGGCCCGCGCGTGAGCACGCTCGAAGTCAACAAGCAGCCGGTGGTCAAGACCATCCAGCCCGACGACGACGGTTTTTCGGGCGTGGTGTTCAAGGTACAGGCCAACATGGACGCCAACCACCGCGATCGCATCGCGTTTGTGCGCGTGGCGTCGGGCAAGTACACACCGGGCATGAAGCTCAAGGTGCAGCGCACCGGCAAAGAACTGCGCCCCACCTCGGTGGTCACGTTCATGTCGCAGCGGCGCGAGGCCGTCGAGGAAGCCTACGCGGGCGACATCATCGGCTTTACCACGCACGGCGGCGTTCAGCTGGGCGACACCATCACGGATGGCGCCAACCTGCAGTTCACCGGCCTGCCGTTTTTCGCGCCCGAAATGTTCATGACCGTGGTGCTCAAAAACCCGCTGCGCACCAAGCAGCTCCAGCAAGGCCTGGCCCAGCTGGGCGAAGAAGGCGCCATCCAGGTGTTCAAGCCCGACGCGGGTGGCAACATGCTGCTGGGCGCTGTGGGTCAGTTGCAGTTTGAAGTGGTGCAGCACCGCCTGAAGGCCGAGTACGACGCCGATGTGCGCCTGGAGGGTTGCCAGTACACCGGCGCGCGCTGGATCACGGCCGACACGCCCGCAGACCTGCGCGCCTTCACCGACGCCTACCCGCTGCGCCTGGCGCACGATGCGGCGGACACGCTGGCCTATCTGTGCACATCGCCGTATGACGTGCGGCTGGCGCAGGAGCGGTTTCCGAAGATCCATTTCCACCCGCTGCGCGAGCATGCCGGGCTGTCCCTGCAAAAGGCCGGTTGAGCCCGCATGCAGCCCCTGACCCACTGGCCGCTGCAAGCCCGCCGCGCGCTGGTGGGCGTGTTCACGGACATTGATGACACCCTGACCACCGAGGGCGCCATCACCCCCGAAGCGCTGCAGGCTCTGGCCGACCTGAAGGCGGCAGGCCTGATGGTCATCCCCATCACCGGACGACCAATTGGCTGGTGCGAGCCCTTCATGACCCCGGGCCGCAACGCGGCATGGCCCGTGGATGCCATGGTGGCCGAGAACGGGGCGGTGGCATTTGCGCGCAACCCGCACCCTGGGCAGCCGGTGGTCAAACGCTACCAGCAGGATGCCGCCACACGCAGCGCCCACCAGCTTCGCATGCGCGACATCGCCGCCCTGGTGGCGGCGCAAGTCCCGGGCGTGGCATTGAGCCGCGACAGCGCTGGCCGCGAAACCGACATCGCATTCGACTACGCCGAGTTCGCCCGGCACACGCCCGAGACGGTGGCGCAGGTGCTGGCCGTGCTGCAGCGCGCGGGCATGCACACCGCGGTGAGCAGCATCCACATCCACGGCTGCTTTGGCGATTTCAACAAATGGCAGGGAGCGAACTGGATCGTGCGCGAACTCTGGGGCCGCGATCTGACCCAGGAGCTGGACCGCTGGGTATTCGTGGGCGACTCGGGCAACGACCAGGTGATGTTCCAGCACTTTGCCCACAGCGTGGGCGTGGCCAACATCGCACGCTTTGTGCCGCAGCTCACGCACCTGCCACGCTACGTGGCGCGCAGCGAGCGCGGCGCTGGTTTTGCGGAAGTGGCGGGCGCTGTGCTGCAAAGCCGGCTGCAGGGCCCGGGCACCTCTGCATAACGCCCCACGGTCTGCGCGGGCACGGGCGCGGGCTGGCCCCGGGTCTTGCAGGCCGATGTCAGCCGCGCACCGCGCGCACGGTGCAGCAGGCACCGTTTTCAGATCAAAAAACCCCTGTCGCGCACGATGCTATTGTCTTACAAGCTATTTTTTTGATAGCGCATCAGGATGCGCGATCACGCTGCGTGTCACGGGCCGCGACCGCCTCGGCCGTCACGTCTGCATCGCAGCCGACGCCCGACGCAATCCAGCGGCGCGCCAGGGCCGCAACGGCCCGTACTGCCCACGGATGCGTCCAACCGGTCTGGCGCGCCGGATCGACGACCATGCCGCACAGGTAGCGATTTCCGGCGTCACTCCACTGCAAGGCCACACAGGCCCCGGTGCGACGCCGCGATACCCACACCCCCAGCGGACAGGGCTCCGCCAGACAACACAGGCCGCAGCCGTTGCAAGGCGCGCCCACTGGCGGCTTGGCGGGCGCCTGGGGATGGATCCATACCACAGTCGAGTGGGGTAGGGACGAACGTGAAGGCATGGGCACGATGGAGGCGTCACTGCACAGCGCAAGCGCACAGCGGGCTGCGCGGCCCGCGCACGCTTGCTGAACGTTACAGGCCCCACTTCTCCCGCAGCTTGTCGGAACCCGGGCTTTTGGGCGCCAGCTCCAGATAGGTGGCATAGGCCTTGCGCGCGCGCTCGGCTGCGCCCGACTTCTCCAAGGCATCACCCAGGTTCAGGTAGGCAACCGCGCGCGAAGGGTCCATGCGGATGGCATTGTCAAACCAGCGCGCAGCCTCCACGTATTTGTCCTGCCGGTAGTAGATGAAACCCAGGTTGTTGGCGGCCAGGGCAAAGTCGGGCCGCAGCTTCAAGGCTTCAGTGAACTGGGCTTCCGCTTGCTCGTACTGCTTCTCGCGATAGAGCTGCAGGCCCCGGTCGTTGGCACGCTGCGCCAGCTGGCGGTTGGACAGTGTCACGGCCTGCGGGGGGGTGATCTTCTGGTCGTTCCCCTGCAGGTCCTTGACGATCACTGGCGCCACGACCTTGGGCAGCGGCCCCGAGCTACCCGAGCTGGCCACCTGCGGCCCTGGCAGCCATGCGGGCTTGCTGGCATCCAGCTTCGTGTTCATGGCAATCGCCTCACTGCCCAGCTGGGTGCTTTGCGCGCTCAAGAATTCGGTGTCCGTGGGCAGTTCAAACACAAAGTCGCCGCCCTCCGAGCCTGGCAGGCTGCCGAATGCAGGCGTCTGGCTGGACGCCGATGCCACGGCAGGGGCCACATAGGCCGCCAGTTCGGTGGCGGTGATGATGCCGTCGCCATTCAAATCGCCCTTGCCGCCCAGGCCCTGAAGCAGCGCCCAGGTAAACACCGAGTGCCCGTTGGGCCCGCCATCGGCCACCAGCTGGTCGGCACCTCCCGCCGTGAGCATCTGCCGCCCCACGCGCCTGAAGTTGTCGCGCAGGAAGTTGGCGTTGCCGCCTCCGCGCGTGAGACCCAGGCCGCTGTAGCAGGCATCCATCACAAACAGCGTGTGCTTGGCCGTCACGCTTTCGGCAATGTTTTGCAGCTCGCTCATGGGGATGGCATCGGTCGCGAACTGCTGTGGGTCGGAATCCACCGGAATGATGTAGCCCAGGTCACGCCCCGAGGTGAGCTTGCGGGTGGCACCGTGCCCGGCAAAAAAAACGAACAGCCGGTCGTTCTTGTGCATACCGCTGTGGGCCAGCTTGTCGTGGAAAGCGGCCAGGATGTTGGCGCGTGTGGCGTCCTTGTTCTCCAGCGTCACGATGCGCTCTGGCGCAAAGCCGAACTTCTGAATCAGCGCCTCGCGCACCGAGCGCGCATCGCGCACCGCGTATTGCAGGCGTGGCCAGCGGGCATAGTCGTCAATGCCCACCACAATCGCCCACGACTGGCCGTAGTTGCCTGCCGTGGCCGCTGTTGAGGCACCGGCGGCGGCGCTGGACGAAGGGCCGCCCTTGGGAACGACGAAGGCCTTGCCATCCCAGGTGGCGAACTGGTAGCCATCGGCCACGAGCTTGGCCAGAATGCCCGGCAGCGCCTTCACGGTGCGCTCATGGATATCGTGAAACAGGATGATGCCTCGGCCTTCTTTGTCGACCGTGGAGAGCACGCGCTGCGCAATGGACGCGGGCACTGGGTCGGCCCAGTCGAGCGAGTCCACGTTCCACATCACGGAGCGCAGGTGCGCAGCGCTCAGGATGTCCATGCCCTCGGCGTTGCGCGCGCCGTACGGAAAGCGAAACAGCGCAGAGCGGCGCTGGTCCACCGAGGTGAGCAGCTTGTCGGTCACGAGGATCTCGTCGCGCAACGCGTAGCCGCTGCGCTTGGACAGCTGCGCATGCGTGAGGCTGTGGTTGGCCAGCACATGACCAGCCGCCAGTAGCTGCTTGCTCACATCGGCCCGGGGGGTCAGGCGCGGCTTGCCATCAGCGCCCACCGTGCCCAGGTTGCTGCCCACCTGAAAGAACACTGCGGGCACGCTGTACTGCTGGAGGATGGCTGCAATCTCCGGCGTATAGGTGCCGTGCGGACCGTCATCGAACGTCAGCACCACCGTCTTGGGCGGCAACTCGCGGCCATTGATCTCGGCGCCATCGGTGGTGTCCTTGGCCTTGCCTTTGCCCTTGTCGGTCACGGGTGGCTCGGGGTACGCAAGCACCACGCCGTGGTCGCGCAAAATGGCCTCGCGCGAGTACAGGCGCTGCAACTGGGCCACATAGTCATCCCAGCGTTCGCGCTTCAGGGTGATGCCACGGCTGTCAAAACGGCCGAAGACCTCGCGGAGTTCTTTTTCGTAGTTGCGCTCGATCTCTGCGAGGGCATCCAGGTCTTCACCCATGCGCCTGTGCAGCTTGATGGCAGGCAGCGAGCCATCGCGGGCCATCAGGGCCTGCCACTGGCGCAACACCTCGCGGAACGCGAGTCGATCGGCATCGAATAACGCGGGGTCGCTTTCCACATAGTCGAGCAGCGCGGGCAGCACCTGCAGGCGCGCCCGGGGCTCCGCCAGCGGCCCCTCTTCCAGCAACGCGACCAATTCCTTGGACTTGGCGATGTTGGCATGGAACAGCGCCATGCCCGCCTGGTTCGCCGCAGCCTTCTCGGCGGCTCCCATCTGCGCTTCGTTGGCCAGCAGCACGATGATCTTGCGGTAGTTGGCCAGCACCTCCCGCAACGGGCCCAGGGCGCGCGCCTCGGCCCCAGCGGGCAACGCAGCCTGGGCACTGGCGTCTGGCCCCGCCGCCTCAGCGACCAGCGAGGAGCCCTCCCTCGCCTGGCTCCAGACCCACCAGCCCCCCGCAGCCGCTACTGCCACGGCAGCGCCAGCGGCCGCCCCCCACAGCGCCTTTCTCATGCTTTGCGTCCCCCATCGTGTTGGACGAAGCCGCTGCGCGGAGCGACAACCCCGCCATCCGCGGCGATCCCGTAAGGTGTTGGTGCATGCCTCAATGGTAGGGCATGCAGCCCTTCCACCATCGAGGAGAACCGCCCATGTCCAGCCACCCCAGCGGCA
>NZ_JBKDRI010000101.1:0-4149 GCF_046341535.1 Acidovorax sp. | reverse complement strand
GTGCCTTGGGCCAGACTGCTGAGCTGGGGCAAGGCGTCGCCATCGCCCACCCACACAAAGCGGGCGTCGCCAGGGTCGGCGACCAGTGTGCAGCCGGTGTGAAAGCGCAGCCATGCGGCCGCATCGCTGGCAGCGAGGCGGGGCGACAGCCAGAGGGTGCAGTCGCT
Organism: Acidovorax sp.; assembly: GCF_046341535.1. Lineage (GTDB taxonomy): Bacteria > Pseudomonadota > Gammaproteobacteria > Burkholderiales > Burkholderiaceae_C > Acidovorax. The sequence goes on along the minus strand of NZ_JBKDRI010000101.1, from coordinate 3,982 downwards.
GTCGAGCAGGGCCAGCAACACCGCGGCCGACGCCGCATGTCCGGCCGCAGGGGTGTCTGCATCGTGCGACACGGCCACGGGGCGGCCAGGGTGGGACAGCGCCTGCAAGACAGCGCGGAACACCGCCTGACTGCCGAAGGCCTCGTTGGAGAAGCCCGGCCCCAGAGAAGCGAGCGTGGTGATGTTCATTCGTCGTCCTCGTCGGTATCGGCGCCGCTTTCGCGGGCTACGGTGAAGAAGTCCACCTTGGTACTCGCGGCCCGGGCCTGGCGGATCGCCTGCGAACGGCGCAGGTGGCTACGAATGGGCTCCAGCAGCTGCACCTGCAGCGCCGGCTGGCGGGCAGGGTCTTGCAGCAACGCATCGGCCAGCGCAGCCAGCTGGACATGGCGGTGCGAGCGGCCCAGCACATATGCCACGCCCACGGTGGCATCGTCGGCCTGTGAGGGTGTCTGCACGCGCAGGGCGCATCGGGTCACGGTGACTTCGCCCAGGTTGAAGCGCTCACCGGTGCCGCCCGCACGGCCCTGCACCATCATCAGGCCCGTCTCGGGGGCGCGCAGCCAGCGGGCGGGGCGGCTGGCATCGTCCTGCAGTGCAGTCTCGAGCAGGCCGATCGGAGCCCGGGCCAGCAGCGCCATCCACTGCGCGCGGTCCAGCGGCCTGCCGGGTCCCGGGTTGTCAAAGGCTTGAAACATGAAAGTGGTACCCTGAAAGTTGTATAGACAAATTGAACAACTGGCGCGAGCTTAAAGATCGCGCATGTACGTTTCATGACAGCCAACCCAATTGCCTCATCTTCGCTACAACCTGCCCCATCACCATCGCAGCGCCCGGCTCGCGACAGCTTCTGGACACGCATTGCCACCGAGCTGGCCGAGGCCATCGGCAGCGGCACCTACGCCCCGGGCGAGCGACTGCCTTCGGAGCACGCCCTGGCCGAGCAGTTCGGCGTCAACCGGCACACGATCCGCCGGTCGCTGGCAAGCCTGTGCAGCCAGGGGCTGGTGCGCATCACGCAGGGCAGCGGCACCTATGTGGAAGACTTCGCGGTCGACCTGGCGCTTGGCAAGCGCACGCGTCACCAGCAGGGCCTGGCGCAGGCCGGCTTGCGCGGCAGCCTGGTGGTGCTGACCGAGGACACCGTGCGTGCCACCGCCGCACTGGCCCGCGCGCTGCAGGTGCCCGCGCGCAGTCCGCTGCTGGCGCTGCGCGTGATGGGCGAGGTCGAGGGCCAGCCCCTGCACCTGAGCGAGCGTTACTTTCCACTGCCGCGATTTACCAACCTGGCACAGGTGGTGCGCGAGACCGGTTCCATCACCGCGGGCTTTGCGGCCCACGGGGTGGCTGACTACACCCGGCGCGAGAGCCGTATCACCGCCGAGATGCCCACAAACGACGTGGCCCAGCAATTGCACCAGCCCGCCGCGCGGCCCGTGCTGCAGGTGGAGAGCCTGAATGTGGACGCCAGCGGCACCCCCATCGAATGGGCCCGCGCCTGGTTTGCAGGCGACCGCGTGAAACTCACGATTGACCACCATGAACGCTGAAACCAGCCCCCCGAACACGCCCGCACCCGCCCACCGCTATGCGGTGTACTACGCGCCCAGTCCGGGCACGCTGGGTTGGCTGGCAGGCAGTCATTGGCTGGGGCGCTGCGCCGCGCAGCTGCAAGCGCTGCCGCAACTGGACATCCATGGCGTTGCGCCCGCCGACCTCAAGCGGCTTACGGCTGCGCCGCGCCGCTATGGGTGGCACGGCACGCTCAAAGCCCCCTTTGCCCTGGCCCCGGGCGTGAGCTGGATGGACCTTCACCAGGCTGTGCAGGCGCTGGCCAGCGGCCTTCAAAGTTTTACGCTGCCGCCCATGCAGGTTGAGCGCATGGACGACTTTCTCGCGCTGGTGCCCATGCCATCCCACGCGGCCAACGCACAGGTGCAGGCGGCGGCAGCGGCGTGCGTGACACAACTGCAACCGCTGGCTGCGCCGCTGGGATCAGCCGAGCTGGCGCGGCGACGCGCTGCGGGGCTGACGCCCCGGCAGGATGAGCTGCTCACGCTGTGGGGCTACCCCTTTGTGCTGGAAGAGTTCCGTTTTCATATGTCGATCACGGGGGATCTGCGCCAGGTAGACACCCGCACGGCTGACCTGGTGCTGGACGCCGCACAGCAGTTCTTTTCTGATCTGCCTGCGCTGCGGTTCAACAGCCTGGCGATCTTTGCAGAGCCCGCCCCGGGTGCAGACTTTGTGCTTCTCGACCATGCGGAGATGGGCCCGTGACGGCACGCCTGGTGTACGTGATGGGCCCCTCGGGCGCCGGCAAGGACAGCTTGCTGGCGTGGCTGCGGACCCATCTGCCTGACCACTTTCCGCTGCATTGGGCGCAGCGCACCGTGAGCAGGCCACCGGCCACCAGCGCCGCGCCCGGTACCGAGCTGCACGAGAGCGTCTGCGCGACCTCGTTTGCCGCCTTGCGCGAAGCCGGTGCCTTTGCGCTGCACTGGCAAGCCAATGGCCTGGGCTATGGCATACGCACTGCGCAACTGGCACCGCTGGCCAACGGCTGCTGGGTGCTGGTCAATGGCTCGCGCGCGCACCTGCCCCAGGCACTGGCGGCGTTTCCGGCGTTGTTGCCCGTGCACATTACCGCCAGCGCAGCGGTATTGCGCCAGCGCCTCCTGGCGCGGGGCCGGGAAACCCCCGGCGAAGTGCAGGCGCGGGTGCAGCGCGCTTTGGACTTTGCGCTGCCGCCTGGGCTGGCACACATTGAGGTGTGTAACGACCACCGCCTGGAAGATGCAGGCCAGCAACTGCTGGCCGCCTTGGGCCAGGTGCACGGGTGGCCCTCGGCGCAGGCACCAGCGCGCACCTGCGGTGGCAGACTTGCATCGCCTGCACCACCATCGCCAGCGTAACTGGCATCGCCTCTTGAAACACCATGACCGACATCACGATTTATCACAACCCACAGTGCGGCACCTCCCGCAACACGCTGGCCATGATCCGCAACAGCGGCGTTGAACCACGGGTCATCGACTACCTGAAATCCCCGCCCGACCGCGCGACGCTGCAGGCCCTGATTGCCGCCACCGGTCAGCCAGTCATCGAGGTCGTGCGCCGCAAGGAAGCGGCCTTCACCGAGCTGGGGCTGGATGCCCCAGGCACAACCGACGAACAGCTCATCGACGCGATGCTGGCGCACCCCATCCTCATCAACCGGCCCTTGGTGGTGACGCCGCTGGGCACGCGGCTGTGCCGGCCGTCGGAGCGGGTGCTGGACATCCTGCCCGCGCCGCAGCAAGGCGCTTTCACCAAAGAAGACGGCCAGACGGTGGTCAACGCCCAGGGCCAGCGCGTTGACTGAGCCAGCCCGCCACCGCGCACCCGGCACGGCCAAGTCACCATGAACCACACGGCCACGCCCCCCGCGGTGCCCCAGGGCTGGATGGTGGCGCGCCTGGGCACGGCTCAGACACTGGCCTGGGCATCGTCGTACTACCTGCCCGCCATGCTGGCCGAACCCATGGCGCGCGACCTGGGCGTTTCATCGGCCACCGTGTTTGCAGCATTCTCGGTGGCCCTGATCGTGTCGGCCCTGCTGGCGCCGCTGGCCGGGCGCGCCATTGACCTGCATGGCGGACGACCGGTGCTGGTCGGTGCCAGCATGGTCTTTGCCGCAGCACTGGCGGGCATGGCCCTGGCGCAAGGGCCGGTGGGGCTGTTTGCGGCGTGGATGCTGCTGGGCGTAGCGATGGGGTGTGGCCTGTATGAGGCGGCGTTTGCCGCGCTGGTGCGGCTGTACGGCCACAACTCGCGCGGTGCCATCACGGGCATCACGCTCGTGGCGGGCTTTGCCAGCACGGTGGGCTGGCCTTTGTCGGCCTGGATGGAGTCGCACTGGGGCTGGCGCGGCGCCTGTATCGGCTGGGCGGGGCTGCACCTGCTGCTGGGCTTGCCGCTCAACCTGTGGCTGCCCCGCGCG
>NZ_JBKDRI010000100.1:0-9348 GCF_046341535.1 Acidovorax sp. | reverse complement strand
AGGGCATGATGAGCGTATATCTGGGGTGCCGGTCGGGTTTGTTGCGTTGAAATGGCCGGACTGGGGGTGAATATCGGGGTTTCTCTGCCCGGTTTCTGTGCGATTACGGAACCCGGGGGATTGGGGTCACGGATTCAGGATTTTTGTACGCGGTAACCGTTGCAGGTTTGAGCTTGCTGCGTAACAGGAGCATTTTTTCCAAAAGCTCCCCCAATTTGAGGGCTGTGGGGTCGTCTGCTGGCTCTTTGGGTGCAATGGCTGGGGGTTGTACTGCTTGCCCTGTGTGCAATGCCTTCATGGCCTCCATAGCTTGCATTAGGCGGGTGTGATCTTCACTTCCATCAGCTTTAAGAATCCCCCGCGCCATGTCGAGTTCGTACTTTGCAGGCAGGTCTTTTTTGTTCATGGTCAGGTCATTGAGTAGAGACACTGCCCGAATAATATTGATCCGGCCCCATAAAAATTGAACTTTCCTGGGTTTTTGGCATCAGAGAGTTCATGGACAAAGAAGACGCGAGATACCAGACGCTGGGCGAGCTGCACGAGAGGCGCAAGCAGGTTGTGAGGCTGCACAAGCAAGGCATCAAGATCATGCAGGTGGTGCAGATGACGGGGCTGAGCTACCCGGCGGTTCGGCGCACGATTGATCAGTTTGAGAGCGGTGGCTGGGCGGCGGTCAAGCCTGCTGCACGCGGGCGCAGCAAGGGTGATGCGAGGTTGCTCACGCCCGAGCAGGAGAGCCGCATTCAGAGGATCATCTGCGACAAGCGCCCGGAGCAATTGAAGATGGATTTCTTCTTGTGGAGCCGAGCGGCCGTGATGCAGCTGATTGAGCAAGAGTGTGGGCTCAATCTGGGCGTGCGCACGGTGGGCAAGTACCTTGCGCGCTGGGGGTTCACGCCGCAAAAGCCACTCAAGCGGGCCTACGAGCAGCGGCCTGAGGCGGTCAAGGCCTGGCTCGATGAGCAGTACCCGGCCATTGAGGAGCGGGCCAAGGCCGAGGGCGGCGAGATTCACTGGGGGGACGAAACCGCGCTGGTGAACACCGATGTGCGAGGCAGAAGTTACGCCCCAGCCGGCCAAACGCCTGTGGCCTTCACGGTGGGCAGCAATCGCCAAAAGCTCTCCATGATTGCCACCGTCACCAACCGCGGCAAAGCGCGCTGGATGATCATCGACGAGGCCTTCAACGCCGACAAACTCATCGAGTTCATGCAGTCGCTGGTCAAGGACGCGGGCCGCAAGGTCTTCCTCATCCTGGACAACCTGCGGGTCCACCACAGCAAGCCGGTCAAGGCATGGCTGGCAGACCACGCAGAGCAAATCGAAGTGTTTTACCTGCCGAGCTATTCGCCCGAACTCAACCCAGAGGAGAGGCTCAACGCAGACCTCAAGCAAGCCATGGGCAAGCGCGTTCCGGTGCGAACCAAGACCAAACTCCGCGAAGCAGCCAACGAGCACATGACCATGCTGGAGAAATCACCCGAGCGGGTCATGAGCTACTTCCAAGACCCTCGCGTCAAGTATGCAGCAGGTTAAGACTTCTTGGGGCCGGAGCAATAGCTTCACGCTTGTAGCTGGTGCGTAGCGACCGCTTGAACTGTTGACCGTTGATGCGTGTATGCAGGTAGTAGGAGCTACCAAGGAGGTAAATCGGCAAATTGAGCATTGAATTGCTACCAAATTTGCTACTACCCAAAAAGACAAAAGCCTTGTAAGTCGTTGACTTACAAGGCTTTTTCCATTTTGGCGGAGCGGACGGGACTCGAACCCGCGACCCCCGGCGTGACAGGCCGGTATTCTAACCAACTGAACTACCACTCCTGGCAGGCAGCTTTTGCTTGTATTGCTTCAACACAAGCCAAGCGCTACAACTTGGCGACCCCACGGGGATTCGAACCCCGGTACTCACCGTGAAAGGGTGATGTCCTAGGCCTCTAGACGATGGGGTCAAAACCTTGGAACGAACCGAACTGACTTCTCTAACACTGTGGTGGAGGTAAACGGGATCGAACCGATGACCTCTTGCATGCCATGCAAGCGCTCTCCCAGCTGAGCTATACCCCCACTAAAAACCAACGATTACGCTGTGCTAGCAGCCATCAGTTCAGCCTTGAATTATAGACAGATTTTCAGCGCTTTCGCAAACGGGCCGCCACTTTTTCGCGACCTATCAACTCCAAAACGGCATCGACCGAGGGGGTGTGTGCAGTCCCCGCTGCAAGGACACGCGTCGGCATCGCAAGCTGGGGCATCTTGAGGCCATGGGCCGTCAGCACCTGCTTGAACGCTGCAGCGATCGAGGCCTTATCCCAGTCGCAACTTGACAGGGCCTCAGCCAGCGAACCGAGCGCCGGGACGATAGCCGGCGTGACGTGCTGGGCTTGCTCGGCTGGATCGGCATGGACATCGCCATAAAAGACATAGGCCCACTGCGCCAGATCAACCGTGGTGTCGCAGCGGTCCTTGAACAGCGCGCAGATGCGCCCCAGCCGTCCATCGTCAATTTCCTCCTGAGCCACCCCTCGCCGTAGCAATTGGGGTGCAACCAGCGCGGCCAACGCCTCGTCCGCCGTCGCTTTCAAGTGCTGCGCGTTCACCCAACGAAGCTTGGCCTCGTCAAACTGCGCCGCGCTTCGGCCCAGGTGGTCCAGATTGAACCACTGCAGAAATTGCTCCCGGCTGAATATCTCGTCATCGCCGTGGCTCCAGCCAAGCCTTGCCAGGTAATTGAGCATCGCGTCCGCGAGATACCCCTCGTCCCGATACTGGGTAACGGGTTTGGCGCCATTGCGCTTGCTCATCTTTTCGCCCTGCTCGTTCAGCACCGTGGGCAAGTGTGCATAGATGGGCGGCTCCTTGCCAAGCGCTCGAAAGATATTGATCTGGCGCGGCGTGTTGTTCACATGGTCATCGCCCCGAATCACATGCGTGATGGCCATGTCCACATCGTCGACCACCACGCAGAAGTTATAGGTTGGCGTGCCGTCAGGTCGCGCAATCACCAGGTCATCGAGCTCATCATTGCTGATCTCGATGCACCCCTTGACCTTGTCGTCCCACGCCACCACGCCACCGCGTGGATTCTTGAACCGCAAGACTGGCTGCACACCTTCTGGCACCGCAGGCAGCTGCTTGCCAGCCTCAGGCCTCCAAGTGCCGTCATAGCGAGGCTTCTCCTTGGCCGCCATTTGCCGCTCGCGCAACGCGTCCAGTTCGCCGACGCTCATGTAGCAGGGGTAGACATGTCCTGCCGCCTGAAGCTGTGCCAGCACCTCCTTGTAGCGCGCCATCCGCTGCATCTGATAAAAAGGTCCCTCATCGGGCTCCATGCCCAGCCAGGACATTGCCTCCAGAATTACGTCGACAGCAGCCTGGCTGGACCGCTCGAGATCGGTGTCCTCGATGCGAAGGATGAAGTCACCACCGGTCGCCCGTGCAAAGGCCCAGGGATACAGCGCAGAGCGGATATTGCCCAGGTGGATGAAACCCGTGGGCGAAGGGGCAAAACGGGTGCGTACACGACCCGATTTCGATGGGTTTTGATCAGTCATAAGATTCACCGTGCGTTTGCGCGCTCACTCTCAGAGTCTTGAGGCGCAAATTGAAACCATTGATCCCAGGCCAGACGCACCGAAGCAGGTGACTGTGGCGCGAATCAACACTGAAAGCCCTCGGAATCGGGCTAGGCAGTGTTTGCGTTGGGCAGCGCGAGGCGCGAAGTATCCTCTTCACCTTCCTCCGTTCCGCCACGCCCTTCATTCAGGAGCGCAATGCCCTCGGCCGTCACATCGCCCGTGACATACACGCCGTCAAAACACGACGCATCAAAGCCAGAGATCGCGGCATTGAGCGACCCGACCGCCCGCTTCATGCCATCCACATCCTGGTAGATGAGCGCGTCGCAGCCAATGGCCTGACGAATTTCTTCGACGGTGCGACCATAGGCTACCAGCTCACTGCTGGTGGGCATATCAATCCCATACACGTTCGGATAGCGCACTGGCGGCGCCGCGCTGGCCAGGTACACCTTGCGGGCACCGGCATCGCGTGCCATCTGGACGATTTCCCGGCTGGTCGTGCCGCGCACGATGGAGTCGTCGACCAAAAGCACATTGCGCCCCTTGAACTCGCTGCCAATGACATTGAGCTTTTGGCGCACTGATTTCTTGCGAACGCCCTGCCCCGGCATGATGAAGGTGCGGCCCACGTAGCGGTTTTTGACGAAACCCTCGCGGTAGGGAATACCCAGCAGATGCGCGAGTTGCGTTGCACTCGGCCGGCTGGACTCGGGAATCGGAATGATGACGTCGATTTCGCTCGGCGGCACCGTGGATACCACCCGCTTGGCCAGGGCCTCACCCAGATTGAGGCGCGCCTGGTACACCGAGATACCATCGAGGACCGAGTCGGGACGGGCCAGGTACACAAACTCGAAAATGCACGGGTTGAGCTGGGGCTTTTGGGCGCATTGCTGTGCGCGCACCTTGCCGTCCAGCGTCACAAAAACGGCCTCGCCGGGCTCGATGTTGCGCTCGAACACATGGGAGGTCCCCTCCAGCGCGACCGATTCGCTTCCCACCATCACAGTCCCATCTTGACTGCGCCCCATGGCCAAAGGCCGAATGCCGTGCGGGTCACGGAATGCCAGCAGACCATGCCCGGCAATCAGGGCGATCACAGCATAAGAACCTTTGACACGCTGGTGTACCGCGCTCACGGCCTTGAAAACATCCTCGGGCCGGAGCGCCACTCCGCGCGTCGAACGCTCCAGCTCATGCGCGAAAACGTTCAGCAGAACTTCCGAATCGCTTTCGGTATTGGTGTGGCGATGATCTGTCTGAAAAAGCTCCGTACGCAGCTCACGGGCATTGGTCAGATTGCCGTTATGCACCAGGACGATGCCGAACGGCGCGTTGACATAAAACGGCTGCGCTTCTTCTTCGCTGAACGCATTGCCCGCCGTGGGATAACGCACTTGGCCCAAACCGACATTGCCGGGCAACGCGCGCATGTTGCGCGTGCGAAAGACATCCCGCACCATGCCCTTGGCCTTGTGCATGAAGAACTTGCGACCTTGCTGCGTCACGATCCCTGCCGCGTCCTGGCCCCGATGTTGCAAAAGCAGCAGTGCGTCGTAGATCAGCTGATTGACTGGCGCAGGACTTACCACGCCGACGATTCCACACATAGTTTGATTCCATCCATTTGCGGGATCAGTCCCGCGGTCACTGCGAGGCAACAGCGTATGGCTGCCACCCCGCAAGATTTCTCAAGCAGGCAAATGCCTTGCGAACTCCTCGGGCAGCACAGGCTTGAGGCCGCGCAGCGCGTCACCCAGCCATGGCTTGGCACTTGACTCCTGCCACCACGGGGCATCGCCCAGCGGTGTCAAGCCCGCGACACATGCCGCCACCAGCAAAAGAACCAGCCCCCGGACCAAACCGAAAGCAGCGCCGAGCATCCGGTCCGCCGGCCGCAGACCCACCGCCTCGATCAACTTTTTCGAAAACCATGCGATGAGCCCGCAACCGAAGACTGTCGCGACAAATAGCAGAACAAAACCCGCGGCATAACGCAGCGTATCGCTCGCTTCACCCATGGGTAGTGCGGCAGCCGTATCGGCCGCGAACCAATGCGCCACGAAAAACGCCGTCACCCAGCCTGCCACGGAAAGAACTTCAAACACCAGGCCTCGCCACGCGCCAATGCAAATGGATGCAAGCAGCAACCCTGTGAAGATCCAATCCAACCCCGTCATGGTGTTCGGCCAACTGACCCTGAAGACGACTACAGCGTCAGCACCGAAGCGGGAAGATCGAGCGACCTGACGCGCGCAGCCACCTTGTCAGCCTCGTCCCGGTTGCCGAAAGGCCCCAAACGCACCCGCGTGCGTTTGCCGTCCTTGGTGTCCACCACCTGCGCGTAGGTTTTCAGACCTGCGCGCTCGAGCTTGGCACGCACCTCACGCGCTTTCTCGGGCTCTGCAAAGGCGCCCACTTGAATAATGAAACGCGTCTCCTCGGCTGCGGCGGGCGGCTCAGCACTACGACCTTCCAGCAAGGCACGCGCTCGGCTGGCCTCGTCAGTCTTCAAAGGAGGTTTCGGATCGGCGGGTCTGGGGTCTGCCGGCTTGGAATCCGGTTTTTGAGCGGCTTGGGGCCCCACCGGAGCGCCCACCTGTGCTGGTTTTGGTGTTGGGGCTTGGGACGCTGGAGACACCAGTTCCTCACCGTTCACCAGGCCAGAGACGGCTGCTCGGTTACCTGCGACAGCCGATGTCTTTGCATGTCCGTTGGACGCCGATGCGCCAGACAGCGCTGTCGCTGATGCGGCAGCAGCAGCCTGCGCTGCGCCCGATGACCCCATCGAAGCGCCAGGGGGCGCGGGCACCACAAGAGGAGCGACCTTGTTGCGGTCGGGAATCTCTATCGGAATGTTGACCGGGATAGGACGGGGCTGGGTGTCAAACAACAGCGGAAAGCCCACCACAGCAATCAAGACGAGAACCGTCGCACCGATGAGTCGATGCCGGGCCCTGCGGCGCATGGCTTCGACGCTTTCCGCTTGAGACAGGGCGCGCGGTCGTTTCACCGGTTTTTCGGTCTGCTTTTGCTCACCTTGGCCAGACCACCGAAACTTGAAAAATACCATGGAGTGATCACTCGAGCGGACCTTGAGCGCCCAGATGTTTGGCCTGCAGGCGCGGTGTCCCATTAACGAGAACACCCCCGACCGTGAAGAAGGATCCGAAGACCACGATTCTATCAGCCGGGACTGCTGCGGCGACCGCGGCGCTCAGTGCGGACATGGGGTCTGCATGCAGGGATGTCGGGACTTCCCGTCTGCCTCCCGCGGCCATCGGTAGCGCATTCCATTTTTGCTCAAGACCAGCAGCAGACTCCGCCCGCAACGTCGGCAGACTGGTGAAGTACCAGCGGTCGATCAACGGACCCATCTTCGCCAGCATGACCGCAAGATCCTTGTCGGACATGGCCCCGAACACGGCGTGCGTCGTTGGGAAAAAACCCATGGCATCGAGATTCGCCGCGAGCGCTGCAACGCTGTGAGGGTTATGGGCGACGTCAAGAACCAAGGTTGGCTGGCCGGGCACGATCTGAAACCTGCCAGGCAGTTCCACCATGGCCATGCCGTTGCGCACGGCTTGCGCGGTCACCGGCAGCCGATCACGCAGTGCTTCAAATGCTGCGAGCACGCCAGATGCGTTGATCAGCTGATTCGCTCCCCGCAACGACGGATAGGCCAGCCCGGCATACCGCCTGCCCCGCCCGGCCCAACTCCATTGTTGCTTGTCACCCGAAAAATTAAAGTCATGGCCAAAGCGCCAGAGATCCGCTCCGATATCCACGGCGTGATCCACAAGGCTTTGCGGCGCCATCGGATCGCCCACGATGGCTGGGCGGCCGGTGCGCATGATGCCCGCCTTTTCGCGCCCAATGCTCTCTCTGTCGGGCCCGAGGAACTCAGCATGGTCAATGTCAATGCTGGTCACGATCGCGCAATCGGTATCGATGATGTTGGTGGCGTCCAGTCGTCCGCCAAGGCCCACTTCCAAAATGGCAACATCAAGCTTCGCATGGCTCATTAAACGGAGTATCGCGAGCGTGGTGAACTCGAAGTAGGTCAGCGAGATTTCGTGATCATTTTGAAGCCTTGCGCTCTCCACCGCATCAAAGTTTGCTATCAAATCAGAAGCGTTTACGATCTCACCATGCACGCGGCAACGCTCTTCAAAGCGCACTAAATGGGGGGATGTGTAGACACCCGTGCGATAGCCCGCCTGCAAGGCCATCGCCTCCAGCATGGCGCACGTCGACCCTTTGCCATTGGTTCCAGCGACCGTGATCACGGGGCACTCAAAGCGCAGATCAAGCCGACGAGCGACCTCGCGAACACGCTCCAGCCCCATGTCGATGCCGACGGGGTGGAGTTGTTCGCAGTGGCGCAGCCAGTCGTCCAGAGTGTGATGTTTCGTTTGCATACAGCGAAGGATTGTCGCGCACTCACACCCTGTAGCATCAACGACCCATGACGTCCGCCCACATCACGATTTACGGAATTCCCAACTGCGATACGGTCAAGAAAGCGCGCGCATGGTTCACCTCCAGTGCACTCGCATTCGATTTTCATGACCTCCGAAAACAGGGAGTGCCGCCACACGCGCTCGCTCGCTGGATCCATGCGGTCGGGTGGTCCAAGCTACTGAATCGCAACGGAACCACATGGCGAAATCTTGCGAGCGCAGCGCAAGCAGCCGTGCTTGACGAGGAGAGCGCGTGCCGCCTGATGATCGATCAGCCCACCGTGATCAAGCGCCCCATCGTCGAGTTGAGCGGGGCATGCCCGACGCTCATCACTGTGGGATTTGTGCCCGACCAATGGCTGTCTTGGTGCCAGGACCTTCGCTGACGCCAAGGCCCCGCAGCGGTAAAATCGGAACTGGTTTACGAAGATTTACCATCGAAGGGTCCCGATTGAGCCCTCGGGGCATCAACGTTTTCGAGGTCTGGTGCGTTGTGTTCCAAGCCGAAAGGAGTTTTCCCATGAAATCGATCATCGCCGTTGCCGCCATGGCATCCATCGCCAGCTTGGCCAGCGCCCAGGAACAGGGTCGCGTACTCTCTGCCACACCTGTCATGCAGCAGGTTGCCATACCCCAGCAGGTGTGCGGCAACGAGACGGTTTACAGCGGCAACCGCACCAGTGGGGCCGGCGCGGTCATGGGCGCAATTGCTGGTGGTGCCGCCGGTAACGCCATTGGCAAGGGCAATGGCCGCGCCGCTGCCACGGCCATTGGCCTGATTGGGGGCGCGGTGCTCGGCAACCAAATTGAAGGTGGGCAGCCGCAGTACCAGAACGTGCAGCGTTGCACAACAGAAACCTACTACGAAAACCGCACTGTGGGTTATGACGTGGTTTACGAGTATGCCGGGCGGCAGTACACCACGCGCACCCAACAAGACCCCGGCGCATGGATTTCCCTGAGCATTCAGCCTGCAGGTCAGACCTACTCGAGCCGTCCGGATCCTTATGCAACCTACGGGGTCTACGGTCGGCCCGGCTCGGTGACCTCCACTTACCCACCGGCCCCCATCTATCAGCAGCCCACCTACATCACGCCCCCAGTGACGGTGATCGAGTACGGTTACGACGGCCGCTACCCCCACCATCGCAATCCTTACTGGCGCTAGGAGCCTGTCGGACTTGGAGCGTCGAAAGCGAAAATCGGCGAGAGCGAGGACAGTTTTTGCCGAATTTGCAGCCCCATAGCCGAGCTATGGGGCAAAAAGGCGGTTAAAAATGGACCGCTGCGGTCGATTTGCAGCC
>NZ_JBKDRI010000099.1:0-86073 GCF_046341535.1 Acidovorax sp. | reverse complement strand
AAAGCGAAAATCGGCCCCAGCGAGGACAGTTTTTGCCGAATTTGCAGCCCCATAGCCGAGCCATGGGGCAAAAAGGCGGTTAAAAATGGACCGCTGCGGTCGATTTGCAGCCGACGATTTCCAAGTCCGACAGGCTCCTAGGGGGCCAGCGTCAGGCGTTGAAGGTGCCGCCGAGCAGTTCGGGCAGTCGCTGTGCCTTCATCTTGAAGCCACAGGCCTGGGCGTGCCCGCCGCCGCCCATGCTCTCCGCCAGGGCAATGCAGTCAAAGTTGCGCTGGGCCCGCAGGCCCACCTTGACGCCATGGGCGCCTGCGCTCCACATCAATCCGAAGGTGCCGCTTTGGGCCGAGAGGATGTCGCCCACCAGGCTGTGGAACATGCCCGGGGCATTGACCATCAGCCCCGGCACGCCATTGAATACCAGCGGCTGCGCGCCTTCGGCAATGTCGGCCGCAAGCTTGCGGAATTTCTCGTCCATGGCTGCGCCGCGCGCCATGAACTGCTCCAACTGCGCGGGCGTGAAGCTGGCAATGTCGCGCCAGCGCTCAAACGACTGGGGCTCCATGTCCAGCGCTGACAAGAAGCCCGCGCTCTGCGCAAACTCCCACTTCCAGATATCGCGGTCTTCCACGTACTGCAAGAGCGGCGGCACCGGCATGAGTGGCTGGAAGAACTCCCAGGCCAGGCGAGCGCCCGACTTGTTCATATCAAAGTGCACCACTCCGCAGCGGCAGGCAAAACCAGTGAGCTTTTCGGCTGCGCTCTTGTGGTGATCCAGCATCACGAGCTTGGCCGCGCGCTCGTCGAGCGCCACCATCACGTCGGCAGAAAACGAAAAATCCAGGATATAAACGGCCCGGCCGCGCACATCGGGAAGGTCGTCGATGGTGACGATGTCGCCATGGTCGAGACCCAGGTACTCGGCGCTATCGCCATAGAACATCCAGGCCGCCAGGGCAGCGCCAAAACCATCGGCGCATCCGCGGCCGTGGTACAGGATGAGGGGCGCGGGGTCGTGTTTGTCAGGCGCGCACAGCAGCTGCAATGGGAGGATGGTCTGTTTCATGGTCCCGCGATTGTCGCGCGTCAGGCGGTGGTGGCTTGGCGGGCGCCCCGCGCCAACACAGTGCCCTGGGCGATGCCAGGGCGCCCCGCCGGTCGAAGGCACAAAGTGGCGCGGTCTGGGCCTCGCTTCATGGGCAGCAACCCCAAGCGCTTGTCATGCTGGCATGCAGGGGTTTGACGGCGCATGCGCGGGCCGTGCCGTGTGCTGCACAATCTGCGCCGCCCCCACCCATGCACCCTGCCATGCACCACCCTTTGCACATCCTCTGGCGCGACGAGCACCTGGTGGCCGTCTACAAGCCCGCGGGCTGGCTGGTGCACCGCACAGGTCTTGATGCGGGCGAAACCCGCTTCGTGATGCAAACCCTGCGCGACCAACTGGGCCAGCATGTGTACCCCGTGCACCGACTCGACAAGGGAACCTGCGGCGTCCTGGTGATGGCGCTGCACAGCGATGCGGCGCGTGCGCTGTCGCAGGCATTTGAGCACCAGGCCATGCACAAGCGCTACCTGGCCCTGGTGCGCGGCTGGGCACCCAAGGCGATCGAGGTGGACTATGCCCTCAAGCCCGACGACGCCCCCGAGCATGCGCCCGTGCAGGAGGCCCGCTCGAGTTTTCGAAGGTTGGCACAGCTCACGCTGCCCGAGGCCAGCGACGGCCGGTTTGACACCACGCGAGTGTCACTGGTCGAGGCGATCCCCACCACCGGGCGGCGCCACCAGATCCGCCGCCATCTCAAGCACATTGCCCACCCCATCATCGGCGACGCCACGCATGGCAAGGGGCCGCTCAACCGCTGGTGGGCGGCGCGACTGGGCCAACAGAGGCTTTGGCTGCATGCATGGCAGCTTACGTTGTCGCACCCGATCACGGGTGCTGTGATGCGATTGGACAGTGGGCTGCCGTGGCCGCCTGGTAAGGGCCAAGGTGGAGGTGCGATGCCATCTGCTCCCACGGCCGACTGGCAACATCTGCTGGCCCTTTTTCCGTGGGAGGTTCTGCCAGGCGGCTCGGCCGCGGCAGACCCACCCGGATAAACGGCACGCGACGGCAGCTAGGCCGGAAGGCGGGCTTTTCAGGCATGCCAGCGATGGATGCGTCGGCCGGGCGCATCGACCCAGAGGCCACACGCTTGGGCAGCCCGTGCAGGGCGGCAGGGCAGCGCGGTTCGCGGCGTCGGTGTGCGGCGGCATGCGCATAACCATGCGCCAACGCCTGTCACGCGGTGCAGACTCGCATCCCCTACACTTTGCGGCCGTTCCGTAGCCCGTCGCTTTCTACCCATGCACCCCACGACTTCCACGACCGCGCAGGCCAATCTGCGCGGCATTGTTGCCATGGTGGCGGCGGTTGGCTTTTTTTCTGTGATGGACGCGCTCCTCAAGACGCTGACGGAAAGCTATCCAGCCATGCAGGTCGCTGCGCTGCGCGGCTGGGCTGCACTGCCGCTGGTGGCGCTTTATGTGCTGTGGCGGGGCGAGGTGCGCGGGCTGCTCAAGGTGCGCTGGCCACTGCATTTGCTGCGGGGTGCGCTCAACGTGAGCATGCTGGCGCTGTTTGCCTACGCGCTCAAGGACCTCGGCCTGGCCGAGGCGTACACGCTGTTTTTCATTGCGCCGCTGCTCATCACGGTGCTTTCCACAGTGATCCTGGGCGAGCGGGTTCGGGCATCGCACTGGGTGGCCATTGCGATGGGCATGGTGGGTGTCTTGGTGGCGCTGCGGCCCAGTCAGGACGCCTTCTTGACACTGGGGGCGCTGGCGGTTCTGGGATCGGCTCTGGGATATGCCGTATCGGCCGTCACGGGCCGGCTGCTCAGTCGCACTGATTCCAGCGCCAGCCTGGTGTTCTGGACCACCGTGCTGCTGGCGCTCGGGGCGGGTACCCTGGCACTGCCCGATTGGGTGTCCGTGCATCAGGCCCACTGGCCGCTTGTGACGGGACTGGCGGTGACTGGCTTTCTGGGGCAACTGAGCATCACTGAGGCCTTCCGCCACGGGCAGGCTTCCGTGGTGGCGCCGTTTGAGTACACGGCCCTGGCCTGGGGCATGGGGCTGGACTGGGTGCTGTGGCACACAGTACCCGGCATCGCAACGCTGCTGGGCGGCGCCATCATCATCGGCAGCGGCCTGTATTTGGTGCGGCAGGAGCGCACGCCGCCCGTACTACCGCCCTGAGTCCGCCCGGCTCGTCCCCGGGCCCATGCGGCTGTACCCACGGGCCTCACGCCAGCTCGCACGGCCACCCCCCGGCACTTTGGCAGCCTACATCGGCCGCGTCAGGTACACGGCCTCGCGCCCCACGATGGGCTCGCGCGTGGGCATGAGCACAGTGCAGTCATCGCAGAGGGCGCGGATCTCCTGCGCTCCGTCGGTGGCAATCAGATCGCCCTTGGCAAACACCTCAAAGCCGATCAGCGGCCGAATGAAGCGGAAGTCCGGCGTGCGCACCATGCAGGTTTCCAGCAGCTCATACCGGCGCGGCGCGGCCGTGGGGCGGGCCGTGGTGCGCGGGGCCATCAAACCGAAATGCGCCAGAAAATCGAGCGCCACGGCCGTCGCTGTGTCAGCGGCCGACTGCAGGAAGTGCTGGCCACATTCCACCACCACAGCCACGCCGTCACCGTGGGGCTGACCGTGGCGACCATGCTGGATCAGCGGCGTGCCCGAGCCCAGCCCGCCGGGCATGACCAGGTGCACCGACGGCGTGCCAATGCCCAAGGCCGCATGGGCATTGCGCGCATAGGCGGGGTACACCCAAAAGGGTTGTACGTTCTGGCTGGTGGAGTGGATGTCAAGGATATGGTCGGCCGCCGCCACCACCGGCCGAAGCTGACGCGCGCGCAGCAGTTCCGGGCTCTCCGCTGTGCCATCGAGCTCGTCGCCGGACCAGATGCGGTTGAGGTTGTGCACCAACTGGCGGCTTTCAAACGGCCGGGCGGGGTCAAACGACTCATACGCGGCCACGTTGGCAAAGCTGATGGTGAGCGTGCCGATCAGCGGGCGCACGCCGGTGTCCAGCAGGTGGGTGGCGGCCACCATGCCGCAGATCTCGTTGCCGTGCGTCAGTGCGTTGATGAGCACATGCGGGCCGGGTTGGCCGGACTCGAAACGGTGCACGTAGTCGATGCCCACATTGCCCTGGCGGTAGGCCGACAGGTCGCGGGGCAGGACTTCGAAAACGGGCGGGTTCAGGCTCATGGACAGGCATTGAAAGAACGGCGTTGCATTGTCCACCCAAAGCCGCCTCGGCGCTGTCGCAGGGTGTACCATGGCCCGCCGCCGCACTGCCTTTGCCGCCCATGCCATCCGCCCGAATTTGCCCCCTGGCCGAAGTGGCCCATCGCCTACCGGCGGGCAGCCCTCTGGTCAATCAAGCCGATGGTCTGGCGCTGCACATCACGGACGATGTGTACCTGACGCACCTTGATCTCAATCATCCGCTGACCGACCTGGGCGCATGGGTGGATGGTGCGCTGCCCGATGGGGCTGCTCTGGGGGATGCGCAGCTTCATGGCGGCCATCACGCGCCCGCGAGGGGCTTGGACATCGGCCTCGTGCTAATCGAGGCAAGCCTTTATCTGAACGGCTCGCTCACCGCCAATAACGAGCCGCAGCCGGACGATGGCAACAGCGGCCCTGCCCTGCCCGCGCACATCGTCGTCACAGGCAGTCTGCATGCACGCAATGCCGTGCTGGCCGGTACCCGTTTGGACATTGATGGAGCCCTGCACATTGCCGACCTGCTGTGGTGCCAAGGCGATCAGGGCATGCTGGCGGTGCGGGGCGCTGTGCATGCCCGCGTGGCCGTGTTCACCGGCGGTCATGGGTTGCACTTTGCGGCGACGCAAGACATCAGTTTTCTCATCGACGAGGTGCGTGGCGGCCCGCATCTGGCCGAGTTTTCTTGCGAAGCAGTGGGCGCGGTGTTCCCCACCGCGCTCCTGAATGGGCTGAGCGACGGCGAACACGGCGTGGCTGACCTGCTGGACCGCAAGGCCGTGCTGGCCGCTGTGCGCAGTGCAGGCGGCGCAGCCCGCAGCAGCGAAGCGATCCGCGCCGCCCTGCCCATGGCCGACGAAGGGTTGGCAGATTCCGACATCAGCATCCACAACATCCGCGCCGCGCTGCGCTCACCCGTCATTCCGCACAAGCAGTTCACGGCGATGGGCTGGTTCGGGCAGACGGATTTCCTGCTGTGCCGCCAGCATGAGGATGCCAACGGCGACGCGTGCGACGACCACATCCACATCACGGTGTGGAAGACCTGGGACTTCCATCTTTCGGTGCAAAAGGCGCCCGTGCGCACGGGGTTGCGGGCGCGACTGGCGGCCGGAGTCCGGCTGCGGCGCGTGCCTAAAGCGCCACGCCTGACGCTGGCGTTCCGCGCATATTCGGCGGGCCAGCCCGGGCCCTGGCAACCGCTGGACGCCAGCCACCACCCCGATGCCTGGCAGGCCTGCACCCATGCCTGGCGCGGCGTGCTGGACTATGTGCGTCGTGGCGTGGGGCAGCACCGCGCGCGCTACCCTCTGTTGCGACAGTTGCAGGCAGAGATCACGGCGGCAGCCATGGAGGACTTCACCAGCCTGCCGGTGTTTGCCGAGCGCTGCAGCAACTGGTGGGATGACGCGCACAACGGCTGGTGGGAGGGCAATGTGTGGCTGGGCGCGCGCCAGCCCTGCATGCATGACGGCGAGCCCTGGGGCCGGGCTCTCAAGTTCAGCTG
Organism: Acidovorax sp.; assembly: GCF_046341535.1. Classification (GTDB taxonomy): domain Bacteria; phylum Pseudomonadota; class Gammaproteobacteria; order Burkholderiales; family Burkholderiaceae_C; genus Acidovorax. The sequence goes on along the minus strand of NZ_JBKDRI010000099.1, from coordinate 80,279 downwards.
GAAAAACGGCGAAGACGCACCCGGTGACCCGGCCGACCATAGCCACAGCGCCTACCAGATGGATGTGGACGAGGCCCGCGAGGGCCCGCCCGTGGTCGCGTTCACGTACGCGCAGCGCCAGGGCGAGCAGCGCGAACCCTTCCCGCCCTGTGCTGCCGACCACATCGCACGGCTGCTGCGGTTCTACCGCGGGTTACAGGCCCGTCTGCACGCCGCGCCAGAGGCGGCACCGGACTGAGCTTCGCCAGTTTGTGCCGTACGATGAGGCACGTTTTCAATCCAGAACCTTTTCAGGAGTCAACATGGCCAAAGGCGAACAGCGCAGCAACAAGATGGCAAAAAAGCCCAAGAAGGACACGTCCATCCCCAAAGAAGGTAGCGTCTCTGACCGGCCGATGCCGCCCGTGACCACGATCATCCCGCGCGGCAAGGACAAGAACAAGTAGGCGGTTGCCACGCATGCCAGCAAACGCCGGAACGCTACGCAAAAGATAGCATCCAGCTCATATCTGCCGGGCGTAACCTGCTGTTTTAGGCATCCAACCGAGCGGTCAGCAGGCGCGGGCGGGATCAATCGGGTGGAGGTGCGTCGCCCGCGTCCGGATCGCGCCTTCCGGACCCCTTGGCTTTGGACTTGGCCCGCGCGTCCTTTTTGGCCTGGCGCTTGACGTCCTCGGCCAGCCCTGCAGCACGCCAGGCTTCAAATTCGGCGGGTGTCTCCAGCGTGATGCGGCCCAGGATGGCGGTGCGGAAATCCGTCATCACGATTTCGGCCGCCTTTTGCAGGTTGACCCGGCCGCCGCCCAGCATCGCGCCGCGCTTGCGGCCAATCGCTTGCAGCAATTCGTCGTCCTGCATCGTGGCCATGGCCCCCGCAGGCAGACCCAGCTTGTAGCGGGCCTCCAGCAGCGGCGCGTAGTGCTGCTGCAAACGGCGCAGCAGCTCCAGCGCCACCAGCTCTTCGTCGTAAGCGTTGCGGCCCACGGCACCGCTGGCAGCCAGGTTGTAGCCGCTTTCGGGCACGATGATGCGCGGCCACAACATGCCGGGCGTATCCCACAGATAGAAGTCGTCGGCCAGGGTGATGCGCTGCTCCAGCTTGGTGATGCCCGCCTCGTCCCCCGTCTTGGCCTGGCGCTTGTTGCTCAGGGTGTTGATCAGCGTGGACTTGCCCACGTTGGGCACGCCACAGATCAACACGCGCATGGGCTTGGCCATGCCGCCACGGCTGGGCGACAGCAGGTGGCAGGCGTCGATCAGCTTGCGCGTGGGCGCCGGGTCGCAGGCATCCAGCGGCACGGCGCGCGTGTCGCTCTGGGCGTTGTACCAGTCCACCCACAACGCGGTGCGCGCAGGGTCGGCCACGTCCTGCTTGTTGAGCACCTTGAGCGTGGGCTTGTGGCCGGTGATCTCGGCCAGCAGCGGGTTGGCGCTGGAGCCGGGCAGGCGCGCGTCCAGCACCTCGATCACCACATCAATGTCCTTGATGCGTTCGGTGATGGCTTTGCGGGTCAGGTGCATATGACCGGGAAACCATTGGATGGCCATGCAGGGGGTCTTTCTCGGGTGGTCTGGGGCGGTGCCTGCGGCCCGTGACCAAAAAGGGCCGGGCGGGCGTGGCTGGGGTGGCAAGGATAATCGGGGTCGTCCCGATCCAGCCTGCACCTGATTTTCCGACACCATGCCCGCTCCACGCACCAACGCCTCCGCAGCCGCCACCCGGGCCGACAAGGAGCTGCTCTTGAAGGGCGTGACCTGCACCCTGATTGGCCTTGTGATTCTGCTGGCGCCCTACGTTGCGCGCTCGGGCAGCGTGCGCGAGATGATGGCCCAGGCGACGGTGGTGGGCTGGTTTGCGCTGGTGCTGGGCCTGGCGTTTGGCGTGCAGTACGGGGTGCGCCGCGCCCGGGCGGCCCGCAAGGCACCGTGAGCGCCACGCTTTCGCCCCTGCCGCTGCCGCCCGTGGATGCCGCCACGGCACGGGCCATGTTCGCGGCCCTGCAACAGCGAGCCGCCGCAGCAGGCACCCCGCTGCGTGACCCGCCGCCCGAGCCCACGACCTGCTGCGGACGCGGCTGCAACGGCTGCGTGTGGGAGGGGTTTCTGGCAGCGGCTGAACACTGGCGGCAGGAGGCGCTGCTGGCGCTGCAGGGCTGAATTTCAAGCAAAAATACCCCATTTGCGCCTGATGGTATTGGGTTTACAGCTATCAAACTCATAGCAATCCCACCCCACGCGCAACATGCGCCGCAACACGGGACGACGCACAGGCCAGCGCAGGGGCGACTCTGGCCTTGGTGGGCCGGCTACGACTTTGCCCTCGGGGGAGGCGGCAACGACGCTCGGGCGGTCAACCCAATTCTTTGACCGACATGTACCGCTCGCGCCACGCCTCAAAGGGCAGCGTGTCGGCGGCTTCAATGGCCTTTTGCGCCACGATGGACTCAACGGCCATGGCCAGATGGCGCGCCCGCTGCTCGGGCGTCCACGGCAGGGCCAGCAGCGCATCGCGCGCCTTCTCGGACTGCTGGCGGGCAAAGTGTTCGAAGCTGTGGTCGTGGTGGCGCACGATCTCGTAAAGCACGCGGGCCGATGGCGTGCGCTCGGGTGTGGCCATCAGGGCGCGCGCATCGCGCACGGCGGCGGTGTAGTCAGCCGTGCTGTGCGTGGCGTCCAGAGCGGCGGCCAGGGGCTCGCAGGCGGCCAATACCTCATCGCCCCAGGTGGAAAGCGCAATGCTCTGGCCGTTGCGCTTGAGCTGCAGCCCTGGCTCGCGGCCGCGCTCGGCCGTGAGGTGCTGGTTGTGCTTGAGCTCGGCGATTTCCTCGGGCGTGTCGGGCGGGCTGTCGCACAGCAGGCAGTGCAGCAAAAACACATCCAGCAGCCGCATGGTGGGCGCGGTGATGCCCACAGGCACGAACGGGTCCAGGTCCATGAGGCGGACCTCAACGTATTCCACTCCCCGCTCGCGCAGCGCATGCAGCGGGCGCTCGCCGGTGCGTACCGTGCGCTTGGGGCGGATGGTGCCGTAAAACTCGTTTTCGATCTGCAAGAGGCTGGTGCCCAGCTGGTTGTAGTCGCCGCCCGGGTTGCGTATGCCCACCGTCTCGTAGGCGGGATATGGCTTGGTCAGTGCTTCGTGCAGCGAGTTGGCGTAGCCCGTCAGGCCGTTGTAGCTCACGGCCAGCGTGGCCTGCGCGTCGCTCTGGTAGCCCAGGCGACCCATGCGCAGCGAGGTGGCGTGCGGCAGGTACAGCGCACAGCCACCCGGCATGGCCTCAAGCCGGTGCTCGCGCCCTTCCACAAAGCAGGGGCACAGCGCGGGCGATGCGCCAAACAGGTACAGCAGCACAAACGCATGGCGGCGGAAGTTACGGATGAGCGCAAAGTACTGCTCGCTGTCCACGCCGGGCATCGACCAGTTGTAGTGGATGCCGGAGATGGTCTGCATGCGGCGGCCATAGCGGTGGCCCAGGCCCATGCGGTAGACGCTCTTGGCGCGTCCGACGTTGGAGCTGCCATAGCGGGCCAGCGGAATGGTCTCGTCGGTCGGCAGGCCGCAGGGCATGCTGGATGCCCACAGCAGTTCACCGCCGTGATCCCTGAGCGTGTGATGCACGAACTGGTGCACCTCGGTCAACTCATCAAGGCACTGCTGCACGCCCCGGTGCGCGCCGGTGATCAGTTCCAGTTGCGATTCGCTGTAGTCGGTGGTGATCAGCGGGTGCGTGAGCGCCGAGCCCAGTGCCAGCGGGTGCGGCGTGAGGGCCAGGCCGCCAGTGGGCAACACACGCAGTCCTTCCTTCTCGATGCCGCGGCGAATGCCCCCCAGCGCGTCCGCGGAATATGCGGACAGTCTCTCTTGCAGTGTGCTCATGGTTTGAATCTGGCCCGTCTCTTGTGTCGGCCCGGAACTTAGCACGCCGCGGACAAGCGCGTATGACGCCAGCTTATCGAGCATGGTGTAGCACTGCACTGCACTGCATGCGCGCGGGGTCCGATGCCAGCGCGCAGGGACTCACCCCGTTCACGCCCTGGGCTGCGTTGCCTTGCGGGTCCTGCGTGAGGCCGCAGGACCGGCACACGGATCACCGCCCACAAGCCCGATCATGCGTACCGACCGGGTTGGCTGTGCACGCTCAGGGTTGCACTGCACGCGAATTAAGCAATGCAATATCAACCCCCCACGCGTTATCCCGATCTGCGAGGGACAAAACTGTGGATAACCCGGGACCACGGCGGTATGACCACCGTAAGCCATTGATTTGAAAAGAATTTCCTTGCATCGCCCAAAAAACAGGCATCTGCGATGTGCACCCGCTCCACGCTTTCGGAAGCCTCACCGGTCTCGCCCAACCGTGGTTATGCCGGTCCGGCGGGGACAATGATGTGGATAACTCTGAACAAGCGCTGTATGGCCGCGCCAAGTGCTTGATCTGTAATGAAAATGCCTGCGCCGCCCAAAAAAGCAGCACACGGGCCGCTGGCACGCAGCCACAACTGCGCGCCACGCCATCTCGAAGATTGCTATTTTAACGATAGCATCGAACCCCTATAATGCGTGCGCTCCCCGCCTAATTCACTACAAATGCACAGTGCAGACCTGCCCCACAGCCCGGCCGCCGAGCGCAACCAGGGCCCGATCGCTGCCCTCTTGCGCGCACTGCTGCCCGACCACGGCACTGCGCTGGAGATTGCCAGCGGCACCGGCCAGCACGCCGCCCACTTTGCAGCGGCCCTGCCGGGCTGGACCTGGCAGCCGACCGACGTGGAAGGCGGCCTGTTCCAGGCCATCGCTGCAAGGGCTGCCAATGCGGGCGCCACCAATGTGCTGCCGCCCCTGGCGCTGGACGTGCTGAGCCCACGCTGGCCGCTGCAGGGCGAAGTATTCACCGCCCACGCGTTCGACCTGATCTACTGCGCCAACATGCTGCATATTGCGCCATGGGCGTGCTGCGCCGGACTCATGCAGGGCGCAGCGCGCCATCTGGCCCCTCAAGGGCGGCTGGTCACCTATGGACCCTATCTGGAAGACGGCGTACCCACCACGCCTGGCAACATCGACTTTGATGCCAGCCTGCGCACCCAGAACAGCGCATGGGGCATACGCCGCCTTCAGGACATTGCCGCCGTGGCCGCGCCCTGCGGCCTGGCCCTGCAAGCCCGCCACGCCATGCCTGCCAACAACCTTCTGCTGGTGTGGGCGCGGTCCTGACGACACCTGTCACCCTCCACCATCGACCTGCCTCCACACCGAGTTTTCCCCATGAGCCAACCCAACGCCCCCTTCTTCATCGCCACGGTGGAGCCCGACGGCCTGCAATGCGATGCCTGGCCCGAGCAACCGCTGCTGCAGTCGCTGGAAGGCGGCGGCATCGACTGGCCCAGTTCGTGCCGCAACGGCACCTGCCGAACCTGCCTGGGGCAATTGCTGAAGGGCGCGGTGCGCTACGACATCGAGTGGCCCGGGCTCACGGCCGAAGAAAAGGCCGAAGGCTGCGTGCTGCCCTGCGTGGCGTACCCGACGTCCGACGTGGTGCTGCAGGCGCAGTCCATCTGAAGAGCACGGGCCGGCGGCAGAGATTCTTGTTCCAACGCTCTGCGCAGGTGGGGCGGTGAACTAAAATTGCCGCTTTTGCGGGCCTGCTGCACTCGGGGTAGCGGGCCCCTCAGACGAGCGGCAGCGCCGCACGCATGTTCTTTGGGTGAGACACGGGCCGCGCCAGCGCAGTCCGGCCACGGGACCTGCGTTGCAGTGGCCCAACGAAAGCCCCATGCATGAACACTCCCCTCACCCCAGTGCCCATCTCGCCGGTGCAAGACATCGTGGCCGAAATGCGCGCCGGGCGCATCGTCATCCTGGTGGATGAAGAAGACCGCGAAAACGAAGGCGACCTGGTGCTGGCCTCCGACCATGTCACGCCCGAGGCCATCAATTTCATGGCCCGTTTTGGCCGCGGCCTGATCTGCCTGACGCTCACGCGCGAGCGCTGCGAATTCCTCAAGCTGCCCCCCATGGCAGCCCGCAACGGCACGGTGTACAGCACAGCCTTCACGGTATCGATCGAAGCCGCTGAAGGCGTGACCACCGGCATATCGGCCGCAGACCGCGCCCGCACCGTGCGGGTGGCGGTGGACCACCACAGCCAGCCCACCGACCTGGTGCAACCTGGCCACATCTTCCCGCTGCAAGCCGTGGACGGTGGCGTGCTCATGCGCGCAGGGCACACCGAAGCGGGCTGCGACCTCGCCGCCATGGCAGGCTGCAGCCCGTCGTCGGTCATCTGCGAGATCATGAAAGACGACGGCACCATGGCCCGCCTGCCCGACCTGCAGCTCTTTGCCGCCGAGCATGGCCTGAAGATCGGCACCATTGCCGACCTCATCGAATACCGGAGCCGCCACGAATCGCTGGTGGAGAAGATCGGCGAACGCAAGCTCAAGACCGCCTATGGCGAGTTCACAGCGCATGCGTTCAGCGACAAACCCAGCCAGGCCGTACACCTGGCGCTCGTCAAAGGGCAGTGGAATCCGGATGACGTGGTGCCCGTGCGTGTGCACGAGCCGCTGTCGGTGCTCGATGCGCTGGAGGTCGACCGCTCCATGCACTCCTGGGGGCTCGATGCCAGCCTGAAGTACCTGTCCAGTCAAGGTAAAGGCGTGGCCGTGCTGCTCAACTGCGGTGAAAGCGCCGAGCAGATGGTGGCCCAGTTCAAAGGCACCGCACGGTCGGCCCAGGCGCCTGAGCGCGGCCGCATGGATCTGCGCACCTACGGCGTCGGCGCGCAGATCCTGCGTGAATGCGGCGTGCACAAAATGGCGCTGATGGGCCAGCCCCGGCGCATGCCCAGCATGGCGGGCTACGGCCTGGAAATCACGGGCTTCATCCCCAAGGAAGCCCAGGCCTCGGGCGGCTGAGCCACCCCGCACTGCCCCACACCACCCCGCTGGCAGAGGCACGCAATAGTCAACCGGTTTTCAAAGAAAGACTCACACATGTTTGGTGCAGACAAAGGCAACGCAGACCGCCTGGACGGCAAGAAACTGCACATCGGCATCGTGCAGGCGCGTTTCAACGAAGGTATCACTAACAGCCTGGCGGCGGCCTGCCGCGCCGAGCTGCTGGCCTTGGGCGTGCAAGAAAAAAACATCAAGCACGTGCTGGTGCCCGGTGCCCTGGAGGTGCCCATCGCCCTGCAGGCGATGGCCGAAAGCAACGACTACGACGCGCTGATTGCCCTGGGCTGCATCATCCGCGGCGAGACCTACCACTTCGAGCTGGTGGCCAACGAATCTGGCGCAGGGGTAACCCGCCTGTCGCTGGACTACCAAATCCCGATTGCCAACGCCATCATCACCACCGAGAACCTCGAGCAGGCCATCGCCCGCCAGACCGAGAAAGGCACCGACGCCGCCCGCGTGGCCGTGGAGATGGCCAACCTGCTGGACGAACTGTCATGAGCGAACACACCCCCATCGACAACGCAGCTGCATCGGCAGGCACCCGGCCCTCCAAGCCTTCGCGCACCGGCCCCAAGTCCCCCGGCGCGCGCAAGACGGCGTCCAAATCGAGCCGCAGCCGCGCGCGCGAATTCGCTCTGCAGGCGCTGTACCAGCACATCGTGGGCGGCAACGAGGCTGCGGCCATCGACGCCTTCACGCGCGACCTGTCAGGCTTTCACAAGGCCGACTCCGCCCACTACGACGCGCTGCTGCACGGCAGCATCGCCGCCGCATCCGATATGGACGCGCTGATCACCCCGCTGCTGGACCGCAAGATGGCCGAGATCTCGCCCATCGAGCACGCCACCATGTGGATCGGCGTCTATGAGTTCCAGAACTGCCCGGACGTGCCGTGGCGCGTGGTGCTCAACGAATGCATCGAGCTGGCCAAAGAATTTGGCGGCACCGACGGCCACAAGTACGTCAATGCCGTGCTCAACAGCCTGGCCCCGCGCCTGCGTGCGGCCGAGGTGGCGGCCGACAAGGCATCGGCAGGCGTGGCAGGCGCGGCTGCATCCGGCACCTGACCCATGCACGGCACGCGCCGCCGCAACGCCTGCGACCGCCCGGCAGCGCGCCTGCCGCAACCCTGAACAACGCCCGCCAAAGCGCGGGCAGGATGTCTGTCCATGAAGTTTTCCACCCGCGCCGAGCGCATCGAACCGTTTTATGTGATGGAGGTTGCCAAGGCCGCGCAGACCCTGGCAAGCGAGGTGGCGGGCAGCGCCAACCCGATGATCTTCCTGAACATTGGCGAGCCGGACTTCACCGCGCCGCCACGGGTGCAGGAAGCCGCTGCCAAAGCCGTGCGCGATGGCACCACGCAGTACACCAATGCGCTGGGCCTGCAAGCCCTGCGCGAACGCATCAGCGGCTGGTACCAGAGCCGTTTCGGCGTGACCGTGCCCGCGCACCGTATCGTGGTCACGGCGGGCGCATCGGCTGCGCTGCAATTGGCCTGCCTGGCACTCATCGAGGCAGGCGACGAGATCCTGATGCCCGACCCGAGCTACCCATGCAACCGGCATTTTGTGAGCGCTGCCGAGGGCCGCGCCGTGCTGCTGCCCACCACCGCCCAGGAGCGCTATCAGCTCAGCGCCGACAAGGTACGCGCCGCCTGGGGCAGCAAGACGCGTGGCGTGCTGTTGGCCTCGCCCTCCAACCCCACGGGCACCTCCATCGCGCCCGACGAACTGCGCCGCATCCATGACGTGGTGCGCGAGCACCATGGCATCACCATCATCGACGAGATCTACCTGGGCCTTTCGTACGACGATGCCTTCGGCCACACTGCGCTGGCCATCGACGACCAGATCATCAGCATCAACAGCTTCAGCAAGTACTTCAACATGACCGGCTGGCGCCTGGGCTGGATGGTCGTGCCCGATGCCATGGTGCCGGTGGTGGAGCGCCTGGCGCAAAATCTCTTCATCTGCGCCAGCACGGTATCGCAGCATGCCGCCCTGGCCTGCTTCGAGCCCGAGAGCATTGCCGAATACGAACGTCGCCGCGCCGAGTTCAAGGCCCGGCGCGACTTCTTCATCCCTGCCCTGAGGGGCATGGGCCTGCATGTGCCCGTGATGCCCGACGGCGCCTTCTATGCCTGGGCCGATTGCACCGATGCCGCTGCGCGGCTGGGGGTGCAGGGCAGTTGGGATACCGCCTTTGAGCTGATGCGCCGCGCCCACGTGGCCGTGACGCCAGGGCGCGACTTTGGCACTGCAGACACTGCCCGCTTTATCCGCTTTTCGACTGCCAACTCCATGGCGCAGTTGCAGGACGCTGTAGCGCGGCTGCAGCGGGTGCTGGGCTAGGACACGCGGCCATGGCGTTTGAATTTCCGATCCGCGTGTATTGGGAAGACACCGATGCCGGGGGCATCGTTTTTTATGCCAACTACCTCAAGTTCTTTGAGCGGGCACGCACCGAATGGCTGCGCTCGCTGGGCATCGGCCAACAACGATTGCGGGAACAAACCGGCGGGATGTTTGTCGTAACCGAGGCGCATCTGCGCTACCACCGCAGCGCCCGCCTGGACGATGAACTCATTGTGACCGCAGCCCTGCAAAGTGCAGGCCGGGCATCATTGACAATCGTGCAGCAGGCGCTCCTGAAACCAGAGCATATGTCCAATGATCAACCCGCGCTGCTGGCCGAAGGCACCATCCGCATCGGATGGGTGGATGCAGCCAGCTCGCGTCCGTCCAGAATCCCAGCGATCCTCGTGGAACAACTCACCCAATGAACTCGCAAAACATGTCCATCATCTCCCTGGTGCTGCAAGCCAGCTGGGTGGTGCAACTCGTCATGCTGCTGCTGGTGACCGTCTCGGTCGCCAGTTGGGCCGCCATCTTTCGCAAGCTGTTTGCCTTAAAGCGCGTCAAGGCATTGAATGAAGAGTTCGAGCGTGAATTCTGGTCGGGCACCAGTTTGAACGACCTGTACGCCAGCGCCGCCCAAAATGCCAAACAGGCTGGCCCCATGGAGCGCATTTTTGCCAGCGGCATGCGTGAATACCAAAAGCTGCGCGAGCGTCGCATTACCGACCCTGGCACGCTGCTGGACGGCGCTCGCCGCGCCATGCGCGCCAGCTTCCAACGCGAAATGGACGTGGTGGAATCGAGCCTGTCATTCCTGGCCTCGGTCGGCTCGGTATCGCCCTATGTAGGCCTGTTTGGCACGGTGTGGGGCATCATGCACGCCTTCACCGGCTTTGCCGGTATGGAGCAGGTCACACTGGCCACCGTAGCCCCTGGCATTGCTGAGGCGTTGGTGGCCACCGCCATCGGTCTCTTTGCTGCCATCCCTGCCGTGATCGCTTACAACAACTTTGCCCGCGACATTGATCGCGTTGCCACGCACCAGGAGACCTTCATCGAAGAGTTCTCCAACATCCTGCAGCGCAATCTGGGAACCCAGCCTGGTGGCCCTACGGCCTCAGGCCACTGAACGAAGGCCCGCAGCACCATGCCCACCCTGGCATCCCGCGGCCGCAGCCGACGCACCATCAATGAAATCAACATGGTGCCGTTCATCGACGTCATGCTGGTGCTACTCATCATCTTCATGGTGACCGCGCCCATGCTCTCGCCCGGCATGATTGACGTACCCAGCGTGGGCAAGGGCAAAAACATGCCCAAGGTGGTAGCCCAGGTCATTGTGAACAAAGACGGCTCGCTGCAGTTCAAGACCCCCGAAGCCACGCGCAGCCTGAACCAGCGCGAAATCGGCGACGCGGCCATGCGCTGGCAAAAAGGCCAGGGCCCCGGCAGCGCCGTGGTGATCAGCGCTGACAAGGGCGTGCAGTATGAAACCGTGGTCAAGGCCATGGACGCGCTGCAAAAGGCGGGCGTTCAGCGCGTGGGCCTGTCCGTCAAGCAGGGCGGTTGACCCCTCCACCGCCCAGCGCTCGCCAGTCCATGCAAGCCCACGACGACCGCGACCAGTTCACGCCGCCGCAACCGCCAGCGCGACTGCGCGCCATTGCGCTGGCCATGCTGGTCCACGCCGTGCTGATCGGCGCACTGACCTGGGGTGTGAACTGGCAAACCAACACGGACCAACCCGCCGTAGAAGCCGAGCTGTGGGCCGCCGTGCCACAAATGGCCGCGCCGCGAGAATCCGCGCCCCCCCCGCTACCGGAGCCCCCGCCGCCTCTACCGCAGGCCGTACCCACGCCACCACCTCCTGCGCCGCCGCGCGCCACCGAGCCGCCCGACACGCGTGAGGCCGACATCGCCATCGAGCGCGAAAAGAAACGCCTGGAGCAGGAAAAAAAGGCCCACGAACAGCAGGCCGAGCGGGACAAGCGCGAACGTGAGCGCAAGGAAGAAGAACGTCGCGAACGCCTGGAGCAGCAAAAGAAAGAGCGCCTGCAAAAGGAAAAAGAGCGCGAAAAACAGCTGGCCGAGCAAAAAAAGGCCGAGCTGGAAAAGCAAAAGAGGCTGGCCGAAGACAAACGCAAGGCCGACGAAGCTGCCAAACGCAAAGCGGAGGCCGAAGAAAAACAACTTGCCAAGCAGCGCGAGGAGAACCTGCGCCGCATCCAGGGCCTGGCGGGCGCAACGGGCGGCGAAACGGCTACGGGCACCGCACAGCGCAGCGCAGGCCCATCAGGCAGCTACGGCGGCAAGGTGGCGGCCAAGGTGCGCCCCAACATCGTGTACCCCGACGTCATCTCGGGCAACCCGCGCGCCGAGGTGGAAGTGCGCCTGTCGCCCGATGGCACCATCGTCGGCAAACGCCTGGTGCAATCGAGCGGTAACAAGGCGTGGGACGACGCAGTGCTGCGCGCATTGGAGAAAACAGAGACCCTGCCGCGCGATGTGGACGGTCGAGTGCCACCCTCGCTGACGATCGGGTTCCGGCCGCAGGATTGATTTCGTGTCCGGGCCATTCTTTCCCCATCTGAGCCGTTGAACGGGAGTTATTTGAGACCTGTCACGAGCGGCTACAGGTGCAACGCAGCCTCGCCCGTGTTTTGGCCGTGCAGCACCCATCTGTAACAGCCACTCGTGCGACTTCAAGCGTTTGCCATGCGTCAAGATCCAGCACCGCGTCAAAGCACAGGTGGCTTACATATGGCTACGCGAAAGCAGGAATATCCACGCCGCGCAACGCTGTGGGACGCATTGGGCCTTGAGATCCCCTCTGCGCGGGGCTTCAACGGACCAACCTAAGGTGTTACTCATTTCGCCGCCGCACGCACGCCATAGAGACTTAATAGCTATGTTTTTCATAGCAACAACCATCAATCCCGCTGCTGCTCCACCGTCCGATTGATCCGCAGCGCACCCAGCGTACACACCACGCCCGACAGCAGGTACAGCGACACGGCACCCAGGCCAAACTTGGCCGACAGGCCCAGCGCAACCAGCGGGGCAAATGCAGCGCCGATCATCCAAGCCAGGTCGGTAGACAACGCAGCTCCCGTGTAGCGATACCGGGGAGAAAAGTTTGAGGTGACGGTGCCCGAGGCTTGGCCGTATGACAGCCCGAGTAGCACAAAGCCGCTGATCAGGAAGATGTTGTTACCCAAGGTGCCCGCGTTCAGCAGCCAGGGGGCCAGCAGGCTGAACACGCCGATCAGCACGGCCATGGAGCCCAGCAGGGTGCGGCGGCCCACCCGGTCTGACAGCCAGCCTGACACCACGATGGCCCCTGCAGCCAGAACCGCGCCGACCATCTGCACCCCCAGCACCTGGGTGATGGGCTGGTCGGAATACATCGCAATCCATGACAGTGGAAACACTGTCACGATATGAAACAGCGCAAAGCTGGCCAGCGCAGCGAAGGCGCCCAGCAGAACGTTGCCGCCTTCTTCACGCATCACGCGGCTCACGGCCACAGGTTGCAATTCGCGCTCTTGCAACAGCTCGGTGTAGGACTGGCCGACCACCAGACGCAGACGGGCAAACAGCGCCACCACGTTCACGGCAAAGGCCACGAAGAACGGGTAGCGCCAGCCCCACGCCAGAAACTCTTCCACGCTCAGGCTGCTGTAAAGGTAGGCAAACAGACCGGCAGCCAAGACAAAGCCCACCGGCGCACCCAACTGGCCGATCATGGCGTACCAGCCGCGGCGATTCTTGGGCGCGGACATGGCCAGCAACGAAGGCAGGCCGTCCCAGGTGCCGCCCAAGGCCAGGCCCTGACCGATGCGCAGCAACACCAGCGCGACGATGGCGACCGTGCCCACATTGGAATACGCAGGCAAGAAGGCCATGCCAACTGTGCACACGCCCAACAAGAAAAGCGCAATGGTGAGTTTGGTGCCCCGCCCCCATCGGCGCTGGATGGCCATCGACAACGCCGTGCCTATGGGCCGAAAGACAAAGGCTACAGCCAACAACGCAAATGACATCAAGGTGCCGTCAAGCTGCGAAAGGAATGGAAATAGCAGCGAGGGGAACACCAGCACGCAGGCGATTCCAAATACGAAAAAGTCGAAATACTCCGATGCGCGCCCAATGATTACGCCCACGGCGATCTCGCCGGGGGTCACTTCTTCGTGGGTATCGGCCCGCGACAGGGAAGCAGGGCTTTCTTCAAAGCCTACGGCCGGATAGGCACCAGTGGCGGGGCTGCGCATGAACGGGACTCCTTGACGTTGTGCAGTGCAATGATCCACGTTTTACACCGCCCCCGGCAGACCCACAACTGGGCTTTCGCTAACCAGCGCACAGGACACGGTCGCTTGTGTTGATCGGGCAGGGTGTCGCGCCTGTCCTGACTTTGACCTTGGACAAAATGTCCAATCGACAAAAAGGCTAGGCCTTTTACATTCCATCGGTCACCGTTATCAGCGTTTACCCTAAAGAATCCTCTGCACAACCCCCTGCGGTCTACGCGGGCGCTGGCTCGGGCAGTCCACCGCGATGCTTTCCTTGCCCTTAGCGAGGCTACGGGCTGCCCAAAGCACCTGGTGGCCCAACCCGATGCGCATCGCCGCGTCCTCGCGAGGGTTTTGCAGAGATCCTGAAATCAACGCGCGCAACGAGCGCTTTTGAAATGTCCAAAACCTTCACTCCCCGCAGGCCCGCGTGGCTGGCCGCCGTGGCTGCCTCGGTCGCCCTCGCCGGCTGTAGCAAGGCGGTTGTCCTGAACCCGGCTGGCGACGTGGCCTCGCAGCAGGGGCTTTTAGTAGTCCAGGCCACTGTCCTCATGCTCATCATCATCGTGCCGGTGATCGCGCTCACGCTGTGGTTTGCCTGGAAATACCGGCATAACAACGCCGCCAATACCGAGGACGACTACGCCCCCGACTGGCACCATTCGACCAGGCTGGAGCTGGTGATCTGGACAGTGCCTTTGCTGATCATCATTGCACTGGGCGCTCTGACCTGGATCGGCACACACAAGCTCGACCCATACCGCCCGCTGGATCGCATCTCTGCCGACAAGCCGCTCACGCCCCAGGTGCGACCACTCGAAGTGCAGGTAGTGGCCATGGACTGGAAGTGGCTGTTTTTCTATCCTGAGCAGGGCATTGCCACGGTGAACGAGCTGGCTGCACCGGTGGACCGCCCGATCATCTTCAAGCTGACGGCCACCTCGACGATGAACGCGTTCTTCGTTCCCGACCTGGCCGGCATGATCTATGCCATGCCCGGCATGCAGACCGAGCTGAACGCCGTGATCAACAAGCCCGGCGTGTACAAGGGGCTTTCCTCGCACTACAGCGGTGCTGGTTTTTCGGGCATGACGTTCAAGTTCCACGGCCTGAGCGATGCCGACTTTGCACAGTGGGTGCAGACCGCCAAAACCGAGGGCAAGGCGCTGGACAAGCAGACCTACCGAAATCTGGTGAAACCCAGCACCCGCGACCCGGCGCAGCGCTTCGGCCGCGTGGAAGAAGGCCTGTACAACAAGGTACTCAACCGCTGCGTCGAAGACGGTCAGATGTGCATGCACCACATGATGGTGATCGATGAGCGCGGCGGCGAGGCCTACATGCGCGCCGCCGGCCTGAACCTGCCCCAAGACGTTTGCACCTCACAAAACGCTGCACAGATAGTCGCCAGCACCGCCGCGCGGAACGCCGCTCCTGCAAGGGTCATCGCCCAATGATTCGCATACCCACGCTCAGCCAGCCGGCCCAACGCCTGCTAAACCGCAGCCACTAAAAGTACCTATGTCCTCCGTCATCCCCACTGAACCGCATTGGGCCCTGGGTCGCATCACCTGGGACTCGATACCAATGGCGCACGACCCGATCGTGCTCTGGACCTTTGTAGCCACCATGCTGGGCGGCCTCGTCGTGATGGCGGGGCTGACCAAACACCGTCTGTGGGGCCCTCTCTGGCGCGACTGGATCTGCAGCATCGACCATAAAAAAATCGGGATCATGTACATGATCCTGGGCCTGGTGATGCTGCTGCGCGGCTTTGCCGACGCCGTGATGATGCGGCTGCAGCAGGCCATGGCCTTTGGCGAAAACGCGGGCTACCTGCCGCCGCACCACTACGACCAGATCTTCACCGCCCATGGCGTGATCATGATCTTCTTCGTGGCGATGCCGCTGGTCACGGGCCTGATGAACTACCTGGTGCCGCTGCAGATCGGCGCGCGCGACGTGTCGTTCCCGTTCCTGAACAACTTCAGTTTCTGGATGACCACGGCCGGTGCCGTGCTGGTCATGGTGTCGCTGTTCCTGGGCGAGTTCTCCACCTCCGGCTGGCTGGCGCTGTCCAACCTGGGGGCGCAGAACCCGGGCGTGGGGCTGGATTACTACATTTGGTCACTGCAGATCGCGGGGGTGGGCACCACGCTCTCGGGTATCAACCTGATCGTGACTATCGTCAAGATGCGCGCGCCGGGCATGAACCTGATGAAGATGCCCATCTTCACGTGGACAGCGCTGTGCACCAATGCGCTCATCGTGGCCTCGTTCCCCGTGCTGACCGCAGCTTTGGTATTGATGTCGCTCGACCGGTATTTGGGAACCAACTTCTTCACGAACGACCTGGGCGGCAACGCCATGCTGTACGTGAACCTGATTTGGATCTGGGGCCATCCAGAGGTCTACATCCTGATCCTGCCTTGCTTCGGCATCTTCTCGGAAGTGGTGGCCACGTTCTGCAAGAAGCGTCTGTTCGGCTACACGTCGATGGTGTATGCCACGGTGGTCATCACGATCCTGTCATACCTGGTGTGGCTTCACCACTTCTTCACCATGGGCTCGGGAGCCAGCGTAAATACGTTTTTCGGCATCACAACGATGATCATCTCGATCCCGACGGGCGCGAAGATCTTCAACTGGCTGTTCACCATGTACAAGGGCCGCATCCGGTTCGAGCTGCCCATGATGTGGACGGTGGCCTTCATGATCACGTTCGCCATTGGCGGCATGACCGGCGTGCTGCTGGCCGTGCCCCCGGCCGACTTCGTGCTGCACAACAGCCTGTTTCTCATTGCGCACTTCCACAATGTGATCATCGGCGGCGTGCTGTTTGGCCTGTTTGCCGGCATCAACTACTGGTACCCCAAGGCCTTTGGCTACAAGCTCGACCGCACCTGGGGCCTGCGCTCGTTCTGGCTGTGGGTGGTGGGCTTCTGGGTGGCCTTTGGTCCGCTGTATGTGCTGGGCCTGATGGGCGTCACGCGACGCGTGAGCCACTTTGAAGACCCATCGCTTCAGATCTGGTTCGTGATCGCCGCCATTGGCGCCGCCATGATCGCTGCAGGCATTGCCTGCTTCATCATCCAGCTGGTGGTGAGCCACCTCAAGCGCGACGAGCTGCGCGACTGGACCGGCGACCCCTGGGATGGCCGTACGCTGGAGTGGGCCACCTCGTCGCCCCCGCCGGACTACAACTTCGCCTTCACACCCGTGGTGTATGAGATTGACGCTTGGTGGGACATGAAGCGCCACGGCTACCAGCGCCCGCTGGCCGGCTTCCAGCCGATCCACATGCCTGCGAACACCTGGGCCGGTGCAGTGATCTCAGGCATCTCGCTGGTGTTCGGCTTTGCGCTGATCTGGCACATGTGGCTGCTGGCCGGCGTGTCGTTCGTGGCGCTGCTGGCGGTGTCCATTGCCCACACGTTCAACTACAAGCGCGACTTCTACATCCCTGCCGCCCAGGTGGCCGAGACCGAACGCATCCGCACACAACAACTGAGCGCCAGCCATGTCTGATATCCGCCTTTCCGCCAACGGCGCCGCGGCAATGCCTGCCCGCGCCTACCACCTTGCGCGCGAGCCGCACCCGCCCAACGGCACGGCACTGGGCTTCTGGCTGTACCTGATGAGCGACTGCCTCATTTTTGCAGCGCTGTTTGCCACCTTTGGCGTGCTGGGCCGCAGCTACGCAGCAGGCCCTACGGGTGCACAGCTCTTTGATCTGACGCTGGTGGCCATCAACACGGCCTTCCTGCTGCTGTCTTCCATCACCTTTGGCTTTGCCATGCTGCGCAAGCAGCAAAACGATGTGCGCGGCACGCTGGTGTGGCTGGGCATCACGGGTGTGCTGGGCCTGTGCTTCCTGGGCCTGGAAATCTATGAGTTCGCCCACCTTATCGGCCAGGGCGCCACGCCGCAGCGCAGCGCCTTCCTGTCAGCCTTCTTTGCTCTGGTGGGCACGCACGGCCTGCACGTCATGTTTGGCGTGATCTGGCTGGTGGTGCTGATGGTGCAGATCAGCAAGCACGGGCTGATCCCAGAGAACAACCGCCGCCTCATGTGCCTGTCGATGTTCTGGCACTTCCTGGACGTGGTCTGGATCGGCGTCTTTACCTTTGTGTATCTGATAGGGGTGCTGTAAATGAGCGCACAACACACAACAACCCATGCCGACGCGCACGACCACCACGGCGATCATGACCACCACGGTGACGAGCCGCACAGCACCTTCTCGGGTTACATGACGGGCTTTGTGCTGTCAGTCATCCTGACGGCCATCCCGTTCTGGCTGGTCATGGCCAAGGTCATCACCGAACGCAACACCGCCGTCATGGTGCTGGGCGCATTCGCCGTGGTGCAGATCCTGGTGCACATGGTGTACTTCCTGCACATGAACGGCAAGATCGAGGGCGGCTGGACGCTGCTGGCCACCATCTTCACGGTGGTGTTTGTGGCCATCACCATCAGCGGCACGCTCTGGGTGATGTACAACATGAACGCCAACATGATGCCGGACCACACTACTCCACCGGTGCCCGCGCTGCATAAAGCACCGGGGCATTCAACACCTTGACCGCCACCACCACGCCTGCCGCTGCGCCCAGCCGGCGCCTTCGCAGGGCCTTGCTTTCGCTGGTGGGTGTGGTGCTGTTTCTGGGCTTTGTGGCCCTGGGCACCTGGCAGGTAGAGCGCCGCGCATGGAAGCTGGCGCTCATCGAACGCGTGGAGGGGCGCGTGCATGCACCGCCCTCCCCCGTTCCTTCTGAAGCCACCTGGCCAACCGTCAGCGCGGCCGATTTTGAATACCTGCCCGTCACCCTGCAAGGCCGCTGGCTGCCGGGCAAGACAGTCCTTACCGCTGCGGTGACTGAACTGGGCGCAGGTTTTTGGGTCATTTCCGGGCTGCAACGCGATGACGGCACCCAAGTGCTGGTCAATCGCGGGTTTGTTCCGCAAGACCAGCGCAACCGCTGGCTACCGCCAGTATCTGCCGCGGCCGAGCCAGACACGGATACCGAGACATCCTCCGGCACTGTGCAGATTAGCGGCCTGTTGCGCATCACCGAGCCAGGCGGAGGATTTCTGCGCAGCAACGACGCTTTGGAAGGACGCTGGTTCTCGCGCGACGTCACGGCCATCAGTAGCGCACTAGGCCTGCCGTACGCGGCCCCCTTTTTTATCGATGCCGGCTTGCCCAATCCCACCGCCGCAGCACCTGGCAGCAACGGGGACTCGGATGCTCGCAATGCCGGAGCGAACACCTGGCCCCGTGCCGGTATGACCGTCATCCGCTTTCACAACAGCCACCTGGTCTACATCCTGACCTGGTACAGCCTTGCCCTTATGGTTGTGGTGGGTGGCTGGCATGTGGCACGCTACGAGCAGTCGTTGGCCCCCTCCGACGAAGGCTCCGCCCACTCCTGCCCCGATGATTCCCCAACCCACTGACGCACATCCCGCGGCCGCAACCCTGCTGACACAGCGCAGCACAGCGCGCGCGGCTGACGCCACGGCAGGCGTCAAGAATTTGCAACAGCTGATCCAACTGCGCTGGACCGCTGTGGTCGGACAGGTACTCACCATCGAACTGGCCCATTACACCCTGGCACTGCAAATACCGGTGCGCGAAATGCTGATGGTGGTAGGTTGTCTGGCGCTTTTCAATATCGCGAGTCTGCTACGGCTGCGAATTGGTCGGCCGGTCCACAACGTCGAGCTGTTCCTGGCGCTGCTGATCGACGTCTCGGTGCTCACGGTGCAGTTGTATCTGAGCGGAGGCACCAGCAACCCTTTTGTGTTTTTATACCTGCTGCAGATCACGCTGGGGGCCGTGCTGTTGCGTGGCGCGTATATCTGGACCATCGTGGCCATCACCATTGCATGCTTCGCCGCGCTGGCCGAACACCACATGCCGCTGGCCTTGCCCCTGGAACTGGACCAGGGCCTGTCGAGCCTGTATACGATGGGCCTGCTGGTGTGCTTTGTACTGAATGCCACACTCGTCATGGTGTTCATCACCCGCATTCACCGCAATTTGCGCGAGCGTGACGCGCGACTGGCAGCGGCTCGACGCCGACGGGTCGAAGAGGAGCATATTGTGCGTATGGGTCTGCTGGCCTCGGGCGCGGCGCACGAGCTGGGCACGCCGCTGGCGACGCTGGCCGTGATCCTGGGCGACTGGCAGCACGACAAGCGACTCGCGGCAAACCCGTCGCTACGGGAGGAAATTGCAGAGATGCAGACGCAGGTGCAGCGCTGCAAAAGCATCGTCAGCGGCATCCTGCTGTCGGCCGGCGAAACGCGCGGGGAGGCCTCGGCACTGACCACCGTGCGCTCGTTTGTCGATGCGTTGGCCCATGAGTGGCACAGCACCCGGTCCTTACAGCAGTTCGACTACGTCAACGGGTTCGGCACAGACACCCCCATGGTCTCAGACACCACGCTCAAGCAAATGGTTTTCAATGTGCTCGACAATGCGCGCGACGCTTCGCCCGGATGGGTACGGCTCTCCGTGACACGGCAAGACGATGCGCTGCGCATTGCCGTGACGGACGCCGGCCCAGGGTTCGCCTCCGACATGCTAGCCAGACTGGGGACCCCCTACCAATCATCCAAGAACCGCCCTGGCGGTGGCCTTGGGTTGTACTTGGTCCTGAACGTGGCCCGCACCCTGGGCGGAAATGTCACTGCCCGCAACCGGCCCGAGGGAGGCGCTGAGGTCACGATCGAATTACCGCTAGCAGCCATAGCGCTTCCCGAGAAGGTTTGATAGACAGCGACATGGACAGCCCACAGACACCGCGCCAGCTTCTGATCGTTGAGGACGATGAAGCCTTCGCACGCACGCTAGCCCGCTCTTTCGAGCGCCGCGGCTATCGCGTATTGCAGGCGGCAAGCCTTTTAGAAGTCCAGGCTCTCTTGAAGGAGCATTGCCCCGGCTTCGCTGTGGTAGACCTCAAGCTCAAGGGCGAGGCTTCGGGATTAGCCTGCGTGCAGACGCTGCGGGGCGCTCATGCGGACATGCTCATCGTGGTTTTGACCGGGTTTGCCAGCATCGCCACCGCCGTCGAGGCAGTCAAGCTGGGCGCCTGCCACTACCTGGCCAAGCCCTCCAACACCGACGACATCGAGGCTGCGTTCGGCCTGCGGGCCGGCAGCACTGAGGTGGAGCTCACCAACCGCTCCAGTTCCATCAAGACGTTGGAATGGGAACGCATCAACGAAGTGCTGGCACAGACCGAGTTCAATCTGTCCGAAGCCGCGCGACGCCTCGGAATGCATCGCCGCACGCTGATCCGCAAGCTGGAGAAAAAGCAGGTCCGGTGATCTGGGTCACGACCAACCCGCGGGCGCACGCGGCTCGAATCGTCCAGCACTCAAGGACTGCCGTCTGTGAAAAAATCCACTCCGATGGGCCTATGGCGCCTGCAAACAAAAGAACTTTACTCCTGAAACAATAGCAAAACCACAGGGCTTTGCCCACCGCTCCATGGGAATGTGGAGCATCGCTCCACGAGCGGGGTACTGTTCGTCATCAGCGCAGCTGGCGTTCGAGCAGCCAGCGCTCCGCCTCCCGCTGGTTACCCCACTTCGCCCAGTCCAGGGCATTCTTTCCGTGCGGATCCGTACGCCATAGGTCGACCCCCCGTGATTCCAGCCACTCCAAAGCCAGGATGCGGCCCTTGGCAGCCGCCAGCATCGCCGGGGTTTCACCACGGCTCGCGGGCGCAGGCGCATCCAGTGCCTGTCCCCGCTCAGCCAACCACTGCAGACACGGCACGCAACCGCTTTGCGCCGCCATGTGCACGACACCCCAATCCCACCGGTTGCGGGCGTCCAGACGGGCACCTGCCTGCACCAGGCGCTGGGCAGCCGCCAGTTGCCCGCCGTAGAACGCCCGCAGCAGCGCCGTATCGCCGCGCTCGCTATCCTTGCGGGTCTGTCGCATGTCGGGGTCTGCCCCTGCCTGCAACAGCAGTTCGATGTGCTCCAGTTGCCCTCGGTGGGCCGCCAGCATCAACATGGAGGAGCCGCTTGGCGAGAGCAGGTTGGGGTTGGCCCCCGCCGCAAGGGCCGCTCCCAGTGCCTGGGCGTCGCCTGCATCCTGGGCGTTCAACAACGCTTCCTCGATGTCGCTGAACGCTGACTGTGTCGGGCCTCCGGCTTGCGCAATTGCCTTCCCCTATTGAGTCGGCACCTTTGAACTTGAACCAGCCGTTCGGGCTGAGCCTGTCGAAGCCTTGCGCAGAGCTTCGAACCGCATCAACGCATTCAAGTTGGTTGATGCCGACTCAATAGGTTGAACAAATCAGGGGCGACGAATCAAGCGACGAAGCTGCCCGATTTTCCGCCGTGCTTTTCGGCAACGCGCACGTGGTGGATGGTCATGCCCCGGTCCACCGCTTTGCACATGTCGTAGATCGTCAACAAAGCCACTTGCACGGCCATCAGGGCTTCCATCTCCACCCCGGTGGGGCCCACGGTTTCCACGGTGGCCGTGCAGGTGATGCCCACGGCATCGGGCACCGACTGGCTGGCGGGTTCAAACTCCACGGCGACGCGCGTGAGCGCCAGTGGATGGCACAGCGGAATCAGGTCGCTCGTTTTTTTGGCGGCCTGTATGGCGGCAATGCGCGCGATGCCCAAGACGTCACCCTTTTTGGCGGTGCCCGATTCAATCAAGGCCAGGGTCGCTGGCAGCATTTCAATGCGCCCGGTTGCCACCGCAACCCGGTGGGTGGCGGGCTTGGCACCCACGTCCACCATGTGGGCCTGGCCTTGGGCGTCGAAGTGGGTCAGCGGTGATAGGGTGGCAGTCATGGCAGGCGGTGGTGGATCTAAATGCGGGCAAAGGCATCATACGGTGTACATACGGTCTGATGCGGGCGCGAACACCCCGCCCGAGCAAGGTTTGCACATGCCACCATTGAAGTCATTTTTGCCTCTGCCGCTCGCCAATAAAGCACAGTTTGCTATTTTTTTAGTAGCAACTGCCCTGTTGGCGCTTCCGGGGGCGGCACCCGCGCAGGTGTCGCTGCCCACCCTGGGCGACAGCAGCGACCTGACGGTGAACGCCGAACGCCGTCTGGGCGACCGCATCATCCGCGAGCTTTACCGTGACCCGGATTACATCGACGATGCGGTTTTGGGGGAGTACGTGCAGTCGATCTGGCAGCCGCTGGTGGCGGCAGCACGCGCACGCGGGGAACTGACGCCGGAGCTGGACGAGCGCTTTGCATGGGAGATTCTTCTGGGGCGCGACCGGACGGTCAATGCCTTCGCGCTGCCGGGGGGCTACCTCGGCCTTCATCTGGGGTTGATCGGTGTCGTGGAAACACGTGACGAACTGGCCTCGGTGCTGGCGCATGAGCTCAGCCATGTGACGCAGCGGCACATCTCGCGGCTGCTGACCCAGCAAAGCAGGCAAACACCGCTGCTGCTGGGGGCCATGGTGCTGGGCGCGCTGGCGGCCAGCAAAAATCCGGCGGCCACGCAGGCGCTGGTGGTGGGCGGCCAGGCCTTGGCCATTCAGAACCAACTGAACTTCTCGCGCGACATGGAGCGCGAGGCCGACCGGATTGGCTACGGCCTGATGGCGCCCGCAGGGTTTGCGCCACAGGGTTTTACCGGCATGTTCGACAAACTGCAGCAGGCCAACCGGCTTAACGACAACGGCTCGTGGCCGTATCTGCGCAGCCACCCGCTGACCACCGAGCGCATGGCCGACATGCACTCGCGCCTGCCCCCTGGCGCCGCGCCCAAGCCGCTGGATGTGGCGGCACCTGTGCTGGAGGCGGGCATGATGGCGGCGCGAGCCCGTGTGCTTGCCAACCCGGGCGTGGATGTGCTGCGGCAATGGGTTGCCGAACCGCAGGGCAGCGGCTTTTCGGCGCAAGGCCCTGCCAAACGCGCCAGCGCGCTCTACGCAGCCGCCCTGGCAAGCAGTGTGCTGCGGGACAGCCAGACCGCCCGCACGCTGACCCGCAAGTTGCTCGATCTGACCCAACCCGACCCTGCCGGATACCGGCTGGCCACGCTGCTGGCAGCCGAGGTGGAGCTGGCCGCTGGCGACACAGCAGCCGCCATGGCCAAGCTTGCGGCCGGCTCGGGGGCGTCGCCGGGCCGACGCCCCGAACTGTTGATGCAAGCGCAGGCATTTGTGCGCGACCGGGCCGCAGCCGACCCCGCGGTGCTGACCGGCCGGCTGCAGACCTGGGTGACAAACCACCCGCGCGATGCGACCGCGTGGCAACTGCTGGCCTCCATCTGGCAGGCGGTGGGCCAGCCGCTGCGTGCCATCCGCGCCGAGGCCGAGGCGCACGCGGCGCGGTATGACTATGCAGCCGCAGTGGACCGCTTCAAGGCCGGGCAGGACATTGCGCGGCGCAGCAGTTCGGCCGCAGACCACATCGAGGCGTCCATCATCGACACCCGCTTGCGTGCCGTGGCGCTACTGCTTCGCGAACAGGCCGCCGAGCGCTGATTCGATCACGACTCCCAGCGCGGAGTAGATGAGCGAGCCCAGCAGGGCGGCACCAAACCCGGTGACATGAAACCCGTCCAACACCGAGGCCGCCGCCCAGAACATGAGCGCGTTGATGACGAACAGAAAAAGCCCCAGGGTGACGATGGTCACGGGCAGGGTGAGCAGGACCAGCACCGGGCGCACCACCGCATTGAACAGGCCGATGACAAAGGCCGCGATCAACGCCGAGGTGAAGCTTTCAACCTGCACGCCGCTATAGACGTAGGCTACGAAAAGCAGGGAGGCCGCGCAAAGCAGCCATTTAACAAGCAGTTTCATGCCGCAAGAATAGCACCGGGCCGACGGCAGCGCCCACGCGGTGGCCGCGCCGCTGCCGCTTGCACACGACAGCCTCCAAACGCTTGAGCGTGTTC
Organism: Acidovorax sp.; assembly: GCF_046341535.1. Lineage (GTDB taxonomy): Bacteria > Pseudomonadota > Gammaproteobacteria > Burkholderiales > Burkholderiaceae_C > Acidovorax. The sequence goes on along the minus strand of NZ_JBKDRI010000099.1, from coordinate 55,753 downwards.
AGCCTAATCGAACCCGAGCATGGACAACAGGCCAACGCCTGTGAGCAAGCTGCCCAGGTTGCCGGGCAGCCCCGACCAGCGCGGGTCAACCGCCGCCGGCGGCTCCGCGGTCAAGCCACGGGGGCGGCGCAGGTCGATCACCTGCACAGGGGCCGATTGCCCGGCCTGCAACTGCGCCGTCAGTTCGGCCAGGGGGGCTTTGGCGAGCATGGTCGTGACAATGCCTGCATGCGCGGGCAAGGTTGGCAGGATCTGCGCGAACAGCTTGTCGGCCCATTGGTCGCGCCAGTTTTCACGGGAACGATGGCTGGCCCACTTGCTGATACGGTGCGTCATGCGCGGGGCGCAGGCGACCAGCAACCAGTGTGCGCGGGCCGAGGGCTGGCGCGCCAGGAGCGAAGCCAGCGCCTGCTGCGCTGTGGCGGCGTCGTCAACGAAAACAATGAACTTGTCCATCCACAACTCCTTGCCATGACGATGCTGGCCCTTGGTGCGCTGTGGCCCAAAGCAGGGGCAGCGCCGTCGGGACCGGTTTCGGACGCTACGCGCCAGCGGGGCCCGCCGCTGCGCGGCGTGCCAGCACGGCCTTGCCGATAGAAAGCACAAGCAAAGCGCCGGCGACGCTTGCCCCGTACTTGATCCAGTCGGTCTGCGGAAGTTTCACCATCCACTGCCATTGGTCGCCGTTGGCAAACACCGGGTCGGTGACCAGCATGCCACCGGCGATCCAGCCCAGCAGCATGCCGCCCAGCACGATGATGAGGGGAAAACGGTCCATCAGCTTGATCACCAACTGGCTTCCCCAGACGATGATGGGGATGGAGATGAGCAGCCCGAGGACGACGAGCAGAAACGAGTGTTCACCCGCGTTTTGGGCAGCGCCTGCAATCGCGATGACGTTGTCCACGCTCATCACCAGGTCGGCCACGATGATGGTCTTGATCGCGGCCAGCAGCTTGTCGCTGCCCTGCACATCACCATGCCCATCCTCATCGGGGGCGAGCAGTTTCACGCCGATCCAGATCAGCAAGATCGCGCCCACGAACTTGAGAAACGGCAGCGCCAGCAGCGTCATGGCAAACGCGATCAGCACCACGCGCAGCACGATGGCACCGGCAGTGCCCCAGATGATTCCCTTGGTGCGCTGCGCGGGCGGCAGCTTGCGGCAGGCCAGTGCAATGACCACAGCATTATCCCCACCCAGCAAGATGTCAATGATGATGATTTGGCCCAGGGCAAGCCAGAATGCAGGGGATGTTAAGAAATCCATACGTTCCTCGAAGTGAAAGACAACAGGGCGGCCAGCTGCCAGACTCGCAGCCGTCCTTCGTTCAGGGGCATGGTCGGGAAATCAAGAATCGCCCCCGGGCGCGGGGACCCGCAAGCAAAGGGCGTCCTTGATCAGCCCTGACAGGGCCCATCAAAGGTCTTGCTCAGCCTGGTCAACGCAAGTGACCCTGGCCCGGAGCGCCGGAAGCGATGCTTCGTATTGACGACGTTTCCGACAACATGCCCTGAGCGCAATTTGGCAACGCCAAGGCCCAACGCAGTTTGGGAGCTACTCCCCTTCGAAGCCTTTGATTGGAACACCGCCAGTGCCGCCACGCAAGCGCGTTGTGTTGTGGATTCTGCGGATCCGCAACGGTGCATTTGCTGCTTGAGTGAGCCTGGCCAACACAGCAGGCCGCTGACGGCTATGAGGCTATGATCCAGCGCCCTGCATGCGCGTCCCATGGCACACATCCATATCACCGACATTGAAGCGGCCATCAACCACTGGCGAGCGCTCACGCCATCGCCCGACGGCATCACGCTGGCACCCGTATTGCACGCGCTGGCAGAGCTGTACGCACGCATGGTCTATGCCCACGAGACCACCGTTGACGAGGATGCCCTGTCGCCTCCCGCCCGGGCCGCCTGGCAGGCCTGGTATGAGACGACGCCCGATACGCCGTGCATCGCCATCTGCTCGACCAGCCAGGGGGACGATCTGTGCAAGGGTTGCGGCCGCACTTTCGATGAGGTGCAGTTCTGGCCAGGCTTGACCCCGGCGGAAAAACGCAGCGTGTGGCGGCGCATCACGCTGGAGCACTCGGCGTGGCGGTTCAACCGCTATGCAGAGCGTGCCGCCGAAGGCCCCGTGGCACCGCCCGCCGGGGCTGCGCCGGTCTGATCGCAGGCCGCCGCTCTGGCACCCTGCGCAACCGCGGCAACAGGTGCCGCCCGATGTGTTTGCTATGATTTAAGTAGCTACAAACCCCTACCCGTCGTGCGTAACTGGCTTAAAACTCTGCAAAACTCGCCCCGACCTACTTCCAGCGCACCGGCTCCACATGCACGCTGCCCAGCGTGCTGCTGAGCGTGAGCGCGCCCTCCTGCACGGTCGCCTGCAATTGCATGCTGCGCTCGGCCAACTGGGCCAGGGCCTGCGACGCGTCGGACGGGATGCGCCAGACCTGCAGCTTGTCCAGGCGCGACAGCTTGGTTTCGATGCCCCTCCACCACACCTCGGCCGCGTGGTGAAAGCAGTACACGATCACCGCATCGGCCTTGCTGCAGGCCTTGGTCAGCGGTTTGTCTTCGGGCTGGCCGACCTCGATCCACACCCGCTTGCGCCCCGTGAAATCGGTGAGAGACGCATCCGGGTCATCGGGGTCGGACAAGCCAGCCCCGAAGGCGAGCGTGCCGTCGCCATGGCAGGTGTCGTTGAGCTCATGCGCCTGGATGGCCAGCGCGGCCAGGCGCACCATCATGCGCTCGTCGGTCTCGCTCGGATGCCGGGCCAGCGTCAGCGCATGGTCGGCGTAGTAGCCGTGGTCGATGTCGGCGATTTGCAGGTTCGCCTTGAAAATGGTGGACTTGATGGCCATGACTGCCCGTAAAAAAGATAGCAGCCCGCGCTGATGTGACAGGCGCGAGAGGCCAAAACAACCAACAAAACCCTCTGGCGCTCAGACCCGGCGCGCCAGCTCGGCCGCCTTGCCCACGTAGCTGCCCGGGGTCATGGCCAGCAGGCGGTCTTTTTCGGGCTGGGGGATGTCCAGCGAGCGGATCAGCCCGTGCAGCGCCTCGGCCGTCACGGTCTTGCCGCGGGTGACTTCCTTGAGCTTTTCGTAGGCGCCCTGCACGCCATAGCGGCGCATCACGGTCTGGATGGGCTCGGCCAGCACTTCCCAGGAGGCGTCCAGATCTTGTGCAAGGGCTTCTTCGTTCAGCTCCAGCTTGTTCAGGCCCGTCAGCAACGACGCATAGGCCAGCGCGGCGTAGCCCAGGGCCACACCCATGTTGCGCAGCACGGTACTGTCGGTCAGGTCGCGCTGCCAGCGGCTGATGGGCAGTTTCTCGGACAGGTGGCGCAGCAGCGCGTTGGCCAGGCCCAGGTTGCCTTCGGCGTTCTCGAAGTCGATGGGATTGACCTTGTGCGGCATGGTGGACGAGCCGATCTCCCCCGCCTTCAGGCGCTGTTTGAAGTAGCCCAGGCTCACATAGCCCCAGATGTCGCGCGACAGGTCGATGAGGATGGTGTTGGCGCGCGCCACGGCATCAAACAACTCGGCCATGTAGTCGTGCGGCTCGATCTGGATGGAATACGGCTGGAACGTCAGCCCCAGACCCAGCGGCTCCGGCGTTTCGACGACCTTTTTGCTGAAGGCCTCCCAGTCGAAGTCGGGCCAGGCCGACAGGTGGGCGTTGTAGTTGCCCACGGCCCCGTTCATCTTGCCCATGATCTTGACGGCAGCGATGCGGTCGCAGGCGGCCTGCAAGCGCACCAGCACGTTGGCCATTTCCTTGCCCACGGTGGTGGGGCTGGCGGTCTGGCCATGCGTGCGGCTGAGCATGGGCACGTCGGCATGGGCATGCGCCATCTCGCGCAGCTTGAGCACCACGCGATCGAGCCCCGGCAAGATGACCTGGTCGCGGCCCGAACGCAATTGCAGCGCATGGCTGGTGTTGTTGATGTCTTCGCTGGTGCAGGCAAAGTGCACGAATTCCGATGCCCTTTCCAGTTCGGGCCGGGCTTCGAACTTGCTCTTGATCCAGTATTCGACCGCCTTGACGTCGTGGTTTGTTGTTTTTTCGATCACTTTGATCGCTGTCGCGTCGGCTTCTGAAAAGTTTTTGACCAGCCCCAGCAGATAGGCGCGCGCGCCGGTGGTCAGGGGTTTGAACTCTGCAAAACCAGCGTCCGACAGCGCAATGAACCAGGCCACCTCTACCTGCACGCGGCGGTGCATATAGCCATGCTCGCTCATGATGGGGCGCAGGGCGGCCAGTTTGTTGGCATAACGGCCGTCAAGCGGCGACAGGGCGGTGATGGTGGACAGGCTCATGGCCCGTGATTGTAGGTGGCACGCCATGCGCCGTTCCCCAGGGCTTGGTCGGCGCGGTGCGGGTGCCGATAGAATCAATCAACATATGGATCTGCACATCCCGCGCACCGGAAAACACGCCATGAAACTGATCGGATCCTCGGCCAGCCCCTATGTCCGCAAGGTACGGATCGTGATGGCCGAGAAAAAGCTCGACTACCAGTTCGTCCAGGAAAACGTCTGGGCTGAGGACTCCACGATCGTCACGTCCAACCCGCTGGGCAAGGTGCCCTGCCTGGTGATGGAGGGCGGCGAAGCCGTGTTTGACTCGCGCGTGATCGTCGAGTACCTGGACACCCTGTCGCCCGTGGGCAAGCTCATCCCGGCGCAGGGCCGCGAGCGCGCCGAGGTCAAAACCTGGGAGGCGCTGGCCGACGGCGTGATGGACGCCGGCGTGCTGGCGCGCCTGGAAGCCACCTGGGCCCACCGCAAGGACGGCGAGCGCAGCCAGGCCTGGATCGACCGCCAGCTGAGCAAGGTCAACGAGGGTGTGAAGTCCATGAGCCAGGGCCTGGGCGACAAACCGTTTTGCAGCGGGATTCACCTGAGCCTGTCGGACATTGCCGTGGGCTGCGCGCTGGGCTGGCTGGAGTTTCGCTTTCCCGAGATCGACTGGCGCACCGAGTACCCCAACCTGGGCAAGCTGATGGACAAGCTGGCGCAGCGCCCCAGCTTTGCCGATACGCGCCCGTGCTGAGCCGCCTGGCCTGCCCAGGGGCCGCCATGGCGGCGTCGGGGGCCGTGAGCTGTTCAGCTGCTCAGCTGTTGGCGCGCTTTTTCAGCCAGCGCATGAGTGCGCTCACCACGGGCAGCTTCTCGTACAGCTCCTCGGCTGCATCCCAGTAGTCCCGGTGCAGCGCGACCAGCCCCTGGTCGTCGAGCACCAGATGTGACGCGCCGCGCACCGTTTGCATCACGCCCTTGTGGAAGCTTTTGAAGGCAAACACGAAGTCCCAGGTCAAAAAGCACTGCTTGCCCTGCACCACGCGGCCGGTGACGATGAACCGCGGGTTCTCGAGCGCCACAAACATGTGGGCAAAGATGGCCTGGATGGCGGGCACGCCCTGCACCTCGTTGAACGGGTCCTTGAACCGGGCATCGGCGGCATAGAAATTGCCCAGGGTGGCCACGTCTGACGGGCCCAGGTTCTCAAACAGCGCAATCACGCGCGTCACGGCTTCTTCGGTGGGCCGCTGCGCATCGATCACAGACGCGGGCGCGGAGGTGGGCATGCTGGGCATCACAGTCCTGTGAAACGGCGGATGGCCGGAAAATACAAACCGTAGGGCAGCAGGCGCAACAGCTTCATCACCCGCGTGAACCGCTTGGGAAAGTGAATGTCGAATTCCCCGGCTGACCAGCCCTTGAGGATGGCCTGCGCCGCGGCCTCCGGCGAGATCAGCGCAGGCATGGCGAAGTCGTTGCCCGCCGTGAGCGGCGTCGCCACAAAGCCGGGGTTGATCACGCTCACGCCCATGCCCAGATCGTGCAGGTCCAGGTACAGCGCCTCGGCCAGGTTGATGAGAGCCGCCTTGGTGGGCCCATAGGCCAGGCTTTTGGGCAGCCCGCGAAAACCGGCCACGCTGCTGATCAGGCTCACATGGCCGGGGCGGCCCGCTGCCGCCGCCGCCAGCATGGCCGGCAGCACGCCCGCCAGCACATGCAGCGCGCCGCTGTAGTTGACCTGCTCGTGGCGCAGCATTTCGGCCAGGTTGAAGTCGGTGGCACGCGTGTCGCGGTAATAGCCCGCGCAGTAGCACACCAGGTCGGGCGCGCCGCCTTGCAGCAGTTGCGCCGACACCGCCTGCACATCCGCTGGCTCGGCCGTATCCAGGGGCAATGCCTGGCTGCCCGGGTGCTCGGCCACAAAGGCGTCCAAGGCTTCCCGGCTGCGGGCCGACACAATCACCTGGGCACCGCGCGCATGCAATGCCGATGCCGTGGCTCGGCCGATACCGCTGGAGGCACCCACCAGCCAGACCCGTCGGCCCTGCCAGTCGCGCACGGGGGGATTGAGGCTCATGGGGCGCGTTTCGTGAACGACAGGGTGATCTCGCCCAGCCGCACGCCGAACTTGCTCATGGTGGCGCGGTTGAGCATCACGCGGTCATCGATGAGGTACATCCAGTCGTCCAGATCCACGTGGTAGGTCTTGCCGTCCACCGGCAGCGCCAGCGTGTAGGTCCATCGGAAGGCGTTGCCGCGTGTTCGCCCGTTGGCCGTGCCCACCACATCGTCTGCCGTGCCGGTGTAGCGGCCGTCGGCGTGCCTGGTCAGGCGCCAGATGCGGCGCTGCGTGGTGCCGTCCGAGTAGGTGAAGGCCTCGTCCAGCACCCCCTCGTTGCCCTTCCACTGGCAGTCCATCACCACGGTGAAACGCTTGACGATCTGCCCGCTGCGATCCTGAAAGATGCCCCAGGCGTCCACGATGCCGTTGAAATAAGTGGCCAGGTCGAGCACGGGCTTTTCGCTCGCGTAGCCCTCCAGCGTCTGACCGGCGCAGCCCGAAAGGACCACGGGCGCGGCCACGGTGGCCGCCAGAAAAAGGCGTCGTCTTTGCATCATGGATGGGTGCCCTGGGTCGGTCGTGTGGAAGAACGAGCCGCGTCCGTGGCGCGCGGCGGGATGAGAAAAAAATACAGGGCTGCGGCGGCGCAGAGTTTGAGCACGCACGGCAGCAACGCATAGGCAAAGCTCAGGGTTTGCAGGCCCGCCTCGCTGCGGGTGCCTGGGGTGTAGCCTAGCAGGCCCAGCAGGGGCAGTGCCAGCCCGGCCGCCAGCGCCAGGTTGAGCTTGGTCGCAAAGTTCCACCAGCCAAAGTAGGCGCCTTCATGCTGGCCGCTGTCCCCCTCGGCCGCGATCACGCCCGCCAGCAGTGCGCCCGGAAGCGCCAGGTCGGTGCCCAGCGCTGCCCCCGACAGCGCGCAGACCACCAAAAACGCCATGGCGTCGCCCGCGCCCAGGGTGGCCGTCCACACAAAGACCGAGATGGCCAGCAACATGCCAGCCAGCCAGGTGCGCGCAAGGCCCCAGCGGGCCACGGCACGCAGCCACAGCGGTATCGACAACGCGGCGGTCACGAAATACGCCGTCAGGAACAGGGGCTCCTGGACGGGCGGGGCCTGCAAGCGATCCTGGATGAAAAACAGCACCAGTGTGGCCGGGATGGCGCTGGCAATACCGTTGAGCATGAACACGGCCAGCAGGCGGCGAAACCCCGGCTTGCCCCAAGGCCGCCACAAACCCGCGACACCGCCTGAGCGGGCGCCCGTTGGTTCCATCACCGCCTGGGCGGCGGGGCGCGGTCCGCAGGTCCAGGCCCACCAGCCAAGCGCCAGCGCCAATGCAAACACGCCCACCATGGCCGCAAGCCCTGCCAGCGCGGGCAGCACCGAGGCCACCACGACGCCCACGAGCGCAGCGACCTCGCGCCATGCCACCACCCGGCTGCGCGCCAGTTCGCCCCCACCCAGGCGCGCGCCCCATGACTGGTGGGCGATGCCCAGCTGGCTGTAGGCGGTGTAGGTGATGAGCAGCGCCACCAGCGCCCACGCCACCAGGGCGTTTTCTCCCCGCACGGCCGGAAAGAACAACGCCGCCAGCCCCAGCGCCAGCACGACCGCAGACCCGGCACCGACGGCCAGCACACTGCGCGCCGAACGGCCAAAAAGGTGGTCGGCCAGCCGACCCAGCAGCGGGTCAGTGACGGCATCAAACAGGCGCGCCGCCAGCAGCAAGGCACCCAGGGTGGCCAGGGGCATGCCGAATTCACGCGCATAGTGATTGGGCAGCAACACGTACAGGGGCAAAGCCACAAAGGCCAGGGGCAGCCCCAAAAGGCCATAGGCAAACAGGCCGCGCCGAGACAGTGCGTCGCCGGTCGAAGACAGGCCTGCAGACGGGCCGCCCGGGCGATCGACCGACGGCACCGAGGAGGTCATGGACGGCCCGCGGGGCGCAAGGCCGACACCAGGTCCTGCCGCAGGCCGGGCTCCGAGGTCTGGGGAGACAGCCAGATACCAAAAAACAGGCGGGCGAACTCGGCATCGGCAACCTCACCCACCACACGGCCACCCATTTCAAACACGGCACCGCTGCCCGGACGGTACAGGCCCACCAGCCGGTCTCCAGGCTTCACGTTGGGCAGGGCTGCTTGCAGGCTCTCCTGCCAGCGCGCGGCCTGCTGCGCCGAAAAGCTGCCAACCCGTCGCATCTCCTGGATCGACCTTTTTGCAATCGCCTCCGACGTGAAGTTGCGCTGGTAGGTGAGCTCCAGGGCCAATGGCTGAGTGGCGTAGTCGTTCACATCGAAGCCGGGGCCCGCCCACAGCCGCGCGCTGTACACCTCAAAGCCCAGAAACCGCAGGCTGCCCTGCCCGGCCAGGCGCATCCCGGTCGTGATGTCTGCCGCCCTGGCCTGCGATGACGGCAGCAACTGCGTGTTGGCGCGCGCGTCCGCACCACCGAAGCAAAAAACAGCCACTGCGGCAGCAGCGACGGCGCAAGAAGCTACTTTTTTCATAGCAATCAGTCTTTTATCAGTGTGTATTGCACAAGATCGATGTTTCCCATGGCAAATCCGGCCTCGCAATACGCCAGATAGAACTCCCAGATGTGCATGAAGCGCTGATCGAACCCCAGGTCCATGATCTGGGAGCGCTGCGCCAAAAAGCGCTCGCGCCAGCGGCGCAGCGTTTCGGCGTAGTCCTGGCCAAAGGCAAACTCATCCGAGACGCGCAACCCGGCCTCCAGTGCAGCGCGGCGGAATTCGCTGGGGCAGGGCAGGCAGCCACCCGGAAAGATGTACTGCTGAATAAAGTCGGTCGACCGGATGTAGCGCCCGTACAGGCTGTCGTCGATGACGATGCTCTGGATGCATGCCTTGCCGCCCGCTCGCAGCAGGCGGTGGATGGTCTCGAAATATGTGGGCCAGTACTCTCGGCCGACGGCCTCGATCATTTCGATGGAACAGATCGCGTCGTACGGCCCGTCCTTGATGTCGCGGTAGTCTTGCAGACGCAGCGAATGCCCGGTGTGCCCCAGGCCCGGCGCGTCGGCATGCAGGCCACTGCCTGCACTCACCCGCCGCATGCGCTCAACGGCGTAGTCCAGTTGCTCCGTGGACAGCGTGACGCCGGTCACCGAGGCACCGAAGTCCACCGCCGCCATCTCGGCCAGCGCACCCCAGCCGCATCCGATCTCCAGCACCCGCGAGCCCGGTTGCACACCCGCCATGGCCAGTGCACGCCGCACCTTGGCGTGCTGCGCCCGGCGCATGTCACCGCCCAGATCGCCCTCGAACCATGCTGACGAGTAGTTCATGGTGTCGTCGAGCCACAGCGCATAGAACGCGTTGCCCAGGTCGTAGTGGGCGTGGATGTTTTTCTGGCTGTTGGCCCGGGTGTTGCGGTTGAGCAGATGCTTGATGCGGTAGAGCAAACGGCCAGCCCAGGTGCCGTAGATCACATCCTCCACATGCTGGCGATTGGCAATGAAGAGCTTGATCAGGTCGGTCAGGTTGGGCGTGTTCCAGTCACCGGCGATGTAGCTCTCGGCAAAGCCGATGTCGCCCGACTTGAGTGCCGCACCGCAGAGGTTCCAGTTCTTGAGCGTGATGGCCGCCGACAGCCCGCCGCCGTGGCCGAAATGCCGCAGCGTGCCATCGGGTAACTGCACCGAAAGGCTGCCGTGCTGCAAGCGTTGCATCAACCGCAACGCCGCTTGAGCGGCAGCGGGGGCGCCGGCCGGAAGCTGGCCTTCAGATTGGGTGGGAGCCGTGGTGGTGGTCATGTTCATGTCGTGTGTCTGGGGCATGTCGTCAGCGGGTCACGATAGAGGCGGGTGCGGCCGGTTTCGAGTGGAACCGTACCCGCTTGAGCCATAGGCGAAGGGCGTGCCAGTGGATGCGCACGATCAGCGCCAGGGTCATTGCAGGGTAGCCCCATGATGCCTGACGCAGCGTTTGCGCCGTCAGGGGATAAAGCGTACCGCTGACGCTGGTTTGCAGCAGCGGGCCACTGTCGTCGTCGTAGTCGATGCGCACCACCGTGCGGCCCATGGGCGCAGGCGCGTTTGCGCTCCGGGGCGCAGCGTCGGCTGCAGACGCACCCTGCGTGCGCATGAAGCGAAAACGGTAGCCCCCACTGACCTGGCAGAAGGGGGATACGTGAAAGACCTTGCGGGCCTGCAACTCGACGCCGTAGCGCGGATGGTCCAGCAGATAGCAGTGGCGCTCGCCGAAGGTGTTGTTCACCTCGACCACAATGGCGCGCAGTGTGCCGTCGTCCCGATGGCAGTACCAAAAACTCACTGGCTTGAAGGTGTACCCCAGCACGCGCGGATAGCAGTGAAGCCAGACCTGGCCGGCCGCATCGTCCACGCCTTCGGAGTGCAGCAATTCATCCAGCCAGGCCAGGGCGCCGCCCTGCTGCGGCCCACGTCCATCGCCGTGGTCGGCATCGTGAAAGCTGATGGCACCACGGCGATTGACGGGCAGCGCGCCGGGCTGCGCCGCCAGGCTGCGCATGGGCAGCATCAGGAAAAATGTGGGGTAGGAAAACGCGTGGTGGCGGGGACGCAGCCGGGTATGGCGCACCTGACCAAAGCCCAGCAGCGGTGCCGGCGCGTCGACTGGCAGGCCCTGCGCGTTCACGCGGCCTCCGGCATGGCCAACGGCAGCACGGCACGCAGGCGGTCTGCGACCGCCAGGCCGGATTTCAGACCGTCCTCATGGAAGCCATAACCCGTCCAGGCACCGCAAAACCAGGTGCGGGCCCGGCCCTGGATCTGACTGACCTGGCGCTGGGCCTGGATGGCCGGACCGTCAAACACCGGGTGGGCGTATTCGTAGCGGCCCATGATCTGTGCCGGATCAATGTCGCGCACCGGATTGAGCGAAACCACCACCGGCTGCGCAAACGGCACGGGCTGCAGGCGGTTGATGAGGTAGTGCAGGCAGACCCGGGCGGATTCGTGGGCATGGTCGGCCGCGCGCTCGTAATTCCAGGCCGCCCAGGCAGCACGGCGCTGCGGAAGCACCGATGTGTCGGTGTGGAGCACCGCCAGGTTGGGCTGGTAACGGATGGCGCCGAGCACGGCCCGCTCTTGCAGCGTGGGCTGGGCCAGCAGCGCCAGCGATTGATCGGAATGGGTGGCCAGCACCACATGGTCGAAATGCTCAACCTTGCCGTCGGTGATGACGCGCACCCCGGCAGCATCGCGCTCGATGGAGCGCACGGGGGTGGACAGCCGCTTGTCGGCAATCCCCTCGAGAATGCGCTCCACGTAGTTGCGCGCGCCGCCGGTCACCGTCCACCACTGGGGGCGGTTGCTCACCTGGATCAATCCATGGTTGTGGCAAAAGCGGATCATGGTGGCCACCGGGAACTGGAGCATCTGGTCGGTGGGACAACTCCAGATGCATCCGAGCATGGGTAGAAAATACCAGTCGCGAAAGGCCGTGCCAAAGCGGTGCTCGCGCAGGAAATCGCCCAGCGGCTGCGACAGGGCCGCTTCGGAGTTTTCTTGGGCAATGCGAGTGCACAGCTTGTTAAACCGCAGCAAATCGCCCAGCATGCCCCAAAAGCGTGGGCTCAGCAGGTTTGAGCGCTGCGCGAACACGGTCGACAGATCGCTGCCACTCCACTCCAGCGCGCGCTGGCCCGCCGCTTGCGGCACCTGCACCGAAAACGACATGTCCGACTTGGACGTCGGCACGCCCAATTCGGCCAGCAGGGCGATGAGGTTGGGGTAGGTGCGCTCGTTGAGCACCAAAAAACCGGTGTCCACACCGTGCGTTACGAGCTGGCCCCGCGGATCGGGCAGCGTGACGTCCACCGTGTGCGTATGGCCACCAAAATAGTCACCCGCCTCAAACAAGGTGACCTGCGCCTCGTGGCGTAACTGGTGCGCCGCGGCAAGACCGGAGATGCCGGAGCCGACGATGGCGACTTTCATGGCCGCCCCCCCTGGGCCTGCGCCTGGAATAAAAAGGTTGCGAAGCGTCCCGAAGCGAATAAGAGAGGGAGGGAGGAGAAGCGCTCCAGGGGGTCAATCGGAACCCGGGGGCCCGAAAGGCTTCGCAACTTCAAACTGGTAAAGCGCCCGACTTGCGCGCGCAAAAAGTAGAGTCGGGCATGGCGAACAAAGTTCCGCCCATGTTGTACTACTGAATGGAAAAAATTGAAAGAAACCATGTTGCTCACCGCGGCGCGGGCACCGCAAGCTGCTGCTCGATCGCGCGCAGCAAGCCTCTGCTGTCAGGTGCCGTCAGGCTGGAGTACTGATCCACCAATTGGCCGTCGCGCCCCAGCAGGTATTTATGAAAGTTCCAGCGGGGCGCCGTGCCCGACATCTGGGCCAGTTGACGAAACAGCGGGGAGGCGTCGGCTCCCTTGACACTGCTCTTGGCGAACATCGGAAACTTCACCCCGAAGGTGTTTTCGCAGAACTCTGCGATTTGCTGGTTGCTGCCGGTTTCCTGAGAAAAGTCGTTCGACGGGAAGCCGAGCACCACCAGGCCCTTGTCTTTGTAGCGGCTGTAGAGTTCTTCCAGCCCTTTGTATTGCCCGGTAAATCCGCAATAGCTGGCCGTGTTGACGATGAGCACCACCTTGCCACTGTACTGGCACAGGGACTGGGGCTTTTCGTCCTGAAGCCGGGGGAAAGTGTGGTTCAGCGTGGCAGGACACAGAGCGCCTTGCGACGCCAACGCGCCGGGTGCGGCCAGCAGGGTCGCACACAGGACGGCGGCCTGCACGATGTGGGAGAGATGCTTCATGGCGGGTCCTCAAACGCTGACATCTTCAACTTTAACCAGATCATCACATTTTGTCCAATATAGTTTTTATTTGTACTGATTGGTATCCGCATGACTGGCTGCGTTGGAATTCTGCAGTTGTTGGGAAATGTTGATCGAAATGATCCAAGACGCAAGGCTGCCTTCCCTGATGCGGCCAGGGCGCAGGTGAAGCCGCAGAGGGCGCGCGCTGCCCAGAGGCAGCCGAGATCTTGCGGGGCACGCAAGTGATTTTCGGGATGGCCTGCAAGGCCGCCGACGCCCTGAGCGCGCACAGGGTTGAACGCGTCGGCGCCCAAGCGTGATGCGCCAGGTTGCACGTGGGCGCTGCCATAGAGTAGCCACGGCCGCGCCGGCCTGCCCTGGTTGGGGCAGCCCCTGGGGCGTCAGACCAGGGCGAGAAGGCGCTCCAGAGGCAATGCCACGCGGACGTCCCGCCAGGGGATCGCCCCAGTGATCTTCCAGGGCGGCATGCCCGTATCCCGCGGAATGGGCTCACCGGTGGGCATGCCATCGCGATTGGTCACAACCGCCACGCGTGGCGTGGTGGCGGTGACACCGCGACGGATGACCACGCCGATTTCCTTGCTGGCCAACCGGACAAAAGACCCGGGCGGGTAGACCCCGAGTGTCTTGACCAACGACGCGCCCGCCTGATCGACCTGCTGCTCCTCGTCGTAGTAGCTGGCCTGCATCGCCGCGGTCACCGCCATGGGCAACCGTGCAGCGCGCGGAGCCAGGCGCGCACCAAACACATCCGCGCGCTGGATGAGCCGAGCCATCTGCTGCGCCTCACTTTTGCCAGCCAGGGGGCCTCGGATACGGTGGTGGTGGCAACGCACCGCCTCCAGCCACAGCGGGTCGGCCACGCCCAGGCGGCGCAGCAGGGCCTCGGAGCGGTCGGCGTGCCCTTCAATGGCGGCGATCTGCGGCGCCGTCAGCGGATGGGACTGCTGCGCCAGCTGGTCCTGCAGTTCGGTCATGCCGATGTTCATGGTCAGCGCGGCCGAGCCGAGCACCTGGACACGCGCAGCGGGCCATCGGAGCATCTCGCGCGCGACCACCATGCTCACGCACGATACGAGCATGGCATGGGTGGCGCTGTACATGCGCTCCTCCTGCGCCGACAGGTACACCAGCCCGAGCAGGGTGGCGTCCGGCGTGTTCTCGCAATGCCGGGCCAACTCTTCCAGCAACGCATTGAATCGCGCGGCGAAATCGTTCGGAGACGGTGCACGCAGCAGCTGCGATGCCCGCAACTGCAGATCCGACCAGTCGGGCCAAGCCCGGTCGCGCTCACGCAGTGCCGGGTCTTCTCCCGCCGCGATCTTCATGTCGGCGATTGCGCCAAGATTCGAATCGGCGTTCAGCATGCGCTGCAGTTGCGCCAGGTAGGCGCGGTAACTCTCGCCCGATTCGTCCGTATCCACGCACAGTGTGCGCCCGCGGGCCACCATGATGGCCAGCTCTTTGCGGTCGCGTATCACATAACCTTTTCTGGCCAGCAATGCGCCGGTCCCGCCGCGCAGCACGAACGGCAGCGGCTCACCGAGCTGGATGGTGTCAATATTCAGTTTGACGAGGTTCATGGATAGCGCCGATTATCGAGGAGCGCGGCATGTCCAATGGGGATTGCAGAGGGCAAATTGCGGGCTTTCTTGCCCTACTTTGCGCCTTGTGGCCCATCCCGATCCGCGCCAGCGCAGACCGCAGGGAGTTATGCAGAGGTTCCATAGGAGCCTGTCGGACTTGGAGCGTCGAAAGCGAAAATCGGCGAGAGCGAGGACAGTTTTTGCCGAATTTGCAGCCCCATAGCCGAGCTATGGGGCAAAAAGGCGGTTAAAAATGGACCGCTGCGGTCGATTTGCAGCCGACGATTTCCAAGTCGGACAGGCTCCTAGGCATCCCCGTCTGCCAACGCCGGTGGCGCCCGGTGTGCTGGCAGGCCGCGCACGCGTCGCAAGACCCTTGCGAACCATTGCCCCACATCGTCCATGCCCGTGAACACCGCCGGAATGACCAGCAGGCTCAGCAGTGTGGAGGTGATCAACCCGCCAATCACCGCCACGGCCATCGGCGAGCGGAAGCTCGGGTCGGCCGCGCCGAAACCGATGGCAATGGGCATCATCCCCGCGCCCATGGCCAGCGTGGTCATGATGATGGGGCGGGCGCGCTTGTGGCAGGCGTCGATCAGCGCATCAAAACGGCTCATGCCGTGCTCGCGCCGCGCCAAGATGGCGTACTCCACCAGCAAAATGGAGTTCTTGGTGGCAATGCCCATGAGCATGATGAGCCCGATGAGCGAGGGCATCGAAAAGCTCTTTTGCGCCATCAGCAGGCCCACGAACGCCCCGCCCAGCGACAGCGGCAGCGCGGCAAGGATGGTGACGGGGTGCAGGAAATCCTTGAACAGCAGCACCAGCACGATGTAGATGCACAGCACGCCCGTGAGCATGGCCAGGCCGAAACTGGCAAACAGCTCGCCCATCATCTCGGCGTCGCCAATGGTGATCTGGCGCACACCGGGCGGCAGGTTCTGAATGGACGGCAGCGCTGCCACGGCCTTGGTGACTTCGCCCAGCGGCGTGCCCGACAGCTCGATTTCAAAGTTGACGTTGCGGGCGCGGTCGTAGCGGTCCACCACAGCAGGGCCGCCGCCAAACTCCAGCGTGGCCACCTGGCCCAGCATCACCGGGCCCTTGCTGCCCGGCACGGGCAGGCGTTCGAGCACCGACAGGTCCTGCCGCGCCGCATCCTGCAGCTTGACGACGATGGGCACCTGCCGCGACGCGAGGTTGAGCTTGGGCAGCGATACGTCGTAGTCGCCCACGGTGGCAATGCGCAGGGTTTCGGCCATGGCGCTGGTGGTCACGCCGAGGTCCGCCGCGCGGGCAAAGTCGGGCCGCACGGCAATCTCCGAGCGCACCAGGCTGGCGGTGGACGAGATGCTGCCCAGGCCCGGGATGGTGCGCAGGTCCTTTTCGAGGGCCTGCGCGGCCGTGGTCAGCGCCTGCGGGTCGTC
Source organism: Acidovorax sp. (assembly GCF_046341535.1). Lineage (GTDB taxonomy): Bacteria > Pseudomonadota > Gammaproteobacteria > Burkholderiales > Burkholderiaceae_C > Acidovorax. The sequence goes on along the minus strand of NZ_JBKDRI010000099.1, from coordinate 39,564 downwards.
GCCCGAGAGCACCAGCACGTACTTCTCGCCCGAGCCGCCCAGGCCCACCTTGCTGCGCACGCCGGGCAAGGTCTCGAGCGCGGCGCGGATGTTGTTCTCGATGCCCTGCTTGCGCGGCCGGTCACCGCGGTCGGCCAGCAAGATGGTGAGCGTGGCCTTGCGGGTCTCGGCGGCGGCGCTGCCCATGAACGGGTCGGTACCGGCCGAGCCCCCGCCAATGGTGGTGTAGATGCTTTTCACATGCTCGACCTGCGCGATGCGCTGGCGCGCGTCCTCGGCCGCGGCGCGGGTCTGTGCGAGCGTGGCACCAGGGGCCAGCTCCAGGTACACCTGGGTCTGAGAATTGTCGTCCGGCGGGATAAACCCGGTGGGCAGCAGCGGGATCAGCGCCAGCGATCCGATGAAGAACGCCGCCGTGCCCACAAAGGTCATCCAGCGGTGCCGCACGCACCACGCGGCCCAGCGCAGGTACACGCGCATCCAGCCCGGGTCTTGGTGCGGGGTGACGATGGGCTTGAGCAGGTACGCCGCCATCATGGGCGTGAGCAGCCGCGCTACCACCAGGCTGGCAAACACGGCAAGCGACGCCGTCCAGCCAAATTGCTTGAAGAACTTGCCTGCAATGCCGCTCATGAATGCCGTGGGCAGGAACACCGCAATCAGCGTGAAGGTGGTGGCCACCACGGCCAGGCCAATCTCGTCGGCCGCCTCCATGGCCGCCTGGTACGGCGTTTTGCCCATGCGCAGGTGGCGCACGATGTTCTCGACCTCCACGATGGCGTCATCCACCAGGATGCCCACCACCAGCGACATCGCCAGCAGCGTGACCACGTTGATGGAAAAGCCCAGCAGGTGCATGCCGATGAACGCCGGAATGATGGACAGCGGCAGCGCCACGGCCGAGACAAACGTTGCGCGCCAGTCGCGCAAGAACAGCCACACCACCACCACGGCCAGCAGCGCGCCTTCGTACAGCAGGTGCATGGAGCCGTCGTATTCCTCTTGCACCGGCTGCACAAAGTTGAAGGCCTCGGTGATCTTGAGGTCGGGGTGCCGCTCGCGCAACTCCTTGAGGGCCGCCTGCACGGCAGCACCGACCTCCACTTCGCTTGCGCCCTTGCTGCGCGCCACTTCAAAGCCCACCACCGGTTGGCCGTTGAGCAGGGCCATGGCCCGTGGCTCGGCAACGGTGTCGGACACTTCGGCCACCTGGTCCAGGCGGATGTGGCGGCCATCGGGCAGCGCCAGGGTGAGCGCAGCCAGCGCCTGCGCCGACTGGACCGTGGCCAGGGTACGCACGGGCTGCTCGCTGCCGCCCAGGTCGGTTCGCCCGCCCGCACTTTCGGTCTGCACCAGCCGCAGTTGGCGCGACACATCGGCAGCCGTGGCACCCAGCGCTTGCAGCTTGAGCGGGTCGAGCGCCACATGCACCTGCCGCTCCACGCCGCCGACCCGCGTGACGGCCCCCACCCCACGCGCCGAAAGCAGCTTTTTGGCCACGGTGTCGTCCACAAACCAGGACAGCGCCTCGTCATCCATGCGGGCCGAAGCGATGGTGAAGGCCAGCACGGGCTGGGCCGCCAGGTCCATCTTGGTCACGATGGGGTCGCGCACATCGCCGGGCAGCTCGCCGCGCACACGCGCCACGGCAGAGCGCACATCGTCCAGCGCTTCCTGCGTAGGCTTTTCCAGGCGGAACTCGGCCGTGATGGTGGCGCCGCCGTCCTGCACCTTGGTGTAGATGTGCTTGAGGCCCTGCAGCGTGGCGATGCTGTTTTCGATCTTGCGGGCGACATCGTTTTCCAGCTGCGCCGGCGAGGCCCCGGGCAGGGCCACGGTCACCGAAATGGTGGGCAGATCGATGTCGGGGAAGTTCTGCACCTTCATGGCGTTGAACGACAGCAGGCCGCCGAAGGTCAGCAGCACAAAAAGCATCAGCGCCGGAATCGGGTTGCGGATGGACCAGGCAGAGGCATTCATTCAAATGCTCCTGAATTGATAGCTACCGATGCTACAACCACCCGCGCAACAGGCGTTTTTTGTATCAAACCATCGGGTGAAACCGCCGACACCGCCGCCGGGGTGGTCGCCACGCGCACCAGGTCGCCGTCATTGAGGAAGCCTGCGCCGTTCACGGCAATCGACACGCCCGGCTCCAGCCCCGACAGCACCTCCACGCGGTCGGCCACGCGGCGCCCCGTGTTCACCTTTCGCATCTGCACGCGGCGGTCCGGGCCGATGACGAACACATACGAGAAGCCATCGCGCACCACCAGCGCCTCCTGAGGCACCGTGAGCGCATCGCTCTGGCCGAGCGCGAATTCGCCGCGGGCAAACATCCCCGCCAGGATGGCCGCCGACCCCGCCCCCGCCGAGGCGGGCAGATCGACATACACCAGGCCGTTGCGGGTCTGCGGGTCCACCGTGGGGCCGACCATGCGCACCGTGCCCTCGGCCGTAGCGCCGCTGGCAGCGGTCACCATCACCTTGTCGCCGGGCTTGATGCGGCGCAGCTCGGCGGACGTGACTTCTGCTCGCCACTCCAGCCGGCCCTTGCGCACCATGCGAAACAGTTCGGTGCCCGAACCCACCACAGCGCCCACGGTGGCGGAGCGCGCCGAGATCACGCCACTGTCGGGAGAGCGCACCTGTGTGTGGCGCAGGCGCAGGTGCTGGGCGTCCAGCGACGCGCGGGCGGCCTCCACCCGCGCCCTGGCGGTCTGCTCTGCCGTGGTGAACTGCTGAATCTGCTGCTGGCTGAGCGCGCCCGTGGCCTGCAGCGAGCGTGCCCGATCGGCATTGGCGGCTGCTTCGGCGGCGGTGGCCTGCGCTTCCAGCAGGCCCGCGCGCGCCTGGGCGACTTCGGCCTGCACCGTGTCGGACGAGAAGGTCGCCAGCACCTGCCCGGCCTTGACCACATCGCCCACATTCACACGCACCTCGGTCAGGCGCAATCCGTTGGCTTCGGCCCCGATGAGGGCCTCCTGCCAGGCGGCGATGCTGCCATTGGCGGCCAGACGGATGGGCATCGAGGTGCGCTGGGGTTGCGCCGTGCTCACCGTGAGGGCCGGGCGCTGTGCATGGGCCGCTTTGGGTTCATTGGCCGCACGCGATGCACCTGAGAACACCAGGGCGCCGCCCACGGCCAGCAAGCAGACCGCGATCACGGCAACGGCGGTGGGCGAGCGCTTGAAAGAAAAGAAAATTTGCATGGGCTTTTGTCCTGAAAAATTCATATCCGCTGTCCATGTCGCCACGCGCCATCGGCAGGGGATGAAGCGGGCGCGCCCCCGGCCAGCGCCCCCGTGCAAGGGCCGCCCCGCCGCGACGGGGGCACAGCATTCACGCAGCGCGCTGCGGGTCGTGCGAGGGGGACGGCGCACAGCGACTTACGGGGTGCTTGACTCATTCCATCCTCCCCCGGCCGCGCGGTACAGCGCCACCCAGGCGGCCATGCGCTCGTGCTGCAGGCCCACCAGCGCGTTTTCGGCGGCAAGGGCTGTGCGGCGGGCGTCCTCCAGCTCGACCAGGCTGGCCAGGCCGCTGCGCCAGCGGGCCTCGGTGGCATCCAGCGACGCGCGGTAGCCCTCGGCGGCGATGCGTGCAATGGCGTTGCGCTCGCCCGCGCCTTGCAGACGGGCCAGGGCTTGCTCAACCTCGCTGACCGCCTGGCGCACCCGGGCCCGGTACAGGGCGGCGGCTTCGTCGTAGCGGGCCTGGGCAGCATCCACCTGCGCGGCGCGGCGACCGCCGTCCAACAGCGGCACGCTCAGCGCCAGCGGGCCTATGGTCCAGGTGGTCAGGTCGGTCGTGACCCCGCCCGTGCGTACCGAGGCAGCGCCCACGGAACCAGACAGCGACAGACGCGGATACCGCTGTGCCTGGGCGCTGCCCACATCGGCGCTGGCGGCGGCCACGTCGCGCTCGGCGCTGTACACATCGGGCCGCTGGGCCAGCACCTGTGCTGGCAGGGCGGCCATGGCAAACAAGGCATCGGACGCCACCGGCGCAGGCTGGGCCGCAAGCCGGGCGCGCAGGCGCGGCTCCTCCCAGCCGGTCAGGGCCACCAGGGACTTGGTATCCACATCGCATTGCGTGCGCTGTTGCCACTGGCGGGCCTGGGCCTCGGCAGCGCTGGCGCGGGCCAGCGCGGCTGTGGCAGGGGCGGTGAAACCGGCACGCTCACTCAGTGCCGACAAACGCGCGGTCTCCTCACGCGAACGCGCATCACGCTCGGCCACGTCCAGTTGCAGCAGGCAGGTGCGCAGGCTGCTCGTCTGCAGGGCCACCTCGGCCGCGACGCTCACGCGGGCCTCGTGCCATTGCACGCGGGCACCGGCCAGTCGCTCGTCGGCCGCCGTTTTGGCCGCCGCATTGCCGCCCAGCAGGTCCAGCTCCCAGTAGGCCTGCAGCCCGGCCTGCGCCGTGGTGGCCGTGCTGCGCAGCTGCTCGTTCAAGCCCCGGCTGGCACTGGCCTGGCCATCCAGCGACGGCACCAGGGCCGCGCTGCTGGCCACCTGGCTGGCCCGCGCCTGGGCAATGCGCGAGCGCGCCTGGGCCAGCCCCGGGCTGAGCGCCTGGGCCGACTCGATCAGCTCCACCAGAAGCGGATCGCCCGTTCGCGTCCACCACTGGGCAAGGTCTTGCACGGAGCCACCGTGCGGCAGGGGCGCCTGCCAGCCGGGCGCGACGGGCGCGGGCACCTGCGCGGGCGGGGGCGTGGTGGAGCAGGCGGCCACCACCAGGCACAGGCCGGCCAACATGGGCATCTGAAGCATCGAACGCATGGGCCGGATCATTGGAGGGGTTTCCTGGGCTGCCTGGACTGCCTGGGGCGAGCCTTGGCGACGCCGGGGGCCGCTTCGGCAGCGCGTGCCGCCAGGCGGCGGGCGCGTTCGCCCTCCACCATGGAGCAGGCAAAGTCCACCAGCCGCACAGTGGTGGCCGCCAGCGCACGCGGGCTTGACGTCAGCCCCGGGCGCACTGCCTGCACCACATCGCGACCCACGTAGTACTGCAACGCCAGCGCAGTGATCGCCATCGCCAGCCGGTGCACATCGTCGTCGGCGGTCTTCAAGCCGAACTCGTCGCACAGCAAGGTCACCAGCGCCGCATGATCCGGTTTGATGTCGCACTCCAGCTCCTGCTGCCACAAGCCGGTGGGGTCGAGCATTTCGCGAAAGTGCAGGCGCATGCACAGCTCCACCAGTTCACCCTCGTGCAAAGGCTGCATGAAGCTCCCGATCAGAAGGGTGATGGCCTCGCGCACGGTCGGCGGGCGCGCGCCCTTGGGCCAGGCATCCAGCGACACCGGGCCACCCATGGGCTCGGTGAACGCTGCGCGGTACAGCCCGCTTTTGTCACCGAAGTAATAGCTGATGGATGCAGGGTTGACGCAAGCGGCCTGGGCCACCTGCCGGATCGATGTCTTGGCAAAACCGTGTTCGGCAAACAGGCGCAACGCCGCGTGGAGCAGCCGCGTGCGTGCGGCGACCGCCTCGGCGGGCAGCGGCGCGGCGGGCGATGGCGAGTGCGAGGGCAGGGAGGGGGCAGAGGGAGCGGGCATGGCCGTGGATTACAGCACAATCAATCAAACGTTTGATTAATTGTTTGCCTTCACCGGGGGCTTTTCAGGCGGCTACGGCCACGGGTTGAACCACGAACGCCCCCCACAGGGCCAGGCGGCCACTGCGCCGTCAGCGCGGGCCGAATACCGACGTCCACAGCGCCAGCACCGCATCGCGCTCGGCCTGCACGCTGGCAGGCGCCACCTGGGTCGGGGCCTCGTCCAGGCGGGCCTGGTGCTGAATACGGCGCAGCGCGCGGTAGGCGTTTGCAGCCGCCAACCCCACGCCCGGGGGCACAAGGCCGACCTGCTCAGCGCGCTGCAGCAGGGCGATGTTGCCCACATTACCCACCAGCTGCGGGTGCGCTGCAGATTGCGACAGCACCAGATACTGCACGGCGAACTCGGCATCCACCATGCCGCCGGGGCTGTGCTTGACGTCAAATCGGCCCTCGGGCACGGGGTGGGCGCTGCGCACCCGCTCGCGCATGGTCACGATCTCCTCGCGCAGGGCCACGGGGTCGCGCTGCGAGGTGATCACCGCCTCACGCACCGCATCAAAACGCTGGCGCAGCGGCTCGGCACCCATCACAAAGCGCGCCCGGGTCATGGCCTGGTGCTCCCAGGTCCAGGCGGTGTTGCTGCCGCGCTGCTGCTGGTAATTGGCATAGGCCTCGAAGCTGGTCACCAGCAGGCCCGAGTTGCCGTTGGGGCGCAGGGCCGTGTCGATCTCGTACAGATCTCCCTCGCTGGTCTTCACGGTGAGCCAGTTGATCAGCTTGCGCACAAAACCGGCATAGACCTCCGGCGCGCGCTCGTCGTCGTCGTCGAACACGAAGACGATATCGAGGTCGCTGCCATAGCCCAGCTCTTTGCCGCCCAGCTTGCCGTAGCCAATGATCGCAAACTGCGGCACCTGGCGGTGGCGATTTTTGAGGCGACTCCAGCACCACTGGGCGGTGACGCGCAGCACGCTGTCTGCCAGCGCCGACAGGTCGTCGGCCACCTGCTCGACGGTGATGCGCCGCTCCACATCGCGCGCCAGGGTGCGAAAGGTCTCGGCATGCTGGGCGCGGCGCAGCAGGTTGAGCAGGGTCTCGTCGTCATCCTCGCCGGTGGACTGCAGCGAGGCCAGGCGCATGGCCAGCTCGCGCTCGAAATCGGCCACCACAAAGCGCTCGGAAAGCAGGGCATCGCCCACCAGCTCATCGATCACGCCCGGATGCTGCAACAGGTAGCGCGCAGGCCACTTGGCTGCGCCCAGAAGGTGCAGCAGTTGCTCGTGCACGGATGGGCGCTCCAGCAACAGGGCCAGATAGCTTTCGCGGCGCAGCAGCGGCTCGAGCCAGTTGACAAAGCGCAGCCCGCCTTCTTCGGTCACGCGCCCTTCGGTCAGCCACTGCGAGGTGCGCTGCACCAGGCGGAACAGCCGCGCCCGCGCCTCATCGCGCAGCCCCTGCACCCGGGCATGGCTGCGCCACTCGGCTACGCGCTCGCGAAAGCCCGGGGGCGACAACTGTTCCAGCAGGCTTTCAAGCTCCGGGGGCGGGGGTGCCGAGGCACGGGGGCCACCGCAGCCACCCCCATTGCATTGCTTCTTGCTCGCGCCAAGCAGGGTGTCGAACTCCTGCGCCACCAGCTCGCGGTGGGCATCAAGCTCGTGCAGGAACGCGCAGCAGTCGCCAAAGCCCAGGGTGTGGGCGATCCATGTCAGGTCATCGTCGCGCGTCGGCAGCACATGGGTCTGCTGGTCGTCCAGGTACTGGATGCGGTGCTCCACCCGCCGCAGAAACACATAGGCGCGGGCCAGGGCATCGGCGGTTTCCTGGGGCATCAAACCGGCCTCGGCCACGCGCTGGAGCGCCTCCAGCGTGGGCCGCCGGCGCAGCTCGGGGAACTGACCGCCGCGCACCACCTGCAGCAGCTGCACGGTGAATTCGATCTCGCGAATACCGCCGCGCGAGAGCTTCACATCGTTGGCCCGCTCGGGGTGCCCGGCGCTGCGCTTGGCGGCGTGGTCGCGGATTTGCCGGTGCAGCGACCGCAGCGCATCAAACACGCTGTAGTCCAGGTATCGCCGGAACACGAACGGCAGCACCACACCGCGCAGCGCCTGCACATTGGCACTGCCCACGCAATCGCGCGGTGCCACCACGCGGCTCTTGAGCCACGCAAACCGCTCCCATTCACGGCCCTGCACCTGCAGGTATTCCTCCAGCGCCGCCAGCGACACGGAGGCAGGCCCCGAGTTACCGTTGGGCCGCAGGGCCAAATCCACCCGGAACACCATACCGTGCTCGGTGGTGTCGCCCACCAGGCTGTAGATGGCCCTGACGGCACGGCCGAAGTACTCGTGGTTGGAAATACGGCCCCGGCCGTCGGGCGTGCCGGCCGTCTCACCGTCGTGCTCGTAGACGTAGATCAGGTCGATATCGCTTGACACATTGAGCTCACGCGCCCCGAGCTTGCCCATGCCGATGATCCACAGCTGCACGGGCTGGCCCTGCGGCCCGCAGGGCGCGCCATGCCGCTCGTCCAGCTCCTGACGCGCATGGCGGCAGGCGCGGTCCAGCGCCAGCTCGGCCAGCTCGGTCACGGCACGGGTCACGTCGGCCAGGGGCAGACCGCTGTCGCAATCCAGGCCGATAAGCCGCTCCATTACCAGCTGGCGCAGCACCCGCAGGGCGGCACTGATGTTGAGCCCGCGCGCCAGCAGGTCATCGCAGGCCTGCTGCATGGTTGCCATGACCGGGGCGCCGGGCGGCAGCAGGTGCAACTCGGCTTCATAACGACGGTGCAGGCGCTGAAAGAAGCGCGAATGCCCGGCTAACGGGACCCCAGGCGCGCGCGGCGTGCAATGCGAATCAGCGGACGATGTCTGCATGGCTAATGCGGTTGCTGGCCAAAGCTGCCGGTCATAATTCCTGCCAGATTCCGTTTGACCATGATCGATCCCACCTCGAACCCCTCTCGACTGCTGAAAACAATGGCAGGATTTGCGCGGTGGTCATTGGGTCTGATGCTCACCTTCTGGCTGCTGCTGGCCATCGCCTGGGGGGCCCTTCATGGATTGATTGTGCCGCGAATCGGCGAGTTTCGCCCGCAGCTTCAGGCGCATGCCACAAAGGTTCTGGGGGTTCCTGTACAAATTGGCGCGATCGAGGCGCGCACCGACAGCCTGGTGCCTTCGGTCGAAATGCATGATGTTGCGCTGCTCGACGCCGGAGGCCGCGTGGCCCTGCGGTTGCCGCGGGTCGTCGTCGCCGTGTCGCCGCGATCGCTGATCCACTGGAACGCCGAGCAGATCTACATCGAACAGCCCGTACTGGACGTACGCCGCACGGCGCAGGGGCGCATCCTGGTGGCCGGCCTGGAGCTTGCGGCCTCGGGCGGGGACCCCCATGCCGCTGCCGACTGGGTGTTCTCGCAGGGCGAAATTTTCATCCAGGGCGGCACCTTGCGCTGGACCGACGAGCTGCGCGGCGCGCCCGAGCTTGCGCTGACGCAGGTAGACCTGTTGCTGCGCAACGGGAGCTGGCGCCACCACATGCGGCTCGATGCCACGCCGCCACCGGACTGGGGGGACCGCTTCACGCTGGCGGGCCTGTTCCGGGCGCCGCTGCTGCGGGCACGCGATGGCAACTGGAAACACTGGAACGGCCAGGTCTTCGCCAACTTTTCCCGGGTGGATGTATCGCAACTGCGCCACCACGCCCAGATCGACGGCGTGGATGTGGCCCAGGGTCGCGGCGCGTTGCGGGCGTGGGCCGATTTCCAGCGCGGCGAGCTGGTGGGCGGCGCTGCGGACCTGGCGTTGGCCGATGTGAACACCACGCTGGGCAACGATCTGCAGGCGCTGGCGCTGCATGGAGTGCAGGGCCGACTCGGCGGACGCCGCCTTGCTGGCGGATTTGAGGTCTTCACACAGGGGCTTCAGTTCCAGACCGACGATGGGCTGAACTGGTCGGGCGGCAACGTGCGCCTGGTGCATACCGATGCCAGCGGCAAGGAGCCAGCGCAGGGCGATTTCCGCGCCGACCGGCTGGACCTGGCGGCGCTGACCCAGATCGGCACGCGGCTGCCCATCGGCGCCGCAGCCCACCGCGCACTGGCCACCTACGCTCCGCGCGGGCTGGTGCAAGAGGTCAGTGCCACATGGCGCGGCACGGTGGACTCGCTGCAGGCCTACCACGTGCGCGGGCGGGTGCAAGGCCTGTCGCTCGCCGCCGACAGCGCTGGCACAGCCCCGACCCACTTCGGACTGCGGGGTGCCGCGGTGGACATCGACATGACGCAGGCCGGCGGAAAGGCGGCGCTTTCGATCGCGTCGGGCGCGCTCGTGCTGCCCGGTGTTTTTGAAGAGCCTGTGCTGCCGCTGGACCGGCTGAGCGCCGACGTGCGCTGGCAGATCGAGGGTGACCGTGTCTCCGTGCAGGCCAACGACGTTCAATTTGCCAATTCCGACGCGCAAGGTGAAGCGCGAGCCAGCTGGCACACGTCGGACGCCGACACGACAGCGCACCGCTCGCGGTTTCCCGGGGTCCTGGACCTGTCGGGAACGCTCAACCGGGCTGATGGCACGCGGGTGCACCGCTATCTTCCCCTGTCGATCCCTGCAGAGTCGCGTCACTATGTGCGTGACGCTGTGGTGGCGGGTACGGCCAGCGGGGTGCAGTTTCGCGTCAAGGGTGACTTGCACCACCTGCCGTTCAACGACCCCAAGCTTGGGGAGTTCCGCATCGCCGCCCGCGTCAGGAACGTGACGTACGCCTACGTGCCGCCCCAGCTGCAGCCCGCCAACACGCTGCCCTGGCCGGCCCTGACCGAGCTGGGCGGAGAGCTGATCTTCGATCGCTCCTCGATGCAGGTGCGGGGCGCCAGCGGCAGCTTTGCCGGTCGGCCAGGCCTGCGGATTTCGCGCGTGGACGCGCGCATCCCCGATCTTTCGCACACGGTGGTGGGTGTGGACGCCGACGCCCGCGGGCCGCTGCCTGAACTGCTGGCGCTGATGAGCACCACGCCCCTGGGCGGCATGACTTCTCATGTACTCGATCAGGCCACCGGCACGGGCAATGCCGACTTCAAACTGCGCCTGAGCCTGCCCATCAGCGACATGGCCCAGTCCAGGGTGCAGGGCAGCGTGGTGCTGACCGGCAACGAGGTGCGCATCACGCCAGACACCCCAACCCTCACACGCGCCCGCGGCACGGTGCAGTTCAGCGAAAGCGGTTTCTCCCTGAACAATGTGCAGGCCCAGGCGCTGGGCGGGCCGGTGCGGCTGGAAGGCGGCATGCGCGCCCTGCCGCCCAACGCTCCGGCCAGCGAATCGGCCGTGCAAATGCGCGCCCAGGGCACAGCCACGGCAGAGGGCCTGCAGCAGGCCACGCAGCTGGGCATGCTCTCGCAGCTGGCGCAACGCGCCAGCGGCAGCGCACCGTACACGTTGACCCTGGGTTTCCGGCGTGGCGTGCCCGAAATCCAGGTGAACACATCGCTACAGGGCATGGGGCTTGCACTGCCAGCGCCGCTAGGCAAAGCAGCCGCCGCGAGTCTGCCGCTGCGCTTTGAAAGCCAGGTGCTGCGCGAGTCACTCACGGGCCTGACCCACGCGGCGGCGGCGGACACCGCGGGGCTGCCGCCGCTGCGCGACCAGATCACGCTGGACCTGGGCACCATCGGCTCGGCCACCTATGTGCGCGAGCGGTCGGACGGGCAGGCGCGCGTGCTGCGTGGCGCCATCGGCGTCGGGCTGGGTGTGGGTGAGTCTGCGCCGCTTTCTGCACAGGGCGTGGTTGCCAACATCCAGCAGGGAAAGATCGATGTGGACCAATGGGAGGATGTGCTGATCCAGGCCACTGCCGGCAAAGCGGCCAGCCCGACGGAGGTGGGCGCCCAACGGAGCAGTGCCGCGCAGGACTACCTGCCCACCACCCTGGCATTGCGCGCCCGCGAGTTCACGCTGCAGGGGCGAACCTTGCACAACGTGGTGGCGGGCGCGCTGCGCGATGGCAGCACATGGCGGGCCACGCTGGATGCCAGAGAACTTGGCGGCTTCATCGAGTTCCGGCAACCGGGGGCTGCCGATCACCCCAGCGGGTTGCTGTATGCACGCCTTTCACGGGCCAGCCTGCCGCAAAGCGATGCCAACCAGGTTGAGGCGCTGCTCGATGAGCAGCCCAGCACATTGCCCGCTCTGGACATCGTGGTGGATGATTTCGAGCTGCGTGCCAAGCGGCTGGGGCGCGTCGAAATCCAGGCGCAAAACCGCGGCGGCGAAGGCATCCAGCGCGAATGGCGCCTCACGCGGTTCAACATCCTGACGCCCGACGCCAACCTCACCGCCAGTGGTAACTGGACCGTGGTCACGGGCGCGGCTGGCGCGGTATCCACCAAGCCGCCAGAGCGACGGACGGCGCTCAACTTCAAGCTGGATATTCGCGATTCCGGCGATCTATTGGCGCGCATGGGCATGGCCGATGTGGTGCGCCGGGGCAAGGGGCGCATGGAAGGTCGGGTGGCCTGGATGGGCGCGCCCTTCAGTCCCGACTACCGCTCGTTGACGGGCGAGATCAACCTGAATGTGGAGTCGGGCCAGTTCCTCAAGGCGGATCCCGGGCTGGCCAAGCTGCTGGGCGTGCTCAGCCTGCAGTCCCTGCCCCGGCGCCTGGCGCTCGATTTCCGCGATGTCTTCAGCGAAGGGTTTGCATTCGACTTTGTGCGGGGTGACGTGCGCATCGAGCAGGGTGTGGCCACCACCAACAACCTGCAGATGAAGGGCGTGAATGCTGCGGTGCTGATGGAAGGCAGCGCCAACATCGAGGCGGAAACGCAGGACCTGCGCGTGGTCGTCGTGCCCGAGATCAACGCCATGACCGCCTCGCTGGTGGCCACGGCCATCAACCCGGTGGTCGGACTGGGGAGCTTTCTGGCCCAGGTGTTCCTGCGCGGCCCGCTGATTGAGGCAGCCACGCAGGAATTCCGCGTTGATGGCACCTGGTCCGACCCGCGCGTGGTGCGCGTGCCGCGCCGATCGCGGGAGCCCTCCGCACCCGAGCCAACGGCCCCGACAGAGCAACCACGACCTGCCACCCCCGCGCCCACGCCCAAATCCGGAGAACCCTCGTGATGCAAGTGGCAGCCCTCCAGATGGTGTCCGGCACGCGCCTGGACGACAACCTGCAGGCCGCCCATCGGCTGCTCGAACAAGCCGCGCGCCAAGGGGCCGAACTGGCGGTGCTGCCCGAGTATTTCTGCATCATGGGCCACCGCGACACCGACAAGCTGCCTCTGGTGGAGACACCGGCCGGCGGCCCCATCCAGGATTTTCTGGCTGCGTCGGCCCGCTCGTTAGGCCTGTGGGTGGTGGGGGGAACCATCCCCATGCAGGCGAATACGCCGGACAAGGTGCGCAATACCACCCTGGTATTTGACCCCGCCGGCACGCAGGTGGCCCGCTACGACAAGATCCACCTTTTCCGTTTTGACAACGGACGCGAGCAGTACGACGAAAGTCGTGTCATCGAGGCAGGCGCATCGGAGGTGCAGTTTGACTTGCCCGCCCGAGATGGCCGTTGCTGGCGTGTGGGCCTGAGCGTTTGCTATGACTTGCGCTTTCCTGAGCTGTACCGGGCCCATGCACGGGCCGGGGCCGACCTGCTGCTGGTGCCCAGTGCCTTCACGTACACCACCGGCCGGGCCCACTGGGACCTGCTCTTGCGCGCGCGTGCCATCGAAAATCTTGCGTATGTGCTGGCACCGGCGCAGGGCGGCATGCACGAGAACGGGCGTCACACCTGGGGCCACAGCATGCTGGTGGACCCCTGGGGAAACGTGATCGCGTCCATCGACCAGGGCCCGGGCGTCGTGACCGGCACGCTCGATGCCGCCAAAATCGCCAGCGTGCGCGAGCAGTTGCCCGCCCTGCAACACCGCGTGCTCTGACCACGGCATGGCCTCGACCGAATCACCCGATCGCGCCAGCAGCATCATGGCCACAGTGCAGGCAGCCAGCCCGCCGCCACCGCGCCGCACGCGGCTGCAGCGCTGGCGGGGCGCGTGGCGTCGCTGGTCGCTGTGGACGATTCTGGCGGGGCTTGTCGTTTCGATGCTAGCCACCCTGGTATGGCTGGCGGGCCGCTACGAGGAAAGTCAGGTTCAAACGCAACTCGAGCGCGACGCGGCCGATGCGGTGGCGGATATCCGCGTGTCGCTTTCACGCACGCTGCAGAATTTGCAGGCACTGAACGCCAACGACCCGGGCGAGCTGGCGTGGGAAGTCGCGGCCGACGACCTGCTGCGCGACCGCCGAGAGCTGGTGCGCATCGAGTGGCGTGACCCGGACCTGCGCGTACGCCACCATCAGCAATCGCCGTACCGCCCGCTGGCCCGGGACATCCGGCTGCGCGAGAGCAGCCAGTCGGATGCAGCCATCGCCTGCACCAACGCCCGTCGGATCAGCAGCCCCGCCTATTCCACCAGCTACTTCCAGCCGCACGGCGACGGCATGGGTTCGGAAATGATGGATTTGTGCCTGCCGTTGACCACCGGCGGCCAGCTGACCGGTTTTGTGGTGGCCACGTTTTCGCTGCGCGAGATTCTGCTGAACCTGGTGGCCCCCAATCTCACCCGCCGCCAGAACGCGTCTTTCATTGAACCCGACGGGACGCGTCTGGCGGTGCTGGGCGCAACGCGCAAAGGCTCGCGCATGTTCACCTCGCAACATCTGCTGGACCTGCCCGGCAATACGCTGGTGCTGCGCATGGACACCTGGCATGCAGCGCCCGGTCTGTTTCCCAATGTGCTCACGGCGCTTGTGACCGCCATGTCCATTGCATTGGTCACGGTGATGTCCGTGCTGGTGCGTGACAACCGCAGGCGCCTGCGCGCCGAGCGCGAGCTGGCCGATGCGCTGGCGTTCCGCAAGGCGATGGAAAATTCGCTGGTCACCGGTTTGCGCGCGCGCGACCTGCAGGGGCGCACCACCTACGTGAACCCCGCTTTTTGCGCCATGGTGGGCTTCAGCGCGGCCGAACTGCTGGGCCAGAGCGTCACGGCCCCCTACTGGCCCCCAGAGCTCGTGGACGAATACCTTGACCGCCAAGCCGTGCGCCTGTCAGGGCAGGAGGTTCCGCCGCGCGAGGGCTTCGAGTCCGTGTTCATGCGCAAGGATGGCACGCGATTTCCGGTGCTGATCATTGAAGCCCCCCTGATCAACGCCCAAGGCCAGCACACTGGCTGGATGAGCGCGTTCCTGGACATCAGCGAGCAGCGCCGCATCGAGGAACTCTCGCGGGCCTCGCAGGAACGCCTGCAGGCCACGGCCCGCCTGGCGACGGTAGGCGAAATGGCCTCCCTGCTCAGCCATGAGCTCAATCAGCCCCTGGCCGCTATTTCGAGCTACGCTACCGGGTCCATCAACCTGCTCACGGCCCCGGGCAGCGCAGCGCCTGCAGGGTCAGACGCGGCTGACGCGGCAGACACGGCACGCGCCCCCGCAGGGCTGGATGTGGAGGGCGTGCGAATGGCCCTCACCCAGATCGCACGGCAGGCCGAGCGCGCGGGCAAGGTCATCAAGAGCGTGCATGACTTTGTGCGACGGCGGGATCAGGCGCGCGAATCGGTGCCTGCCCAACAACTGCTTGATGCCATCTTGCCGTTGGTGAGCCTGCAGGCGCGCAAGCTGGGCGTTCGCGTGCAAACCCACCTGGAGCCCGACATGCCCCCCGTGCTGTGCGACCGCACCATGGTCGAGCAAGTGCTGCTGAACCTGGCCCGCAACGCCATGCAGGCCATGGACCACCCCGACATCGACCAGCGCGTACTGGACATTCGCGTAGCCAAGACGGTCTCTGGGCAGCGAACAGGGTGGATCCAATTCACCGTGACCGACCTGGGCCTCGGGATCGACAGCGACGTGGCTGCCAAGCTGTTCACGCCGTTTTACACCACCCGCAGCGAAGGCATGGGCCTGGGGCTGAGCATGTGCCGCACGGTGATCGAGCAGCACGGTGGTTTTCTCGGATTTGCGCCGCACGAACCCCGTGGTACGGTGTTTACCTTTACCCTGCCCGTTGCAGCCACCCCCGAGCAAAGCGCCTGATGCAACCCGTATCCAACGCCACCGTTTACATCGTTGACGACGACGCCAGCGTGCGCGAGGCACTGGCCTGGCTGCTGCGCTCGCGTCGCCTGCTCAGCGAGTCGTTTGACAGCGCGGAGGCCTTTGACGCCATGCTGCAAAAGCGCCCGCCCCAGCGCCTTCCCTGCTGCCTGCTGCTCGATGTTCGCATGCCCGGCATGAGTGGATTGGCGCTGTTCGATGTGCTGGCCTCGCGGGGCGACCTGGCCACCATGCCCGTGATCTTCTTGACCGGGCACGCCGACGTCCCCACGGCGGTGGACACGGTCAAGCGCGGTGCCTTTGACTTTTGCGAGAAGCCGTTTTCCGACAACGCGCTGATCGACCGCGTTGAACAAGCCCTGGCCCAATCCGCCAAGCGGCTGGCACTTCTGCGCGAGCGCAGAGGTCTGCAGGCGCGCCTGCGGGACCTGACGGAGCGCGAGCGCGACGTGATGGACCTGGTGGTGACCGGCCTGCCCAACAAGCTCATTGCCGATCAGCTCAACATCAGCGTGCGCACGGTGGAGGTGCATCGCTCGCGCGTGTTTGACAAGATGCAGGTGAAGTCTGCCGTGGAACTGGTGAACATCCTGCGCAGCGAGGAGGAAGGGGGGGCCTCATGACGCGAAGGTCACCCTGGGGCGGCCGCCAGCGGCGGTGAGTCTTCGTTGCGGCACCAGCCGGAGCAGGCCGGCCGGCGGTCAAGTCAGGGATTCAGTCAAACAGGGGGATAAGGCCGCACCGCCCACTGGCCTAGGAGCCTGTCGGACTTGGAAATCGTCGGCTGCAAATCGACCGCAGCGGTCCATCTTTAACCGCCTTTTTGCCCCATAGCTCGGCTATGGGGCTGCAAATTCGGCAAAAACTGTCCTCGCTGGGGCCGATTTTCGCTTTCGACGCTCCAAGTCCGACAGGCTCCTAGGTCGCCGGTGGCGTGGGCGGCTTGCGGTCGTGGTCGGTGGTATCAGGTGGTGCGGGAAGCTCGCCGCCCTTGCGCCCTGAAAACATCGTCCACCAGACGATGGCAATCAAGAGCACCAGCGCCAGCAGCGCTTCAAGCAAAATCAGCCCCATGACATCGACCCCCTTGCGCCTTGTTTTGACGGGGCTGATTGTAGGAATGCTGGCTGCGTGCTCGACCCCTGTGCCACCAAGCCCCACGCCGCCCGGGGCCATACCCTCGCCGCCGCCCGGCGGCGTGCTGCCGCCGCCCGAGGCCGCAGCGCTGCCAGGGGATACCGGGCCGCTGCCACCGCCCATCGCCCAGCCCAAAAGCCGGTGGGTTCCGGTGCGCTGGGCCGAGCTGCCGGGCTTCACCCAGGATGCGCTGCACGAGGCGTGGAACGCCTGGATCAAGAGCTGCGAGCGGCCCGCCGCTCCCTTCACAGCCCTGTGCAATGAGGTGCGCCAGCTCAGCATTGCCACGGCCGATGAGCAGCGTGCGTGGCTCATCGGCCGGTTGCAGCCCTACCGCGTGGAAGCGCACGACGGCAACGCCGACGGCCTGCTCACCGCCTACTACGAACCCATGATGGAAGGCACCCGCCTGCCGGGCAACGGGTTTACGGTGCCCATCTACCGCCTGCCCGCCAGCTTTGGCACGCGCAAGCCCTGGTACACCCGACAGCAGATCGACACCCTGCCCGAGGCCCAGGCCGCGCTGCAGGGCCGGGCCATTGCCTGGCTGCGCGATCCTGTTGAATCGATGGTGCTGCACATCCAGGGCTCGGGTCGCCTGCGCATCACCGAGCCCGATGGCTCGGTGTCGATGGTGCGGGTGGCCTACGCGGGCACCAACGACCACCCCTACGGCAGCATCGGCCGCTGGCTGCTGGACCAGGGTCATACCCGCGACGCCACCTGGCCCGGCATCCGCGCATGGCTGGCGGCCAACCCGCAGCGCACCAACGAGCTGATGTGGACCAATCCACGCTACGTGTTCTTCAAAGAGGAGCCACTGGTGGGCATGGATGCATCGTTTGGCCCCAAGGGCGCGCAGGGCGTGCCGCTCACCCCCGGCCGCTCCATCGCGGTGGATCGGCAGAGCATCCCCTACGGCACGCCGGTGTGGCTGGCCTCCAGCGGCCCCCAGGTGCAACTGAGCCGCATGGTGCTGGCGCAGGACACGGGCAGCGCCATCCTGGGTGCGGTGCGGGCCGACTATTTCACGGGCTGGGGGCCCGAGGCCGGCGACATTGCCGGACGCCTCAAGCAGGGACTGAGGCTGTGGGTGCTGTGGCCCCGGTAAGCGCGCTGCGCCCGTCTGTCTGACCGTGGGCAAGGTCTGCCAGCACGCAAGGCGCGCCATCCGGGTGCCACCCAGGGTGGACGAAGCTTTGCGCTGCGGCTACCCGCCCGCTGGCACGCGGCGGCAGCAGCGCTGCGATTCCACGCCATGGCCGCGGCGGTGCACGACGTCAGCGAGTGCACCGCTGGGCGGCAAAAATCGATTCAAAATAGCGTCCGCCGCCTGATAGCAGGCGTTTTATAGCTATCATAATGATAGCATTTGACTCAGCTACGGCTGCGCGCCAGGTGCGCCAATGGCAGCGCGCCGCTGGCCTTGACTTCGCCCAGCGAGAAGCTGGTGTGCATGTCTTTCACGTTGGGCAGGTTCAGCAGCACATCGCGCGCAAACTGCGAAAAGCTGTCCAGGTCGCGCGCCACCACCTGCAGCTCGAACGTGCCGGTGCCGCTGATGTAGTGACAGGCCACCACCTCGGGGATCTGGCGGATGGCTTCTTCCATGGCGCGGGTGAGGTTGCCGGTGCTCCGGTCGGCATCCAGCCGCACAAAGGCCAGCACGCCCAGGCCGATTTTGTGGCGGTCAATCTCGGCCCGGTAGCCCTTGATGTATCCGGCCTCCTCCAGCGCCCGCACCCGTCGCCAGCAGGGCGCGGCCGACAAGCCCACGCGCTGGGCCAGCTCGGCGTTGGTCAGTCGGGCATCGGCCTGTAATTCTTGCAAGATGGCAAGGTCGTACTTATCAAGATTGTTCATTTATCGCCCATTTTAAGAAAGATTCTTTCCGAAACAAGGGTAAATACGGCATCACAACGAAAGCACATATCCACCCGCAATCCCTACACTGCAAGTCACACCATTGCAGTCGCGGCAATGCGGCCCACAAGGCCGCGCATGCACGCGCAAACCCACAGGAAGCCACCCATGAACGCCCCTCTGCCCGAATCCATCCGCAAAGCGCTGGAGACCGTCACGCTCGACGATAAATATGCTTTGGAGAGCGGCCGGGCGTTCATGAGCGGGGTGCAAGCCCTGGTGCGCCTGCCCATGCTGCAGCGCCAGCGCGATGCGGCCGCAGGGCTGAACACCGCCGGCTTCATCAGCGGCTACCGGGGCTCCCCGCTGGGCACCTATGACCAGGCGCTGTGGGCGGCCAAAAAGCATCTTGCGGCCAACCACATCGTCTTTCAGCCCGGCGTGAACGAAGAGCTTGGCGCCACCGCCGTGTGGGGCACGCAGCAGCTCGATCTGTATCCGCAAAGCAAGAAGTTCGACGGCGTCTTCGGCATCTGGTACGGCAAGGGCCCGGGCGTGGACCGCTGCTCGGACGTATTCAAGCACGCCAACATGGCAGGCACCGCCAGGCACGGCGGCGTGATCGCGATTGCGGGCGACGACCACATCAGCAAGAGCAGCACGGCCGCGCACCAGAGCGACCACATCTTCAAGGCCTGTGGCACGCCAGTCTTCTTTCCAAGCAGCGTGCAAGATATCCTGGACATGGGCCTGCACGCATTTGCCTTGAGCCGCTTCTCGGGCGTGTGGTCGGGCATGAAGACCATCCAGGAGGTGGTGGAGTCCTCCAGCAGCATCCACATCGACCCGGACCGCGTGAAGATCGTGCTGCCCGAGGACTTTGTGATGCCGTCCGGCGGCCTGCACATCCGCTGGCCCGACGCGCCGCTGGAGCAGGAAGCGCGCCTGATGGACTACAAGTGGTATGCGGCGCTGGCCTACATCCGCGCCAACAGGCTCAACTACAACGTGATCCAGGGCCCCAACGACCGCTTTGGCATCATCGCCAGCGGCAAGGCCTACAACGACATGCGCCAGGCCCTGGTGGACTTGGGTCTGGATGACGATACCTGCCGCCAGCTGGGCATCCGCGTACACAAGGTCAACGTGGTGTGGCCCTTGGAAGCCACCATCACCCGCGAGTTTGCCGAGGGGCTTCAGGAAATCCTGGTGGTGGAGGAAAAGCGCCAGGTCATCGAATACCAGCTCAAGGAAGAGCTCTACAACTGGCGGCCCGATGTGCGCCCCAACGTGCTGGGCAAGTTTGACGAACCCGAGGGCGATGCCACCGGGGGCGAATGGAGCATGCCCAACCCCAGCCAGAACTGGCTGCTGCGCGCCAAGGCCGACCTGACGCCCGCCATCATCGCCAAAGCCATCAGCAAGCGCCTGAAGAAGCTGGGCGTGCCGGGTGACATCATTGCCCGCATGGATGCGCGCATCGCCGTCATCGAAGCGAGCGAGCGCGCCATGGCCGAGCTCAAGGCAGACACGGGTGAACGCGCCCCCTGGTTTTGCAGCGGCTGCCCGCACAACACCAGCACACGCGTGCCCGAGGGCTCGCGCGCCGTGGCTGGCATTGGCTGCCACTACATGGTCAACTGGATGCCCGACCGCCACACCAGCACCTTCACGCAGATGGGCGGTGAGGGCGTGACCTGGGTAGGCCAGGCACCCTTTACCACCGAGGCGCATGTGTTTGCCAACCTGGGTGACGGCACCTACTTTCACAGCGGGCTGCTGGCCATCCGCCAGAGCATCGCGGCAGGCACCAACATCACCTACAAAGTGCTCTACAACGACGCCGTGGCCATGACCGGCGGCCAGCAGGTGGGCGAGCGGCCCGAGGGCCACTCGGTGCTGCAGATCATGCACAGCCTCAAGGCCGAAGGCGTGGTCCAGCTCGTGATCGTGACGGACGAGCCCCACAAGTACGACGGCGTGCCGCTGGCCGACGGCGTGACGGTGCACCACCGCGACGAGCTGGACCGCATTCAGCGCCAGTTTCGCGAGATCAAAGGTTGCACGATCATCATCTACGACCAGACCTGTGCCACCGAAAAGCGCCGCCGCAGAAAGCGCGGCACCCTGGCCACGCCCGACAAAACCGTGGTCATCAACGAGCTGGTGTGCGAGGGCTGCGGCGACTGCTCCACCAAATCCAACTGCCTGTCCGTGGAACCCCTGGAGACGGAATTCGGCCGCAAGCGCCGCATCAACCAGAGCACCTGCAACAAAGACTACTCGTGCGTGAACGGCTTTTGCCCCAGCTTTGTGACGGTCGAGGGCGGCAAGCTCAAGAAGCCCAAAAAGGAAAAAAAGGGCGACCTGTCGTCGCTGCCCCCCATTCCTGAACCCGTGCTGCCGGTGGCCGAGTCGGCCTGGGGCATCGTGGTGGGCGGCGTGGGCGGCACGGGCGTCATCACCATCGGCTCGCTCTTGGGCATGGCCGCGCACCTGGATGGCAAGGGCGTCATCACGCAGGACGCCGGGGGCCTGGCGCAAAAGGGCGGTGCCACCTGGAGCCACATCCAGATCGCCAATCGGCCCGACGCGATCTACACCACCAAGGTGGACACCGCCAAGGCCGACCTCGTGATCGGGTGCGACTCCATCGTGGCGGCGCACAAGTACACGCTGGCCGTGATGCAACCGGGCCGAACCTTTGTCGCGCTCAACACCCACCGAACGCCGACGGCAGCGTTCGTGAGCAACCCCGACTGGCAGTTCCCGGGGGCCCACTGCGAAGCGGCCATCGCCACAGCGGCAGGCGCAGCCAACATGGCCAGCCTGGATGCCGAGCAAGTGGCCACGCAGCTGCTGGGCGACAGCATCTACACCAACCCGCTGATGCTGGGCTACGCCTGGCAAAAGGGCCGCGTGCCGCTCACGCTGGCATCGCTCATGCGCGCCATGGAGCTCAACGGCGTGCAGGTGGACAACAACAAGGCCGCCTTCGAATGGGGCCGCCGCTGCGCGCACGATCTGGCGTCGGTCCAGGCCCTGTTTGCCGCATCGCAGGTGATCCAGTTCGTGAAAAAGCCTTCGCTGGCGGAGATGGTCGCCAAGCGCGTGGACTTTCTCACGGGCTACCAGAACGCGGCCTATGCAGCCGATTACCAGGCGTTCGTCGAGAAGGTCCAAGCCGCCGAATCCCGCCTGGCCGTCGGCACCCGACTGAGCGAAGCCGTGGCACGCTACCTGTTCAAGCTCATGGCCTACAAGGACGAGTACGAAGTGGCCCGCCTGCACACCGACCCCGCCTTCACGGACAAGATCGCCAACATGTTCGAAGGCGACTACAAGCTGGTGCACCACCTCGCGCCGCCTCTGACGGCCAAGAAAAACGACCGGGGCGAACTCATCAAGCAGCCGTTTGGGCCGTGGATGCGCAGCGCTTTCGGCGTGCTGGCCAAACTCAAGGGGCTGCGCGGCACAGCGTTGGACGTCTTTGGCAAGACCGAAGAGCGCCGCATGGAGCGCGCGCTGATCGTGGAGTACCGCGCCTGCATCGATGAGCTGCTGGCCACACTGACGGCAGACAACCTGGCGCTGGCGGTGGAGATCGCCCGCATCCCCGAAGAAATCCGGGGCTATGGCCACGTGAAGGAGCGGCACCTGCGGGCCGTGCGCCCCCAATGGAGTCGTCTGATGGCCCAGTGGCGCAGCGGCAAGGCAAGCGCAGTACAGCGCCAGGCCGCCTGAAGCGCAGACCGCCCCGCACGGCCCTTGGGCTGCAAAGGGCCCGCGTGAAGCGCGGGCTATTGCTATCAATTAGTGAGCTGTAAATGCTTACCCATCAGGCGTAACAGGGCATTTTTATCTAGCAGAACGCCCATCTGCGCCTGTGCAGACCGGGGGCCGCAAACACCCGCTGCGCCCTTGGGTCTTCCCCCTTGGGGCCCCAAGTGGAGCGCGGCATACAATGTCCTGTTCTGCCCCGACAGGCGCTTGGGTGCCTGCCGCTGGCGGGTTGTGTGCATTTTGAACATCCGTTGTGGAGTCCAGTCCGTGTTTATTTCTTCCGCTTTCGCCCAGACCGCCCCTGCCGCAGCCGCTGGGGGTGGTGACGTCATGTCATCCCTGACGGGCATGCTGCCCCTGGTCCTCATGTTCGTCGTGCTGTACTTCGTCATGATCCGCCCGCAGATGAAGCGCCAAAAGGAACACCGCGCCATGATCGAAGCCATCACCAAGGGTGACGAAGTGGCAACGGCTGGCGGCATTCTCGGCAAGGTCACACGCATGTCCGAAGGGTTCCTGCACATTGAAGTCGCCAACGGCGTCGAGGTGCAACTGCAGCGCAGCGCCGTGGTTCAGGTCCTCCCCAAGGGTTCGATCAAGTAATCAACGAGCATCCCCCTGCGCCAGCAGGCCTGCCCTTGCTGCTGCCTTGTGTGCAGCCAGCGCGGCCGAGCGGGGGGTGGCCCTGGCGTGGCAACAGCCCGCAGCGCGTGGAAAAGGCGTAAACAATGAACCGTTATCCGGTCTGGAAGTACGCGATCCTGGTGATCGTGATGCTGGTGGGGGCCCTGTACACCCTGCCCAATTTCTTTGGTGAGGCCCCGGCGGTCCAGGTGTCGTCGGCCAAGGCCACCATCAAGGTGGACACGGCCGTGCAGCAGCGCGTGGAAGACACGCTCAAGGCCGCAGGCCTTGCGCCGGACTTTGTGGCACTGGAAGGCAATTCGGTGCGCGCACGCTTTGACACGCCCGACAACCAGCTCAAGGCAAAGGACGCCATCCAGAAAGCGCTGATTCCCGACGCCGCTGACCCCTCGTACATCGTGGCGCTGAACCTGGTGTCGCGCTCGCCGGTATGGCTCAAGGCGATGCATGCCAACCCGATGTACCTCGGGCTGGACCTGCGCGGCGGCGTGCACTTCATGCTCCAGGTGGACATGCAGGCCGCCCTGACCAAGAAGGCCGAGTCCTACGCGGGCGACATCCGCACCGCCCTGCGCGACAAGAGCATCCGCCACGGCGGCATCAGCCGCGACGGGCAAACCATCGACATCAAGGTGCGCGACGAAGCCACGCTGACGGCTGCCCGCAACCTGATCGCCGACCAGTTTGCCGATTTGCAGGTGGCCAGCACCCCGGATGGCTCCGAGTTCCGTCTGCGCGCGTCGATCAAGCCCGAGGCCACGCGCCGGGTGCAGGAGCAGGCGCTCAAACAGAACATGGTCACGCTGCACAACCGGATCAACGAACTGGGCGTGGCCGAGCCCGTGATCCAGCAGCAAGGCCTGGACCGCATCGTGGTGCAGCTGCCGGGCGTGCAGGATACCGCCAAGGCCAAGGACATTCTGGGCCGCACGGCCACGCTGGAAGTCCGCCTGGTGGACGAAGGCACCGAGGGCCGTGCCGCAGAAACCGGCCGAGGCCCGGTGCCGTTTGGCTCCGAGCGCTACCTGGACCGCAACAGCCAGCCGGTCATCGTGAAAAAGCAGGTCATCCTGACCGGCGAAAACCTCACGGATGCCCAGCCCGGCTTTGACGGCCAGACGCAGGAGCCCACCGTCAACCTCACGCTGGATGCCAAGGGCTCGCGCATCTTCAAGGAAATCACCCGGGAGAACGTGGGCAAGCGCATGGCCATCGTCCTGTTCGAAAAAGGCAAGGGTGAAGTCGTCACAGCGCCGGTGATCCGCACCGAAATTGCAGGCGGTCGGGTGCAGATTTCGGGCCGCATGACCACGGCGGAAGCCAACGACACCGCGCTGCTGCTGCGCGCCGGATCGCTGGCCGCCCCCATGGAGATCATCGAGGAATTCACCATCGGCCCCACGCTGGGCGCTGACAACATCGAGCGCGGCATCAACAGCGTCGTCTGGGGCCTGGTGGCCATCGCGGTGTTCATGTGCTTTTACTACACGCTGTTTGGTGTGTTCTCCAGCGTTGCGCTGGCGGTGAACGTGCTGTTGCTGGTGGCGGTGCTCTCGATGCTGCAAGCCACCCTCACGCTGCCAGGCATCGCCGCCATGGCACTGGCCATAGGCGTGGCCATTGACTCCAACGTGCTGATCAACGAGCGCATCCGGGAGGAGCTTCGCAGTGGCGTATCGCCGCAGGCGGCCATTCACGCCGGGTACGAGCGTGCCTGGGCCACCATCCTGGACTCCAACGTCACCACCCTGATTGCGGGCCTGGCGCTGCTGGCCTTCGGCTCGGGGCCGGTACGGGGCTTCGCGGTCGTGCACTGCATTGGCATCCTGACCAGCATGTTCTCTGCCGTGTTCTTCTCGCGCGGGTTGGTCAATCTGTGGTACGGGCGCCAAAAGAAGCTCAAGAGCGTATCCATCGGCCAAGTCTGGAAGCCCGATGCAGACACCGGTGCCATCGCAAAGTCGCAATAACGACGGAAGAAGACCCATGGAGCTCCCGGCTTTCGGCGTGCGTGCGGTGTCGCGCCTGACCGCCTGCTGAGGACTCCATCAAAGGACGAGACATCATGGAATTTTTCCGGATCAAGAAAGACATTCCCTTCATGAAGCACGCGTTGATCTTCAACGCGATCTCCTTCATCACCTTCGCCCTGGCGGTGTTCTTTCTGTTCACACGCGGCCTGCACCTGTCGGTGGAATTCACCGGCGGCACCGTCATGGAAGTGGCCTACAGCCAGCCCGCTGAGCTGCCCAAAATACGGGAAACCGTGTCGTCCCTCGGCTACCCCGAGGTTCAGGTCCAGAACTTTGGCACGGCGCGCGATGTGATGATCCGCCTGCCTGTGCAAAAGGGCGTGACCTCAGCGCAGCAAAGCGAGCAGGTGCTTTCGGCGCTCAAGGCCGCCGATCCGCAGGTGACCCTGCGGCGCACCGAGTTCGTCGGGCCCCAGGTGGGCGAGGAGCTGGTCCACGGCGGCCTGATGGCGCTGGCGATGGTGGTGGTGGGCATCGTGATCTACCTGGCGTTCCGCTTCGAGTGGAAGTTCGGGATTGCCGCCATCATTGCCAACCTGCACGATGTGGTGATCATCCTGGGGTTCTTTGCGTTCTTTCAGTGGGAGTTTTCGCTGGCCGTGCTGGCCGCCGTGCTGGCCGTGTTGGGCTACTCGGTCAACGAGTCGGTCGTGATCTTCGACCGGATCCGCGAGGCCTTTCGCAAATACCGCAAGATGACCACCCATGAGGTGATCGACCATGCCATCACCAGCACGATGAGCCGCACCATCATCACGCATGCCTCGACCGAGGCCATGGTGCTGTCGATGCTTTTCTTTGGTGGCCCCAGCCTGCACTACTTCGCACTGGCGCTCACCATCGGCATTGTTTTCGGCATCTATTCGTCGGTGTTTGTGGCCGCTGCCATCGCAATGTGGCTGGGGGTCAAGCGCGAAGATCTGATCAAACCCGTCAGAAAAGACGGCGATCCCAATGATC
This sequence comes from Acidovorax sp., assembly GCF_046341535.1. GTDB lineage: Bacteria > Pseudomonadota > Gammaproteobacteria > Burkholderiales > Burkholderiaceae_C > Acidovorax. Next base: position 13,457 of record NZ_JBKDRI010000099.1, on the reverse strand, counting down.
CGCATGCCGGAGCCACCGTCTGAAGCGCTAATATTCACCCATGCAGCCTGACCCGTCTTCCGCTTCTCAGCGCCGTCTGGCTCGCCAGGCGCGCCAGAGGTTCGTGGAAGGGGTATGCGCCGAGTTGGCAGCGCTCGACAAGACCGTCCTGGATTTCCTGACCTCTCTGATGGAGCAGCCTGGCACGACCAGGGAACTGCAGGCCAGACGGGACGCGTGGGTGCTCTACCAGCAACACCACACATCCTGGACCGAGCGCACCGCCAAATCCTGGCGCGAAGGCCTCGCCCCCCACTCCAGTTCGTCCGGAACGGGGCTTGTCACCACTGTCGCGGGCAACCAGTTTGAGTTGCTGAGCGACGACGTGGTGGAAGACAAGATCGTCGCGTCCCGAATGGCCTTGGCGGTCATCGAGCAGGTGGGCCCACAGTTCGATACTGTGCGGCATCGCACCCAGTCACTGGAAGGCCAGGAGCTGGATGCCAGCGACATCCTGCGCCCAGAGTCGATCTGCCTGAAGCTCGTAGAACAGTGGGTCGCGACAGGCATGCCGCGCACCGATCTCCAGACCGTGATCGACCCTCTCCAGCGCGAGCTGGCGAACATCCTTCAAAAGCAGTACCAGGCGGTCAACGCGTTTTATGCGGAGCAGGGTCTTACGACCCACAAAGAGCTCAGACCCGTGGTCAAGCGCACGTCCGAAGGCGTGTTGCCAACAGGTACCAGACAACGCACCGGGATGGAATCGGTTGCAGGCGGTCTTGCATCCCAGGCACTGGCTCATTCGCGAGACCACATGTCGGCAAGCCAGTATCCCTACGGTCCTCCCGGCAGCGCCGGTCAAGGGCAGCCGTTCCCGTCGCCCTACCCACCCCGGCACACGGCGCAGGGGTATGTGCAGCAGGGCAGGCCCACAGGTTTTGCCCCAGGCATGACGCCATTGGCCCGTGCCCGCCAGCGTGCCAACGGGGTGATGGGCCAGTTGAGTCGGCTGCTGACGCAACCAGCGACGGGATTCGACATGGTGAACGCACCGCCCGCCTCCGTAGCGCTGGCCCATGCGCTTTCGGCGCAGCGCATCCAGGCCGACAGCCACTACAGCAGCGTGGGCAAGATAGTTGAAGACTACAGCCCCGCGGCAGTGGTGCAAGTGGCCGGTGCGGTGCGCGAGCGCTCTACTGAACTCAAGAAAAAGGCCTCCACTGCGGGCGAGAAAGCCATCATTGAAGTGGTGGCACTGATGTTCCAGAGCATCCTGTCCGAGGATCGCATTCCGCCTGCGGTGCGCGTGTGGTTTGCGCGCCTGCAGGTACCCGTGCTCCGCGTCGCTCTGGCCGAGCCTGAATTTTTCAGCAACATCAACCATCCTGCGCGCCAGCTGATCGACCGCATGGGGGCATGTGTCATGGGGTTTGATGCCACCAGCATCAACGGAAGCGCGCTCGAAAACGAGATCCGCCGTGTGGTGCAGGTCATCGAGCAATACCCCGAGACCGGACGCCGCGTGTTCCAGCTTGTCTACGACGAATTCGAGAAATTTCTCTCGAAGTTCCTCATGGAAAATCAGTCCACGTCCCGCCTGGTCTCGGTGGCACAACAGGTAGAACAGCGGGAAACACTGGCGATCCAGTACACCATCGAGCTGCGCACCATGCTGCGCGACATGCCGGTGCGCGACGACATTCGCGACTTCCTGTTCAAGACCTGGGCAGAGGTGCTGGCCCTGTCAGCCGTGCGCGAAGGCGCACAGCACGCCGACACCCTGGCCTACAAGCGAGCCGCGTCGGACCTGGTCTGGGCCGCCAGCGCAAAGCCCAATCGCACCGACCGGGCACTGGTCATCCAAAACCTGCCCGGGCTTCTGCAGCGTCTGCGCCAGGGTCTGGCACTGATGGGCATCAACGATGCCGCTCAGGACGCGCAAATCAAGCGCCTGACGGACACGCTGGCCGATGCCTTCCTGTCCAAGACCGCGTCGATCCCTCAGGACCACATCGATGCAATGGCCAAGCGCCTGGCCAACCTCGAAGACTTCATGAGCGATGCGACGCTCGGCGAGATGCCACTCAATACCGACAACATCGAGATGATGCTGGGCATTGACGCCTCGTCAATCCATGTGGTGGCCGACAACGGTGCGCCGGTGGACGAAGCCATGATCGCCTATGCCCAGTCACTGCAGCCGGGCGCCTGGTACACCCTGGACCACAACGGCGCTTCCGCCCAGGTTCAGTATGTCTGGCAAAGCGAGCGCAAACAACTGCACCTGTTTGCGGCCGTGGACGGCAGCAGCTACCTGATTCAGTTGCGCAGGCTGGCTGCGTATGTGCAGGCCGGGTTGCTCGTCGCGCAGGATGATGAGGGGCTCACCGTTCGCGCAACCCGTGAGGCGCTGGCCAAACTCGATGCCAACCCGGAACGACTGCTGGATGACTGAGCCTGTACCGGAATGACCGCCGCGATCCGGTAGACCCGAAGCGGCATGTGAACCTCACATCAGGGTGTGTACTGTCCGACAATCCCGTCGGCTATCCGCGCAGAAGCCTGTCTTCCGCCAGCACCAGGGCAGCAGGGAGCCCCGACAACACCAGCGTATCGCCGGCCTCCAGCCGGACTTCGTCGGCGGTCGAGCCTGCATGCCCGTTGGCGCGCCGCAGATTGACCACCTGTACCCCCATCGCCGGAAGCGCCAGTTCACCCAGCGTTTGGCCGATGGCGGTCGAGTCGGGGGGCAGATTGATGGTGGACAGCCGCTCCTGGTCGCGCTCCAACACTGTATCGTCGTCCGCACCGTGGAAGTAGCCCCGCAGCAGGTTGTAGCGCGCGTCGCGCTGATCCTGCACCAGGCGAAGCACGCGGCGCATCGGGACGCCCACCAGGGCCAGGGCATGGCTGGCGAGCATGAGGGAGCCCTCGATGGCTTCCGGCACCACCTCGGTCGCGCCGGCTTCCCGCAGTCGCTCCAGATACTGGTCGTCCTGGGTGCGCACCACCACCGGCACGTTCGCAGCATGGCTGCGGGTATTGGACAGAACCTTGAGCGCAGCCGGCACGTCGGTGTACGTGATGGCCACCGCACTGGCACGCACCAGGCCGGCGGCCATGAGCGCCTGCAGTCGCGTGGCATCGCCGTACACCACGGAATGACCTGCCGCAGCGGCCTGACTGACACGGTCCGGGTCCAGGTCAAGCGCCATGTAGGCAATGCTTTCCTTCTCGAGCATGCGCGCCAGATTCTGGCCGCAACGGCCATAGCCGCAGATGATGACGTGCTTGCTGGCGTTGATGGATTTGCGCGCGATAGTCGTCATCTGCAACGACTGCTGCAACCAGTCGCTGGCGACCAGCTTCATCACGATGCGATTGCTAAAGAGAATCAGAAAAGGGGTCGCCAGCATCGACAGCACCATGGCTGCAAGGATGGGATTCATCAGTGCCGGCTCGACCAGCCCGTTACGCTGCGTCAGGGCCAGCAGCACAAAACCGAACTCGCCAGCCTGCGCCAGATAAAGGCCGGTACGCAATGCAACGCCCGTGGTTGCGCCCATGGCACGCGCCAGCACAAGGATGAAAACCAGCTTGAGCACCAACGGCACGGTCAACAGCATCAGCACCAGCCCCCAGCGATCAACCAGGATATGCCAATCCAGCATCATGCCGATGGTGATGAAAAACAGGCCCAGCAGAACATCATGGAAAGGGCGAATGTCCGAACCCACCTGATGACGGTATTCGGTTTCAGACACCAGCACGCCGGCAATGAACGCACCCAGCGCAAGGCTCAGCCCCGCCAGCTCGGTCAGCCAGGCCATCCCCAGGGTGATCAGCAGGAGGTTGAGCATGAACAGTTCATCGCTCTTGCGCCGCGCCACCAGCGTCAGCCACCAGCGCATCACCCGCTGCCCGCCGGTCAGTAGCAGACCCACCAGCACCGTCGCCTTGATGAGGGCCCAACCCAGCGCGGGCAAGAGCTGATCGGCGGAGGTGGCCAACGCCGGGATCAGCACCAGGAGCGGCACCACGGCAAGATCCTGGAACAGCAGGATCCCCATCACGCGCCGACCGTGCTCGCTCTCGAGCTCCGCGCGCTCGGCCATCAGCTTGACGACGATGGCGGTGCTGCTCATCGCCATCACACCGGAGAGTGCCACCGCCGTCTGCCAGCCCATTTCCCACACGCCCCCGAACCAGCGCGACAACAGCAGCGCCCCGCCGGTAACCGCCACCATGGTGAAGACCACCTGCAGCAGACCAAGTCCGAAAACCTGGCGGCGCATCGCACGCAGCTTGGGCAGGCTGAACTCCAGCCCGATGGCGAACATCAGGAACACCACGCCAAACTCGCCAAGATGGCGCGCACCTTCGGAGTTCTGCGCCAAGGCCAAAGCGTGCGGCCCGATGAGCACCCCCGCAGCCAGGTAACCAAGCATGGGCGGCAGCTTCAGGCTTCGACAGACCACCACGCCCAGCACAGCGGCCAGCAAGTAGAGCAAGGTCAGGGCGAGGGAAGACATGGCTCGATCCTATCCGAGCAGGGCCGAACGCCAACGGCCGAGGACTACCCGGGCCCGCGCCCGCGCAGGCCGTAGGGCGTGATGCAGAGCTTTGCTGGCAGCCCGTCGATAGAATCGGCGCATGAATCTGTCGCTTGCCGCGTCTCCACCCTTTGATGCCGAACAGGCCCTTCGTCTGGCCCGCGAAACCCTGGATATCGAGGCCGCGGCCGTGCTGGGCCTCAAGGCCCGGGTGGACGATTCCTTTGCGCGTGCGGTGCAGGCCATGCTGGCCGTGCGCGGACGGGTCGTGGTGATGGGCATGGGCAAAAGCGGGCACATCGGCCGCAAGATTGCCGCCACGCTCGCCTCCACCGGCACACCGGCCATGTTTGTCCACCCGGCAGAAGCCAGCCACGGCGACCTGGGGATGATCAAGTCCATCGACCTGGTACTGGCCTTGTCCAACAGCGGCGAGGTCGATGAACTGACCTCGCTGCTGCCCGTGATCAAGCGACTGGGGGCAACCCTGGTGGCCATGACCGGGCGGCCCCAGTCCACCCTGGCGCAACATGCCGACATCGTGCTCGACAGTGGTGTGGAGCGCGAGGCCTGCCCGCTGCAACTGGCGCCCACGGCCAGCACCACCGCCCAGCTGGCCTTGGGCGATGCGCTGGCCGTAGCGCTGCTTGACGCACGTGGATTCCGCACGGAAGACTTTGCGCGCTCTCATCCTGGGGGATCGCTGGGGCGCAGGCTGCTCACGCATGTGCGGGATGTCATGCGGTCGGGCGAACAGATTCCGCGCGTAGCCCCAGAGGCATCGTTCAGCGAGCTGATGCGCGAGATGAGCGCCAAAAGCCTGGGTGCTTCGGCCATCGTCGATGGTGCCGGCCAGCTGCTGGGCATCTTCACCGACGGCGACTTGCGCCGGTGCATCGAAGCGGGAGCAGACCTGCGCTCGGCCCGGGCCGCTGACGTGATGCACCCCTGTCCGCGCAGCATTTCTCCCGACGCGTTGGCCGTGGACGCCGCCGAAATGATGGAGGCCCACGCCATTACCAGCGTGCTGGTGGTCAACGCCCAGGGCGCCCTGGAGGGTGTGGTCCACATTGGCGACCTGATGCGGGCCAAGGTGATCTGATGGCAGACACGAACACCCGCGCAGCCTCGCCAGACCATTGCCCCGCCTACCGGTGCGACCCCGAGTTGCTTTTGCGGGCGCAGGGCGTGCGGGTTGCGTTTTTTGACGTCGATGGCGTGCTGACCGACGGCGGCCTGTATTTCAGCGAGACGGGTGAGACGATCAAGCGCTTTAACACCCTCGACGGCCATGGACTCAAGCTGCTGCAGCACGCGGGCATCACCCCGGCGGTCATTTCAGGGCGAGACTCCGCGCCGCTGCGCCTGCGCCTGAAGGCGCTGGGCGTGGAGCACGCGGTATTCGGCACCGAAGACAAGCTCCCTGCCGCCGAGCAGATCCTGGCCCATCTGGGCCTGGACTGGGGCCAGGCCGCCGCCATGGGCGACGACTGGCCCGACCTGCCGATGATGCGCCGAAGCGCCCTGGCCTGCGCACCCGCCAACGCCCAGGTGGAGGTGCGCCATGTGGCCCACCTGGTCACCCAGGCGCGGGGCGGTGAGGGGGCAGCGCGAGAGTTGTGCGACCTGCTGCTGGCCTCGACAGGCCGCTACGCTGCGCTGCTGGCGCCTTACCTGGCATGAGGCTGCCAGCGTCGCTTGAGCAGGCGTTCACCGGATGGTGGTTGGCGCATCCGCCCATCGCCGCGGAAAGGCCATTCGCGTGCGAATGATTCGCCAGGCCTGGGATCGGTTCTCTCTGTATCTGCCTGTCCTGCTGATGGGGCTGCTCGCGCTGGGCACCTGGTGGCTGGTGCGCAATGCGCCCGTTCCAGTATCGCCGCAGGCCGAGCGCAAAGCGAACCACCAGCCCGACTACTTCATGACGTCGTTCTCGCTCAAGTCGTTTGATGCGACAGGCCGGCTTCAGAGCGAAGTGCAGGGCGACATCGCCCGCCACTACCCGGACACCGACACCCTGGAGATCGACAAGGCACGCATACGCTCGGTGTCCCGTGAAGGCCAGCGCACCCTGGCCACAGCGGACCGCGCACTGACCAACGCAGATGCTTCGGAGGTTCAGCTCTTTGGCAATGCCGTGGTCACGCGCGAGCCCCTCCCGGCCAGGCCAGGAGCCCCCGCAAAGCCGCGCATGGAGTTCCGCAGCGAGTTCCTTCACGCCTACACCAAGACCGAGCGGGTACGATCGGACCAACCGGTGATCCTCATTCGTGGCAACGATCAGTTCACCGCCGATGGCATGGATTACGACAACCTGAACCAGGTCATGCAATTGCGCGGCCGCGTGCGCGGCGTGCTGCAGCCCGGCCCGGGCAAGTAGCCTGCCCCGCACGGTGGCCGCGGCTCACCGATTCAATTCACCCCCTGATCCGGAGCCATGTGATGACCCCTGCCCTCGTCTTCATCACCGGGGCGTCCAGTGGCATTGGCCAGGCGCTGGCCTTGCGGTATCACCGCGCCGGCTACCGCCTGGCCCTCGTCGCCAGGCGTACTTCCGAAGTAGAAACATGGACCGCCGCACGTGGAATAAGCCCTGACAGCTATGCAATTTATAGCGCTGATGTGGCACAGACCGACAGCATCGTCAACGCTGCGCGCGAGTGCATGGCCCGGCAGGGCGTGCCGGACGTCGTCATCGCCAACGCAGGCATCAGCGTGGGCATGGACACGGCCATCCGGGATGACCTGGAGGTCATGGCCCGCACCTTTGCCACCAACAACATCGGCCTGGCGGCCACCTTCCACCCCTTTGTCGGGCCCATGGTGCAGCGCGGCGCTGGCACCCTGGTGGGCATCGGCAGCGTTGCGGGTATTCGGGGGCTTCCGGGGCATGGGGCGTACTGCGCCAGCAAGGCTGCGGTCATCAGCTATTGCGAAAGCCTGCGTGGCGAGATGCGCCCCCACGGCGTGCGGGTGGTCACCATTTCCCCGGGGTATATCGATACCCCGCTGACCCGCCAGAACCGGTACAGCATGCCGTTTCTCATGCAGGCCGACGACTTTGCAGACCGCGCCTTTCAAGCCATTGCAGCAGGGGCCAGCTACCGGGTAATCCCTTGGCAAATGGGGGTGGTGGCCAAGCTGCTGCGCATGTTGCCCAACGCAGTGTTCGACCGTTTGCTGGCGGGGCGCCCCCGAAAACACCGGCAGGGAGAAGCCCAGTGATGCGGCCAACAGGCCGTGGTTGCCGGTGAGCTGGAGCGAGACCGGAGCTTTGTTCCAACCATCGTTCGGGTCAGGCCCAACCGTGCCCATCCACCGATGGCAGGGTTTGCCGCACTGACTGCGACCAAAAAAAAGCCCCTGGCTGGGGCTTGATGGGCTGGATCAGATGGGCTGGATCAAACAGCCGATGGAGCCCAGTCCCGCGCCGAGATCATGGGCGCCGAGTCGACACACGGCATGAGGGGGTCAGTAACCGCCGCCACCGCCGCTACGGCCGCCGCCACCGCCATTGCGCGGCCCCGAGCCGTAGGGGCTGCGGAAACCGCCATCGCCGCGGCCACCGCCGCCATAGCCACCGCCATCACCCCGGCCACCACCGTCGCCGCGGCCGCCACCGTAGCCGCCGCCACCGCCTTCACGGCCGCCGCCGCCGCCATATCCGCCGCCGTAGCCACCGCCACCGCCACGACCACCACCGTAACCGCCGCCCCCACCAAAACCACCACTGCGGGGTGGACGTGGCTCCATGGGACGCGCTTCATTCACGACGATGCTGCGTCCGCCGAGCGGCTGACCGTTCATGCCGTTGATCGCTGCCTGGGCTTCCGCGTCGCTGCCCATCTCCACAAAGCCAAACCCCTTGGAGCGGCCGGTGTCGCGCTCCATCATGACCTTGGCACTGGTCACCGCGCCGAACTGGCCGAAAGCCTGCTCCAAATCGCCGTCACGCACAGAGTACGGCAGGTTGCCGACGTACAGTTTGTTGCCCATCGAGGGACTCCTCAAAAACACATGGATAAAGCGATGGAGTCCCGAAAACGCAGCCAGCTAATCTCAATGACGCTCTCAGCGCGAAACTGACGGATCACCGCAAACTTTTAGCGGAGCCATCCCCGCCGAAACATTATGCGCCACACTTTTGCACAAAAAGCAAGCGCTAACACAGCTTCAGGGAACCTCAGCAGGGATGTCGCTCCAACAAAAAAGGAGCCCGAAGGCTCCTTTTGTGACGCTGTCAGCCCCCAAGGGCTGGTGGACAGACGAGGCTTAGTAGCTGTTGCGACCGCCGCCGTAACCGCCGCCGCCGCCGCTGCGGCCACCGCCGTAGCCACCACCACCGCCGCCATAGCCGCCGCCACCACCGAAGCCGCCACTACGGGGAGCGCGGGGCTCCATGGGACGGGCTTCGTTGACCACCAGGTCGCGACCACCAAAATTTTGACCATGCACGCCTTGGATGGCTGCCTGGGCCTCTGCATCGCTGCCCATTTCGACAAAGCCGAACCCCTTGGAACGACCGGTGTCGCGTTCCATCATGACTTTGGCGCTGCCGACCGAGCCGTACTGGCTGAAGGTCTGCTGCAGGTCTTCGTCGCGGAAAGAATAGGGCAAATTGCCCACGTAAAGTTTGTTGCCCATGAGGGACTCCTAGAAAAACATGAAACCGCGATGGAGCCCGACGCAATCAACAAACCTGTGACGACTTCAAAGACGCGAAACTGACCATACACCGCTGAGCTGGCTGCCCTTCTGCAAGCAGAAAAGCGAACATATTATCAATCACTTTATGCAGGGTGTGGGGTTTTATTTCTGAGGGTGTTTCCGATGCGTCATGCCTTGCGGGGGCGTCAAAGGGCTAAAATGGACTTGACTTTGGGGAGTAGCCCGCCCGGCGCGCGAAGCGCCGGGGCATGCGTCAACACACTTGGGTCCACACGCGGCCTATGGCGCATGCGGCGTTCAGGTTGGGCGAGACCATTGACTGCATGCCGATCCACATGGCCGGAGTCGGGGTGCAGTCAATGCGTTTTCAAGTCGTCCGGCCTTGCAAGGACCCTGCCCCATGGAAGCTTTCTTCGTTTCTACCGCCATCGTCGCGCTTGCCGAGATGGGCGACAAAACCCAATTGCTGGCGCTGGTGCTGGCCGCCCGGTTTCGCAAGCCATGGCCCATCGTGCTGGGCATACTGCTGGCCACGCTGGTCAACCACGGCCTGGCCGGAGCCGTGGGCGCATGGGTGACCACCTTCCTCGGGCCGCAGGTTCTGCGCTGGATTCTGGGGGGCTCGTTCATCGCCATGGCCGTCTGGATGCTGATTCCCGACAAGCTCGACGAAGGCGAAGCCAACGGTAGCCCGCGCTGGGGCGTCTTTGGCACCACCCTGGTCGCGTTTTTTCTGGCCGAGATGGGCGACAAGACGCAGATCGTCACGGTGATGCTGGCCGCACAGTACAACGCCTACCTGTGGGTGGTGGCGGGCACGACGCTGGGGATGATGCTGGCCAACGCGCCGGTGGTGTGGCTGGGCGATCGCATCACGCGCCGCGTGCCGATCCGTGCAGTGCACATCGTGTCGGCCATCATCTTTCTGGTGCTGGGGCTGTGGGCCATGTTGGCACCGGCGGGCTGATCTGCGGCAGACGGGGAAAGCGGGCGCTTTTGGTATATTTGCCCATCGCGCCGATTTGCCACAGCTTGCGGGCGCTTTACAAATGCTGCTAAAGACCCGTCCGACACTCCAGCCCGGCCTCGTTTTTAGCGACGCCGGGTTTTTTTCTGCCATCGGGCCGCCCCCGGGCAGGAGATCGCAGCCTCCGCCAGAGGTCGCAGCCCGCGCAGGCCGTGTCGCACGGGGGCTTACACACTGCTGTTTATGTCGTTCATTGCCACGCCCCAGACCCTGCATTTCCCGGAGGTACTGCCGCTGCGAAGCGGCGCGTCCATCCGCGACTACCACCTGGCGTACGAGACCTACGGCACGCTCAATGCCGAGCGCTCCAATGCCGTGCTGGTGTGCCACGCGCTCAACGCATCGCACCACGTGGCGGGCGTGTATGCGGGTCAGCCCAAAAGCGAGGGCTGGTGGGACAACATGATCGGCCCCGGCAAGCCGGTGGACACCGACCGCTTTTTCGTGATCGGCGTGAACAATCTGGGCTCTTGCTTTGGCTCGACCGGTCCCATGCACACCAATCCCGAGACGGGCGAGGTGTACGGCGCGGACTTTCCCGTGGTCACGGTGGAGGACTGGGTCACCGCCCAGGCCCGGCTGCTGGACCGGCTGGGGGTGCGGCAACTGGCCGCCGTGCTGGGCGGAAGCCTGGGCGGCATGCAGGCCTTGAGCTGGACGCTGCAGTACCCCGACCGCGTGCGCCACGCCGTGGTGGTGGCCAGCGCTCCCAACCTCACGGCTGAGAACATCGCTTTCAACGAAGTGGCCCGCCGCGCCATCGTGACCGACCCCGACTTCCATGGCGGGCATTTCTACCGCCACGCCGTGATCCCCAAGCGCGGGCTGCGCATTGCCCGCATGATCGGGCACATCACGTACCTGAGCGACGACGTGATGAACGAGAAGTTCGGCCGCACCTTGCGGGCCCCAGCCGTGGCGGCCACGGTGGAGCCAGGTGGCGTCGCCCCGGCCGATGCGCCGTCGTCGGACCTGCGCGAGTACCTGTACAGCACCCAAGAGGTGGAGTTCCAGATCGAAAGCTACCTGCGCTACCAGGGCGACAAGTTCAGCGACTATTTCGACGCCAACACCTACCTGCTCATCACCCGCGCACTCGACTACTTTGACCCCGCGCGGCACCACGGCGGAAACCTTACCCAAGCCCTGGCGGGGGCCACGGCGCGCTTCCTGCTGGTGAGCTTCACCACCGACTGGCGCTTTTCGCCCAAACGCAGCCGCGAGATCGTCAAGGGCCTGCTCGATAACCGCCGCAGCGTGAGCTATGCCGAGATTGACGCACCCCACGGTCATGACGCTTTTTTGCTCGATGACGCGCGGTACATGGCTGTGATGCGCTCTTATTTCAATAGCATTGCCAAGGAGTTTCAGCCATGACCGAGACCGCTGCCATGCAGGCGCTGGCGCGCCTGGTGCCCGCCGGTTCGCGCGTGCTTGACCTGGGCTGCGGCAACGGCGCCATGCTCGACTACCTGCAGCGCGAACGCGGCTGCACCGGCTACGGCGTGGAGATTGCCGATGCCAACGTGCTGGCCTGCCTGCAGCGCGGCGTGCAGGTGCTGCAGCTCAACCTGGACGAAGGCCTGGCCATGTTCGACGACGACTCGTTCGACGTGGTGCTGCAGATCGACACCCTGCAGCACCTGCGCAATGCCGAAACCATGCTGCGCGAGACCGCCCGCGTGGGCCGCACGGGCATCGTCGCCTTTCCCAACTTTGCGCACTGGCCCAACCGGCTGTCGGTGCTGCGCGGTCGCATGCCCGTCACGCGCCGCCTGCCGTACCAGTGGTACGACACGCCCAACATCCGCGTGGGCACCTACAAGGATTTCGAGGCGCTGGCCACCAAGAACCACCTTCGCATCCTCGATGCCTTTGGGCTGCAGGACGGACGCGAGGTGCGCTGGCTGCCGAACGCGCGGGCGGGCACTGCGGTGTTCCACTTCAAGCGCGCTTAGCACGCCTTGGCGCAGGCCGCTCGATGGGGTCGCCCGCCGAAGCCAGGGACTCGTGTTGTGAGGTTCTCGGCCATGGCCACAGCACGGGGCGTGCCCTCGGTTACGCTTCGCTTCCCCGGCTGCGCGGCCAGCCCCGCTGTACAACCTGCCCGACCATGCCCCAGTTCGCTGCCAACCTGAGCCTGATGTACACCGAAGTACCGTTCCTCGACCGCTTTGCGGCGGCCGCGCGCGACGGATTCAAGGCGGTGGAATTTCTCTTTCCCTATGCCTATGACCCCAGCCGCATTGCGGCACTGCTCAAGGCGCATGGTCTGCAACTGGTGCTGTTCAACGCACCACCGGGCGGAGCCGACCTGGCGGCCATGGCTGCCGCGTGGGACCAGCAGGCCCGCGGCACTGCCGCGCTGCCGGGCCGCGAGGACGAGTTTCGCGCCGGGGTGCTGACGGCGCTGCGCTACGCCCAGGCGCTGGATTGCCCGCGCATCCATGTGTTGTCGGGCATCGTGCCAGCAGGCGTCGAGCGCGAATCGCTCAAGGGACTTGCCGTGGACAACCTGCGCTGGGCCGCCGCCGAAGCTGCGCGCGTGGGGCGCGACATCCTCATCGAGCCGATCAACCTGCGCGACATGCCACGCTACTTCCTGAACCGCCAGGACCATGCCCACGAGTTGCTCGATGCCGTGCAGGCACCCAACCTCAAGGTGCAGATGGATCTGTACCACTGCCAGATCGTTGAGGGGGATGTCGCCACCAAGCTGCGCCGCTACCTGCCCACGGGCCGGGTGGCGCACATCCAGATCGCGGGCGTTCCCGACCGCCACGAGCCTGACCAAGGCGAGCTGAACTACTCCTATCTCCTGGACATGCTGGATACGCTGGGCTACACGGGCTGGGTGGGCTGCGAATACCGGCCGGCAGCCGGCACCTCTCAGGGCCTGGGTTGGCGAAACCGGGCGCTCGCTGCCCAACCCTTGCCGTAGCAGCCCCGGCGAAGGCTGCACGATGATCCAGACCAAGCTGGGATAATGGCAACGCGCACATCACGCACCCGCATCCAAAAACGCACCAGACTTTCATGATTCTTGAAGTCCACCTTCCCACCGTGCTCGTCATGGTCATCGCCAGCTCGGTCATGATGGCGATAGCCATGGCCGTGGTGGCCTGGGGGCGGCGGCACGATGGCCAGCTGCATTGGTCGGCAGCGCTGCTGGCCAATGCAGCGGGGCACACGCTGCTGCTGCTGCGCGGGCAGGTTCCCGATGTGAT